>DASWQJ010000275.1:0-15130 GCA_036403795.1 Stenotrophomonas sp.
GGAAAGTCCAGAACAGCGGCAGCACGCGCGGCACCGTATCCATGGCGGCTTGCGAGATCTGCTCGGGCGTGGCGTTGAGGATGTCCTCGCGGTAACGCTTGAGCAGCAGCCCGTGGCCCAGGTCCTGCCAGTGACGGTCGAACATCTCCCGCGCAGCAACGTCGTTCTTGTCCTTGCGCAGGCGTTCCAGCGCGCCATAGGCGATCTGGCCGCCGCGGATGCGATGTTCTGCACGTCCCACCAGTTCCAGGATGCCGGGGATGGGCGTGTTCAACGAACGGGTCGCGATCAGGCCCATCAGGTACGGGATCCTGATCGCGAAGTCGTTCTGGTGCGTCCTCTGGTTCGGGATGCCGAACGCGGTGAAGTCGGCCGGCGGCTGCTCGGTCTCCCACATCGCCTCGATCGCGGCCAGTTTCATCTTCTGGTGTTCGTTGGCGGCATAACCGCTTTCATCACCGAGCACCACCACCGACAGCGAAGAGAGCAGGCCAAAGGCGGCGGCCACCGCAAAGGAGCGGCGGGCCACGTCGCGATGCTTGCCGCGCAGCATGAAAAACGAACTGATGGAAATTACGAAAATGGCGCCGGTCACGTAGCCCGCGCTGACCGTGTGCACGAACTTGGCCTGTGCCACCGGGTTGAACAGCACCGCCACGAAGTCGACCACCTCCATGCGCATGGTGTCCGGGTTGAACACCGCGCCGGTGGGGTTCTGCATCCAGCCGTTGGCGATCAGGATCCACAGGGCCGACAGGTTGGTGCCCAGCGCCATCAGCCAGGTCACGGTGAGGTGCTGCACGCGCGACAGGCGGTTCCAGCCGAAGAAGAACAAGCCGATGAAGGTAGCTTCCAGGAAGAACGCCATCAAGCCTTCGATGGCCAGTGGCGCACCGAAAATGTCGCCTACGTAGTGGCTGTAGTACGACCAGTTCATGCCGAACTGGAATTCCATCACCAGGCCCGTACCGACACCCATCGCGAAATTGATGCCGAACAGCACGCCCCAGAAGATCGTCATGCGCCGCCAGACCTCGCGACCGGTCATGACGTATACGCTCTCCATGATCGCGATCATGAAGGACAGTCCGAGGGTAAGGGGAACGAAGAGGAAGTGGTACATCACGGTCAGTGCGAACTGAAGCCGTGACAAATCGACAACGGTCATGTCGATCATGGCGGTGGCGTCCTTGTAGGTAGGGGAGGCTGCCCGAATGATTCAGCGATTTGGAATGCCCTGGCCCAGCGGCCAGGTTGCGAGAATGATCCAGCGGCGATGCGAATGATCCGTCGCCGATGGTGCGCTCGGCCTTGATCCAGATCAATGCGGCAATGGGTCGCGTACTCGAGCATTCCGACGGGCGGTCCAGCCCGCATACAATTCCTTCCAGAACCCCGGTTGCCGAGGACCTCTTGCCCAACAACCCCGCTCCTACGGGCGAATCGCCGCCATTGCGGGACCGCCAGGCCGCCTGGCTGGCCGGCTTGGCCGCCCAGGCAGCGCGCCCGCGCGTCGCCGCTGCGTTGGCGATCACGTTGGCTGGATGGCTGATGATCGCGCAGGCGGCATTGATTGCCTGGTTACTGGCGGCGGTCTTCGCGCACGCGCGTCCACTGCGTGAGCTGGCGCCTGTGCTAAGCGCGCTGGCGGTGGTGCTGCTCGCCCGCCTGTTGCTGTCGGCGCTGGCACAACATGCGTCGGGCACGGTGGCCGACGTTGCCAAGCGCACGTTGCGCGAGCGCGTCTATCGGCAACTGATGGCGCACGGTCCGTTGTGGTTGCGGCACCGGCGGAGCGGCGAGCTGGGTGAATTGTTGTTGGCCCACGGCGATGCACTGGATGGATATTTCACCGGTTTCCTGCAGGCCCGTACCGAGGTGGCGACGGTACCGTTGGCGTTGCTGATCGCGGTGGCGTTCGTCGAGCCGGTCGTGGCGGTGATCCTGTTGTGCACGGCGCCGCTGGTGCCTGTTTTCATGATGTTGGTGGGTTGGGGCGCCGAGGCGGCAGGCCGCCACCAATTGCAGGCGCTGGCGCGGATGGGCGGACACTTCGCCGACCGACTCAAGGGCTTGGGCCTGTTGCGCCTTTACGGGCGTGGCGAGGCCGAACTGGCCGGCATCGAACTGGCCGCCGAAGGCGTGCGCGAGCGCAGCCTCAAGGTGTTGCGGATCGCGTTTCTGTCCTCGACGGTGCTTGAATTCTTTGCCTCGGTCAGTGTGGCGATGGTCGCGCTGTATCTGGGCCTGGGCTATCTCGGCATGTTGGGCGTGCACGTGGCGCCCACCCTGGCCGGAGGGCTGTTCTGCCTGTTGCTGGCACCGGAGTTCTATGCGCCACTGCGACGCCTCGCCGCGCATTACCACGATCGTGCCAATGCGTTGGCGGCGGTCGCCGAGGTCGAGCGCCTGCTCGAAGGCCTCGACTGGGAGCTCGTGCCGCCACCGCCGGAACCTGCACGGGCAATGGAACTTGCGCAGGAGCGCGGCGCCTTGTTGAGTGCCCACGCGTTGTGGCTGCGACCCGGCAACGCGCCGCACGATGTGGTGCAAGGGCTCTCGTTGCAGATCGAGCCCGGTGGACGGTTGGCGTTGGTGGGCCCCAGTGGCAGCGGCAAAAGCACCGTTCTCGAGGCGTTGGCCGGTTGGCTGCCGCCTCGCCAGGGCCGCATCGTGCGTCGCCCGGGGCTGCGAGCGGGCTACGCGGGCCAGCGGCCTTATCTGTTCCACGGCAGCATTGCCGACAACCTCCGGCTGGGCGCCCCGCAGGCCAGTGTGTCGCGATTACGCGCTGCGGCGGAGGCCGCGCAGGTGATGCGATTTGCGCAGCACCTGCCGCAAGGCCTGGATACGATCATTGGCGAGCGAGGGTTCGGACTGTCGGGCGGCGAAGCTCGCCGCATCGCGCTGGCGCGTCTGCTGCTGCGCGAGCCGGACCTGCTGTTGCTCGATGAGCCCACCGCTTTTCTGGATCCGCAAACCGAAGCCGATCTGCTCGACAGCCTGGCCGGCTTCGCCCGCGCAAGCGCGATTATCGTGGCCACGCACAGCGAGGCGGTGCAGCGCTGGGCCGATGCCCGGGTGGTGTTGTCGTCGCTGCGCCCGACCGATCCGGTGCCCGCGTGAGCCGGCGCCAGGATGGCTTGCGGCAAGTCTTCGCGCAGCATCGTGGACGGATGCTGCTGGCCGCCTTGCTGGTGTGGCTGACGATGGTGGCAGGCGTGAGCCTGCTGGCGGTCTCGGGAGGTTTCCTCACGGCCGCGGCGCTGGCCGGTGTCACGGGCATGGCATCGGGCTTCAACTTCTTTGCGCCTTCGGCGGGCATCCGGGCCCTCACTTTGGTGCGCATCGTCTCGCGCTATGGCGAAAAATTGGTGGGCCACGATACGACGTTGCGCATCGCGCGCGATCTGCGGGTCTGGTTCTTTCGTCGCGCGCTTCCGCTGGCTCCCGCGCGGTTGGGGGCGCACCGCATCGGCGCGCTGTTGGCGCGACTCATGTCCGATGTAGGCGAGGTCGACGGGCTGGTGGTGCGCGCACTGGTGCCGCTGGCCGCGCTGGCGGGTATTGGCCTGGCGGGAATCGCCGCCGCCGCGCTCATCCTGCCAGCCGCGGGCGCGCTGTTGGCTGCGATGGCGCTGGCCATTGGGGTGCTCGTGCCATGGCAAGTGGCGCGCGGCGCCGAACAACGCGAAGCACAGCGGGCGCAGCAACGCGAGCAACTACGCACGCTTGCGTTTGAAGGGTTGGAAGGCGCTGCTGATCTGACTGCCGTGGAAGCCGTCGATGACTGGATCGCCCAGGTCGACGCGGCGGCCGATGCCGTGGTGGTGGGCGACCGGCGGCAGCGACGTCGATGGGTGGCCGGGCAAATGCTGCATTCGGCCTGCGGCGCCGTCGGCCTGATCGGCATGCTGTGGCTATCGCTGCAGGCCGCTTCGCAAGGCACGATTTTGCCCGCAATGGCGGCATCGCTTTGCTTTCTGGCCTTGGCGCTGATCGAGGTCTGGTCCGCGGCGGGCCTGGCATGGCAGTCGTTGCAGAGCGGCCGGGTCGCGGCACGCCGGCTGTCGGCAATCGTCGATGTTGCGCCGGGGGTGGGCGATCCGGCCACGCCGCGGGCAGTGCCGGCGGCGGGTGAGTTGGTATTCGAAGGCGTCTGTTTTGGGTGGACCGACGGGCCGCGTCCCGTGCTGGAAAATCTCGACCTGCGATTGCGTCCTGGCGAGCGCATTGCCATCGGCGGCGACAGCGGCAGTGGCAAGACCACGCTGTCTGCGTTGATGCTGCGGCTATGGGACCCGTTGCAAGGCCATGTGCGCTACGGCGGGGTGGATCTGCGCGCGTTCGCACAGGCCGACTGGCATCGCCAGATCGCCTGGTTGCCGCAGCAGGCGCCGGTATTTGCAGGCAGCGTGCGCGACAACCTGGCGATCGGTTCGCCGCAGGCCAGTGACGAATCGATGTGGCAGGTGCTGGCGCAAGTCAGGCTGGATGCGTGGGCCAAGGCACAAGGCGGTCTGGAGACCTGGGTCGGCGAAAACGGCGCGACGATGTCGGCCGGCCAGGCGCGCCGGCTGGCCCTGGCGCGCGCCTTGCTTCGCGAAGCACCGCTGATGGTGCTCGACGAGCCGACCGAGGGACTGGACGTGGATACCGCGCATGCACTGCTACTGGATCTGGCGGCCGCGTTGGGTCCGCGCAGCCTGCTGATGATCACGCACGATGTGCCTCCGCCGGGCGTGCTGCATGCGCACTACCGACTGCAAGACGGACGGCTGCAACGATTCGACGCGCCGCAACCAGGCTCCGTGCCATCGTTGAAGGCACCGCCTTAGGGGCTCGCGGCGGACGCCTGCGTGGGCCAGGTCGCTTCGAGCGTGTGGAAAGGCCCGGCCAGCCGAATACCCGTGGCGTCGTAATCGTGCACCGCACGGCCGTCGACCCGAACCTGCTCGGGACGCACGCGCCCCGGCCAGATCACGTGGAGCGGGGTATCGGCACGCAGGCCTTGGCCCAGCACCAGCCGAAGCCGATTGTCCTTGTGCTGCGCGGTCAGGGTCAGCGCACCGTGGGCGGTGGGCACGGCCTTCAATCGCACGCCTTCGTCGCGCAGCCAGTCGGTAGGCGTTCCCGGCAACAGGACGAGCGCATCGTCGTCTTCGCGAAACAGCATGCCGAACAGCGTGCGCGCATATTCGGCGCCGATCCACGTATGCGGCATGTCGCCGAGGTAACCCGGATATCGCAGTCGCGAGTGCACGACCTCTGCCAGCACATGCCAGGGCAGGGGACGGCGGTGCGCCATCAACAGGTCCAGCAATTCCTTGCCGTCGTCCACCCGGTCCAAGTGCACGTAGCTGAGCACGTTGCGCATTTCATACGGCGTGTAGGCAAACAGGGCACCGGGCTGCTCGCGCGCGCGCACGTCGACCAGGTAGCGATCGAAGGTGTTGGCCAGTTCGCGCGGTGGCAGCAGGGCCTGTTGTCCGGTGGGATCCAGGGCAATCGATACGCCGGTGGGGTCACCGTCGCCCAGGTCGGCCGAGGCGGGGATGAAGTCGCTGCCCTTCCAGGCGATGGTGGCGCGGATCGACGCGGCCACCGATGCGCGCAGCGCGGCATATTGTTCGCGCGCCCAGCGTGCGGTCTGCGCATCACCCCACTGTTCGGCCAGCCATGCGCCGTCATGCCAACCCTTCAACGCCCAGTAGTCGTCCCAGTAGCTGTGGGTGGGGCTGGAATAGCCCTCGTGACTGATCGAGGGCGCGATGATGCCGTGGAATCGCTCGGGCGCGGGTTGATCGGCCATGTAGCCGGGCACCATCGTGCGTTCGCGCAGCACCTGCATGAAGCGCATCGCCGCGATCACCTTGGGCAGGTAGTCGCGCACGGACTCGGCGCCACCATCCAGGCGCGCCACATCGGCCACCAGATTGATGTACTCGCCTTGGCTGTCGTACTCGATGTCCGAACCGAAACCGCGATTGACGCTGCCGTCTTCATTGAGGATGGGCGAGACCAGTCCATCGGGATGCACGGCGTGGTCGGTATACCAGCGCAGGTAGTCTCGGGCGATGCGCGGCTGCCCCAGGCGCAACAAGGCCGACGCGGTTGCGGCGCCATCGCGGATGAAGGAACGGTTGTAATTGCGCGGTCCCGGCTGCATCGCCGGTCCGGTCTGGTTGAGCAGCATGTACGCGCCTTGCGCACGCAGCATGTCCACCAGGGTGCGGTCGGGCAGGGCCAGCCCGACGTCGCCAAAGCGCGTCTGCCACTGCGCGGCCAGCAGGTCCGCGGCGTGATCGAAGTCGCTGGCCGGATTACGCCAGGCGTTGCGGTCGATGGGCGTGGCCGGCGGCAGCCGACCGGTATCGGCATCGCGCGCCGAGGTGCCCAGTGGCAGCGCAACCACGATGTCCTGGTGCTGCCCTGGCGCGAGCTCGACCTGGTAGCCGAGCGCGGCCGAGGCGAGTCCGTCATCGTCGTGCGACTGCAACGCGTCGGGAAAGCCACCTTGTGCAATCAACGCCGTCGGCTCGTGTTCGCCATGGGCACCGAAGCTGGCGGTGCCGCGCTGTTGGACCGGACTCAATGACGACAGCAGGACGCGGCCGTCGATGCTTACATCGGTATTCGCCTTGTCGCCCAGCAACTTCACCTCGCCGATGGGCGACACGCCGCCATGCTGCCAAGGTGGGTTGACCTGGATCGGCCGCACCAGCAGGGCCAACGTGCCTTGGGCACGCGTGGTGCCGGTATTTTCAATGCGATAGCGAACCAAGGTCACCGGCTCACCATTGGCGAGGGTCACCGCCATTGCATCGTTGCGCGCGCTCAGGCCGGCACGCGGCTGCCATTGCACGGACGGCATCGGCATCCAGCCCTCGCGCAGCGACTGGGTGCGTGCCACGCCGTCGGAGGTGGCGGCCGGCCCGTCCGTGTCGCGCCAGATCGCCTGCAGCATCGGCGAGCCCTTGAAGGCCTCCAGGTTGCCGTATTCGTCGAAGATGGATTTCTGGCGTCCGGCTGGCACGCCTACCACGGTCCAGTAGACCTGCTCGCGATGCAGGATCGACGGGAACAGGTGGGCGTGGTCGCGGTTGGCGAGGATCTCGAAGCGTTTGGTGGGCGTGAGCACCTGCTCGGGGCCCAGCAGGCGCAACCGGCGCACCCGCGGCGCAGGCCCTTCCAGTCCGGCGACCAGGCGCAACTGGTTTGGCGTGATCGGCTCGCGCGCGGCCAGGAACGACCACTCACCGGCACTGCCGGGGTCGGCAGCCACTGCTTGCCAGCGGCCGTTGGCATCGCGTGCCTGTAGCGATGCGCCATGGCGCGGTCCGTCCCACCACACTTCCAGTCCGGCGATCGGATCGGCGCGCGGCAGCGAGATGTCGAGCCCGCGTCCGCCTTCCGCTGGCGTGTCCGGTAGCGCCAGCGGTGCCGCGGCGTCGGCCTGCCACACCTTTGCCGCCTCGGCGCCGACGCGCACCAGCGCGGCCGCACGCGGGGTGGAAAGGGGTTCGAATTCGAATACCGACACGCCCCAGTCGGCGGTTCGCTCGGGGCTGGCCAGGCGCAGGAACCTGGCGCGGGTGTCGGGGAAAAACAGATAGTCGGTGCCGCCGCGCGAATCCCGGCTCACATAGACGTCTTGCCACTGTTGTCCATCGCGCGAGGCCTGGATCCGATAGCCCACCGCAAAGCCACTGTCCCAGTGGATGCGCGCGCCCCCCAGCGGGGTCTCGCGGCCCAGATCCACCTGCAGCCAATGACCGGGGCTGAACGTGCCGCCCCAGCGCGTGGTCTCGTCACCGTCGATGGCATGGGCCGGCGCCAGCGCCGCCACTTGGCGGGACGATGCGCTGGCCGTCCATTCGGCGCGGGGCGGGAACCCGTCGTCGCGGTTGGCCGCGCTGGCGGGCAGCACGCCGGCCAGGCCGAGCACCAGTCCCAGGCAGGCCAGCCGGCTCGGGCGTTGGTCGGGTGCGGATGGCAAGGGGGACAGGCGCATGCGGGGCTCCGTGGCGGGGGACCATGCCGACGGTATCAGCGCAAGAAAACGTTTACATGCTGCGCCGCATGATCCGCTGCAGAGGCTGCACGATGGGGCTCGTCACAGGGCGTCCAGGAATTCCCACACCGCTGGCCCGAAGCGGTCGTAGTCGACCAGGAACGCATCGTGGCCCTGCGGCGACTCCAACCCCAAGAAGCGCGCCTCGGCGCCGCCGGCCCGCAGCCCGTCGGCGATCTGTTGCTGCTGCTGCACCGGAAACAGGATGTCGGTGCTGGCGCCGATCGCCAGCGCACGTTCGACGCGGATCTGGGCCAGCCCGGCCATGACATCGCCGTTGCCGTACTCAGCCAGATCGAACCAGTCCATCGAACGGCTCAGGTAGAGGTAGCAATTGGGGTCGAAGAAGCGCACGAAACGGCGGGCATGGCCTTCCAGATAACTCTCGACCTGGAACTCCAGCCCGAACGGATCCTCGTCTGCATGCTCGGAGTCCAGTCGCACGCGACCGAAGCGGCCATCCCATTCCAGCGCCGACCGGTAGGTGATCACGCCCAGCTTGCGCGCCATGCGCATGCCCGACTCGGGATAGTGCGCATCATCGTAGCGTCCGCCATTCCAGGCCGGATCCAGCCGGATGGCCTCGCGTTGCAGCGAACGGATCGCGATCGAGAACGGCAGTGCCTGCGCGCTACCGGAGATGTTGATGTGGCTGCGTGCGATGCCGGGATGGCGCAGCAGCATCGCCAACGCCGTCATGCCGCCCATCGAGTTGCCGATCAGGCAGGCCAGTTGTTCGATACCCAGTGCCCGCACCACCACGGCGGCGGCATCGGCGCCGTCCTCGATCGACAGCTCTGGAAAATCCAGCCGATACCGTTGCCCGGTGACCGGGTCGATGGAGGCCGGCCCGGTGGAACCCTTGCAACTGCCCAGCGAATTGACGCACACCACGAACCAGCGATTCGTGTCGATCGGTTTGCCGGGTCCCAGCATCGGCTCCCACCAGCCCGGCTCCGGATTGCCGTCGGTACGCGCCGCGTGGGCATTGGGCGACAGGCCGGTCACGATGAGGATGGCGTTGGCGGCGTGCGCGTCCAGCTTCCCCCAGGTCTCGTAGGCCACGTGCGCCTGGTGCAACGCGCCGCCTCGCTTCATGGGGAAGGGCGAGGGCAGGGGATGGAATTGGCTGGCAGCCGGGATGAATTCGGTCATGCGTCGATTCTAGCCGCGGGCGATGCGTTGCCGGGGTCCTGGTCATGGATCGCGGCCTGCCGCTCACCGGATTCCCGTGCCGCTGGATCCGGTGCAGGCTGGACGCCGCTCACTGCTCACTGCTCACTGCGCCCACTGCTTGCTTACCGCGCACTCGCTTCAAGGGTCGGCCTGACCCGCCGCCCGGCGGTGGCGAGTGGGGCCCCGCTGCTCCGCGTCTGGCCCTCAACGGCCGATGACAAGCTCCACCTTCGCACCGGCCGGGAGCTTCACCCGCACCGGCGCCGATTCCAGGTCGCCTTCCTGCCGCATCGCGTTGCCGCTGCTGGACAAGCGGGCGACCACTTCGACCTCGTCGAGGGCGGACAGCCGTGCGGTAGGCATCGGCCCATCGCCGTCGCCAAGCGTTATTTCCAGGGGCAGCGATTGCAGCGAATGCTTCTGCACGGCGACCGGCATGGGTGGTCCGTTGGGAAGGCGAGCGATCACGAACACAGTCGCGTCGCCACGCAGCCGCACGCGCGCGGCGAAGTCCGGATCCAACGAAACCTTGACCGTGAGCGCATGGGGACCGGCCGTCGCTACCGCGGCGCTCGCATCGGCCGACAGTGTCGGCATCCCGGCCTCGCTGCGGGCCTGGTTGATCTGGGTAAGCAGGCTGGCGTGCGTGGCCGCGTCCACTTGCGCCAGCAACGGTGTCCAGGTCGAGGCCGCGTCAGCCGGTTGGCCAGCCTGGCGCTGTGCCACTCCCAAGAACCAGCGTGCCCGCTGATGCTCGGGTTGCAGGGCCAGCGCCTGTCGCAGCCACGCCAACGTGGTCTCGTCGGGCGCGCGGCCGCCGGCGGCCAGCATCCGCGCCTGCGCCGCCGAGACCAGTACCTCGGGCTGGTCGGGCTGCAATTTGACCGCCTTTGCATAGGCGTCGGCCGCTTCGGCGTATTTCTGTTGCCCGGCCAGCGAGCGTCCCAGCAACATCCAGCCTTCGACCTGGCCGGGATCGCGCTGCAACGCGGTGCGAAGTTCGGCAATGGCCTCGTCCAGGTTGGCCGGCACGGCGGCGGCCTGGCGCGATTGCGGATCCAGCCCCGCGGGGGCGCCGACCAGGCGATACAGCACCAGTGTGCCGATGGCCATCAGCGCGATGCCCGATACCACGAATCGCGGCGACTCTCGCCACAGCGGACGCAGCACCGGGGTCAGCGCGGCCACGACGAGCAAACCGGCGATCAATACGAAGGCAATCACGTCACCACTCCTGCGGCGGGTCGATTGCCGGAGGGGGCAAATCCCTGCCGCGGCGGCGCACGATCCACACGAGCACGCCCGCGCCACCCAGCAACAGCAGCAGAGGACCAAACCACAGCAGCCAGGTGCGCGATTCGACCTGGGGACGGTACAGCACGAACTCTCCGTAGCGCTCGACCAGGAACTGCTTGATCTGCTCGTCGCTGCGGCCCTGCTGCATCAACACCAGCACCTCGCGGCGCAAGTCATGGGCGATCTGCGCATTGGAGTCGGCCAACGATTGGTTCTGGCACTGCACGCACCGCAGCTCGGCGGTGAGTGCATGGAAACGCGCTTCCTCGGCCGCGTTGCGGTAAGCCAGCGGTGCGGGATCCGACACCGGTTGGGCGAGCGCCAGCCCACCGACCAGCAGCATCGCCAGGGCGATCCAGAATCGCAGGATCGGTCCGCGTGTCCCCGCCGCGGACAGGGTCACGGCGAAGCGGGCAACGGCGGCCCGGCCGGCGCCCGCTCCAGCTTGGCCAATGCCGGAATCAGTTCTTCATCGATCACGTCCTGGGTCAGCATGCCGCCATGCTTCCAGCGCACCACGCCACTGGCATCGACCAGGAAAGTTTCGGGCGCGGCGGCGATGCCCCAATCGATCGCAGTGCGCCCGTCCGGATCGGCGAGCACCAACAGGTAGGGATTGCCCAGTTGCTCCAGCCAGTGCAGCGCGTCGGCGTGCTCATCCTTCCAGTTGTAGCCGATCACCCGCACCCGCTTGGTCAGCGCGAAGCGGGTAAGGATGGGATGTTCTTCGCGACAGGTTGGGCACCAGCTGCCCCACACGTTGAGCACGTAAGGCGCGCCGCGCAGATCGCGTGCGTGCACGCGGATGGAGGGATCGTGCAGCAGCGGCAGCTCGAAGTCCGGTGCCGGCTTTCCGATCAGCGCCGAGGGCAGGCTGTCGCGGTCGGCGCGGCCGGAGCGCTGCACGCCGTACAGCAACAGCGCCACCACGGCCACGAAGGCGACGATGCCCGCCACCAGCAGCGGCTTGCGTAAAGCAGGGGGACCGGCGCGGTGGGAGCGGGGATCGGACATCAGACATTCTCCGGAGGACGACGAAAGCGCCGGTCGGTGGCCGTGACCAGGCCACCGAGCGCCATCAGCGCCGCGCCCAGCCAGATCCAGCGCACGAACGGTTTGACGTGCGCGCGTAGCGCCCATGCACCATTGCCCAGCGGCTCGCCGAGGGCGACATACACATCGCCGAACAGACCGCGCTGGATACCGGTTTCGGTCATGACCTGGCCGCCCGCGGCGTAACGGCGTTTTTCCGGCGCCAGCAGCGCCAGCTCGCGGCCGTTGCCGAAGACGCGAACGTGCGCACGGTCGGCACGATAGTTGGGACCCTGCACGGTGTCGAGGCCTTCAAAGCGCAATTGATGACGGCCCAGGTCCAGTGTTTGTCCGGGCGCCATCGCCACTTCGCGCTGCACGCTCAACGATTCCACCAGCAGTGCGCCGGCCAGGAACACCGCCACGCCCGTGTGTGCCAGCACCATGCCCACCATCTCGGCGGTGAAGCGCGGCGCGGTAGCCGTTCGCCAGCGCAACCAGACAAAGCGCAGCGTGCCCAGCAAGACCCACAGTGCCGCCGCCACGCCCAGGCCTGCCTTGAGTCGACCTTGCGGTGCGGCAAGCCACGCCAGCGCGCCGCCCACGATGGCCAGGATGGCCCATGGCGCCAGCAGGGCCAGCAGCCGCGAGGGCTGGTCGCGCTGCCAGCGCGACAACGGCCCGAACGGCAGCAGCAACACCAATGGCGTCATCAGCAACAGGAACAGCGTGCCGAAGTAGGGGGGGCCAACCGACAGTTTGCCCAGGTCCAGCGCGTCGGCCAGCAGGGGATACAGCGTGCCCAGCAACACCATGGCGCAGGCGCAGGCCAGCAACAGGTTGTTGGCCAGCAACAAGGTCTCGCGCGAGGTCGGCGCGAATCCTCGGCGGGGATCGCCGGTAGCCACCGCCAATCGCGGCGCGCGCAGCGCGTACAGCAGCAACGAGCCACCGGTCACCATCGCCAGGAACAGCAGGATGAACAAGCCCCGGGTCGGATCGGCGGCGAAGGAATGCACGCTGGTCAGCACGCCCGAGCGCACCAGGAACGTGCCGAGCAACGACAGCGAAAATGCCGCGATCGCCAACAGCAGCGTCCAGCCACCAAAAGTGCCCCGCTTTTCCGTCACCGCCTGCGAATGCAGCAATGCCGCGCCGGCCAGCCAAGGTAGGAAGCTCGCGTTCTCGACCGGGTCCCAGAACCACCAGCCGCCCCAGCCCAACTCGTAATAGGCCCACCAGCTGCCCAGCGCGATGCCGATGGTCAGCAGCGCCCAGGCCACGTTGGTCCACGGGCGGGTCCAGCGCAGCCACCGTGCATCCAGTTGCCCTTCGAGCAAGGCGGCGATGGCAAACGCGAACGGCACCGCAAAGCCCACATAGCCGGCGTAGAGCATCGGCGGGTGGATGATCAAGCCGGGGTCCTGCAGCAGCGGATTCAGGTCGCCGCCCTGGAGGGGCGCCGGCAAGTGCCGCGCAAAGGGATTGGACGTGAACAGCAGGAAGGCCAGGAACCCCAGGCTCACCACCGCCATCACGCCCAGCACGCGTGCCAATACCGGCGCGGGCAGTTGCCGGGAGCGCCACGCCACTGCAGCGGTCCACAGCGCCAGCACCAGGGTCCACAGCAGCAGGGAGCCTTCGTGCGCGCCCCATACTGCGGAATAGCGGTAGATCATCGGCAATAGCGTGTTGGAGTTCTCGGCCACATAGGCCACCGAGAAGTCCTGCACCACGAAGGCGTGGGTGAGCACGGCGAAAGCGCCCGCCACGAGGGCCAACTGCGTGTATGCCGCCGGCCGGGCGACGGCCATCCACGCCGCGTGCCCGCGATGGGCGCCCGCCAGCGGCAGCACGGCCTGCAGCAGCGCGACCAGCAGCGCCAGGACCAGCAGGATCTGTCCCAACTCAGGCAGCATGCGGTCCTACCTCACGCGTTGAAATCGCACTTGCCGGTTGCCTTGGCGTCACTGGGGTCCTGCCACGTCGTGCTTGCGGTGCGCAGCGCCCATCTTGTCGGCGACTTCCTTGGGCATGTAGTTCTCGTCGTGCTTGGCGAGCACATCGTCGGCCACGAACACGCCGTCTTGCAGGTGCCCGGTGGCGATCACCGCTTGGCCTTCGCGGAACAGGTCCGGCAGGATGCGGTCGTAACTTACCGGCAACTGCGCATCGCCATCGGTCACGCGGAAGCTGGCCTGCAACGAACCGGAGGGGCGGTGGAACGAGCCCTTTTCGACCATCCCGCCAAGCCGGAACCGAGCGTGGCCGCCGGCCTGGCCACTCAACACTTCGGAGGGCGTGTACAGGTAGGCGACGTTGCGCTGCAGCGCCATGGCCACCAGCGCCGTGGCCAGTCCACCGGCCAACACCAGGGCCAGGACCAGCCACAAACGTCGACGCCGGGTAGGGTTCATCGCACCAGCTCCGCATCGCTGCCGGCCGAACCACGGCGACGCGGCTGCCGGGCGCGTGCCTGGCGCAGGGCGCGGCTTACCTGCCAGCGCGCAGCCAGCACGTCCCACAGCAGCACGATGAGGAACACCGCGTAGGCGGCAATCACATAGCCGAAGTAACTCATGGCCCACCTGCCGTGCCGGCTTGGCGCAAGACCCAATCCTTGCCGGCCTCGCGGCCCAGGTTGTCGGCACGCGCGCGCATCAGCAACGAACCGGCGAACCAGAACTTGGTAGCGGCCACCATCAGCCACAGGGGCAGCAGCATGCTGCCATCGATACTCGATTCCCCCAGCAGGCGAATGCTCTGTCCCTGGTGCAGCGAGTTCCACCACACCACCGAATAGCGGATCACCGGCAGCAACGCCACGCCCACGATGGCCAGCAGTCCGGCCGCGCGTGCGGCG
The DNA here is from genome assembly GCA_036403795.1 of Stenotrophomonas sp. GTDB lineage: Bacteria > Pseudomonadota > Gammaproteobacteria > Xanthomonadales > Xanthomonadaceae > Stenotrophomonas_A. Next base: position 14,442 of record DASWQJ010000275.1, read on the forward strand.
GCGCGACGGTCGTCGATGGCCTGGTACAAGCCGATCACGCCCAGGTACAGGAACAGCAGGATGAGCTCGGTGGTCAGGCGCGGATCCCAATCCCACCACGCACCCCACATCGGTTTGCCCCAGATGCTGCCGGTCACCAGGGTGATCAGCGTAAACGCCGCGCCGATCGGTGCGCAGGCCATCGCCAGGATTTCGCACAATTTGATGCGCCAGATCAGCGCGATGGCCGCGTACAACGCCATCAGGCCGAATACGAACAGGCTCATCCATGCACTGGGCACATGGATGTAGAGGATGCGGAAGCTGTCGCCCTGCTGGTAATCGGCCGGCACTACCCACAACGCCTGCCACAGGCCCAAGGCCAGCAGCACCGCGCCGATCCCCAGGCACCAGGGCGTCCAGCGGGTGGCGAAGCGGTCGAACACCGGGGGGGAACCGAGTTGGTGGAACCAGCGGACGATGCGATTCATGCGATGGCGATAGGCTCTCGGTACGTGGTCGTCTGCGCTTGTAGGGCCCGGGCACTCAACTCAGGGAGATCCGGATGGCTGCCGCGGCCGCCAACGGTGCCAGCACCAGCCCGGCGACCAAGGCCGCCGCCAGCAACAGCAACGGCCCGGCCGGATCCAGTCCCTGCGCACCGGCGGCGACGCTGCCGGCGCCGAACACCAATACCGGCACGTACAGCG
>DASWQJ010000276.1:0-2879 GCA_036403795.1 Stenotrophomonas sp.
CACGAAGCGCGCGAAGCATCACTTCTGCCGCTGCTGCGGCATCTACGTGTTTCACCGCAAGCGCGCGGCACCCGATCATTGTGGGGTCAATATATTCTGCCCGGACGGGTTCGATGTTGCCTCGCTCCCAGTTCGTGCGACCGAGGGCATTGGCATGACGTTGGTGTGCGACAACCCACGCGAAGAATGGCTTGGCCCGCGGGAACCACAGCAAGTCGAGAACTGACATGGTTCTTACCAACTTCTGCTTCCGCGCGGCTGCTCCCGAGCTATGCCGGAATCTGGGTGACGCCGTGATCAGGCGGCGTTCTGTGCTGGCGTGCTGCTGACCTCGACGCCGTTCATGAATGTGACGCCTTGGATGACCTTGGGCAACTGGTTCTCGCCCTTCAGCTTGTGCCAGGTTTTGGCGGCGGCCATCACGAGCTTGAACACCATCAGCCGGGCGGTGTCCTGCGACAGCGCACCTTTGGTTCGCACCGTCCGGTGCCGGACGGTGGCAAACACGCTCTCGATCGGGTTGGACGTGCGCAGGTGATCCCAGTGCTCGGCAGGAAAGTCGTAGAAGGTCAGCAGGGCGTTGCGGTCCTTGAGCAGGCAGGTGACCGCCTTCTCGTATTTGGCCCCGTACTTCTCGGCGAAGGTCTCGATCGCCGTCGCGGCAGTGGTGCGGTCGGGCGCCATCCAGACCTCGCGCAGGTCGGCTTTGGCTGCCGGCTGGACCGACTTCGGCAGCTTGTCGAGCACGTTGGCGGTCTTGTGCACGGTCCGAACGCAATCGACGCAGTGCGTTTCGTCGTTTCCGTTCCGTTCGCTGGTGCGGGCCTTTACCAGCGGCATCGCCGACGGGACGCGAAGTTTCCCTGACCGGGATGTGGTGCATTCGGCTGGGCCAACCTCCTACGGAGATCCGGCCCAATGCCAAACCGTCCCCCTGCCGGAGCGGCGGCGACCTGGAAGATCCATTCGGTATCGCTCCGAACCCGCGATGGTCCGGAGCGACTGGATCAGGCTTACCGCCGCCTGCTCGATTTCTGTCCGCCAGTTCTTCTCCCCCCGCAAGCCGAGGCAAGCCCGCCATGCGCGCCGCCCTCTATGCCCGCGTCTCGACCGAGCGTCAGGAACGCCAGCAGACCATCGACAGCCAACTCTCCACCCTGCGGGAATGGGTCAGGGCTGAAGGACACCAGCATGGGGAAGAGCACGTCTTCCGCGACGAGGGCTATAGTGGTGCCCGGCTCGACCGGCCTGGCCTCGATGCCCTGCGCGACGTGATCCGTGATGGCGCTATCGACCTTGTCGTCGTGCTGAGCCCTGATCGCCTGGCGCGGCGCTATGCCTACCAGGTCCTGCTCCTTGAAGAGTTCCGCCGTACCGGCTGCCAGGTGGCCTTCCTGCAGCATCCGATCTCCGATGACCCGAACGACCAACTACTGCTGCAGATCCAGGGTGCCATTGCCGAGTACGAGCGCGCCGTGCTGAGCGAGCGCTTTCGTCGTGGCAAGCTGCAAAAGGCGCGTGATGGGCATTACCTCGGTAGCCGTGCCCCTTATGGCTATCGCTACGTGCCGCGCCATGATGCCGTCCCCGGCTATCTTGTCGTCGACGACGATGAGGCCGCGCTGGTACGCATGCTCTACGGCTGGCTTGTCGATGAACAAATGACCATTCGCCAGATGCTCAAGCGGCTCAATGCTGGACCACACCACCCGCGCTCAGGCCCTCATCCGTGGTCATCATCAGTTGTGCATCACATCGTCGCTGACCCGATCTATGCCGGCATCGCCTACGCCAATCGCTACGACTGTGTGCCAGCCAGAAAGCCACGGCGCGACTGCGGTGCACGCACCTACGAACCCACATGCCGTCAGCTCAAGCCGCGCGAGCAGTGGATTGCCATTCCCGTGCCGGCGTTGGTTGACGCGGAGATCTGGGAGAAGGCGCAGGCTCAGCTCGCACGCAACGCCACGCTCTCATTTCGGAACAATAGCAAGTACAACTATCTCTTGCGTTGCCTGCTCACCTGCAAGACCTGTGGCCTCGCCATGTTTGGCCGTACCAACCGGGCAAACGCCAGCCAGCAGGAACGGCGCTCATACCTGTGTCACGGCAAAGACTGCATTCTGTCTGCGCGTCCAACCGTTTGTCCCAGCCGCAGTGTCAAGGCCGAGGAACTCGAGACCGCCGTCTGGGACCATGTTGTCGGCCTGCTCTCCGATCCGCAACGCCTGCTGGCGCAGTTCGAGCATCTGGCTGCCACGGCGGAGGCCGGAACTGCCAGTGATCGTGCCGCCGATCAGCAACTCCGTACGCGTCTGGACCGCGCCGCCCGGGCTGACAAACGCCTGCTCGACGCCTACCAGGCAGGCGCAGTCAGCCTGGCCGAGCTGTCCGAGCGACGTTCCCACTTGGCCGAAGAGCGTCGTAGCCTGGAGCGTCAACAACAGGAGCGGGACCGGCTACGCCAAAAGGGGATGCAGGCCGAGGGGATCCGGAGCAATCTGGTGGCGTTTTGCGATCGTATCGGAACCCGCCTTCATGAGGCAACATTCGCTGACAGGCAGGCCATCCTGCAGCTGGTGATCGATCGTATCATCGTCGGTGACGGCAGCCTGGAGATCCGTCATGTCATTCCACTACCACCCAGACCGTCAAACGGCAGCGACGTCCCTACCCCTGAATCGCGATTGCGTTCGGATGGTGTGCACGGTGCAGCGCTGATGCCGGGTTGTGGGCCAGACCTCCTCCAGCGCGTTCCAGAAGCCGAGCGCCCCGTCGCCGGTGGCCAGCTCGGGCGCGATGGCCAGGCCGCGTGCCTTGAGATCGACCAGCAGTTCCCGCCAGCTCTGGGCGCTCTCGCGTACTCCGACCTGGAAGCC
>DASWQJ010000277.1:0-11290 GCA_036403795.1 Stenotrophomonas sp.
TCGCTGGTTGCTTGGCGCCGGCGCCGCACTCACCCTGGGCCTGGCGCCGCGCGCGCGGGCCGACTTGTCGAAAGAGCCCCCCATGGCCGACCTGATCGTTCGCAACGCCCGTGTCTCTACGCTCGACCCCGCCCGGCCGTACGCCGAGGCGTTGGCAGTGGCCGACGGTCGCATCGTCGCCATCGGCAGTGAAGCGGAAGTCATGCAACGCGCAGCCGGTGCGCGGGTGATCGATGCCCGGGGCAGGCGCCTGGTGCCCGGCCTCAACGACAGTCACACCCATCTGATCCGCGGCGGCCTGAACTACAACCTGGAACTGCGTTGGGATGGCGTGCGTTCGCTGGCCGACGCGATGGCCATGCTCAAGGCGCAGGTGGACATCACGCCGGCGCCGCAGTGGGTGCGCGTGGTCGGCGGTTTTACTGCGCTGCAGTTCGCCGAGAAGCGGTTGCCGACGTTGGAGGAGATCAATGCGATCGCCCCGGACACGCCGGTGTTCCTGCTGCACCTGTACGATCGCGCGCTGCTCAACCGCGCTGCGTTGCGCGCCTGCGGCTACGACAAGGACACTCCGGATCCGCCCGGCGGCCGCATCGAACGCGACAAGTCCGGCAACCCCACCGGCCTGCTGCTGGCCAAGCCGAACGCGCTGATCCTCTACGCCACCCTGGCCAAGGGCCCGCGCCTGCCGCCGGAGTACCAGGTCAATTCGACCCGGCACTTCATGCGCGAGCTCAATCGGCTCGGCATCACCTCGGTGATCGACGCCGGCGGCGGCTTCCAGAACTATCCGGAGGATTACCAGGTCGTCGAGCAGTTGCATCGCGAAGGCGAGCTGACCGTGCGGATCGCCTACAACCTGTTCACCCAGCACAAGGGCGGCGAACTGGACGACTTCAAGACCTGGACGCAGATGTTGCAGCCGCGCCAGGGCGACGACCTGCTGCGCCACAACGGTGCCGGCGAGATGCTGGTGTTCTCCGCGGCAGACTTCGAACTGTTCAGCGAACCCCGTCCGGAACTGCCGGCCGAGCTCGAACCGGACCTGGAAAGCGTGGTGCGGCTGCTGTCGGAGCATCGTTGGCCGTTCCGCATCCATGCCACTTATGACGAAAGCATCTCGCGCATCCTCGATGTCTACGAGCGCGTAAACCACGAGGTGCCCTTCGACGGCTTGCATTGGTTCATCGACCACGCCGAAACGGTGAGCGAGCGCAACATCGCGCGGATCGCCGCATTGGGCGGTGGCATTGCCGTGCAGCACCGCATGGCCTACCAGGGCGAAGCCTTCGTCGAGCGCTATGGGGTGCAGGCCGCACGGCATACCCCGCCGGTGCGGCGCATGCTCGCCGCCGGCGTGCCGGTCGGTGCCGGTACCGATGCCACGCGCGTGGCGAGCTACAACCCCTGGGTGGCGCTGTCCTGGCTGGTCACCGGACGCACCGTCGGCGGCCTGAGCCTGTACGGCGAGGAGAACCTGCTCGAACGCGAGGCGGCGTTGCGACTCTGGACCCATGGCAGCGCCTGGTTCTCCAGCGACGAGGACCACAAGGGGCGGCTTGCCATCGGCCAGCTCGCCGACTTCGCGCTGTTGTCGGCCGACTACCTGCGCGTGCCGGATGCCGATATCGCCAACATCACCAGCGTGCTGACCGTGGTCGGCGGCCGCATTGTCCATGGTGACGGCGATTACGCCGACCTCGCGCCGAGATTGCCGCCACCGATGCCGGACTGGTCGCCGGTGCGCCGATTTGGTGGCTACTCGATCGGTGGCGTCGTGCCGGGACTGGCGAGGCAAGCCCATCATGCGCATGGCAGTGCCTGCCGCATGCACGCGCCACACGACCATGCCGCGCACCACGCCACGCCCAGCGACGATCTGCGTGGCTTCTGGGGTGCGCTAGGCTGCGCATGTTTCGCCTTTTGATCATGTTCGCCGCACTCGCCATCGCTGCATCGCCGGTCCAGAGCCTCGATGCCTGTGCGCAGGCAGCGCAGTGCGACCGCTTCGAAAACGGCGGCACGCTGGCGCTGGATGCCTCGCTGCGGCTGCGTGGGCTCTATTACGATCCGAGCCGTTTCGGCATCGGTGCCAGCGAAGATGGCTACGGTCTGCTGCGCGCATTGGGCTCGGCGGATTGGCGAACTGGCCACTGGCAGGGCTATGTGCAACTCGGCGTGCACGGCGAACAGGGTCGCGATGGCGGCCCGGGCGGGACCGACCAGGGCGCGCTCGAAGCGCAGCAGGCCTATGTCGCCTGGCAGGACGGCCAAGCGCGTTGGCAGCTCGGCCGTCAGGAAATCAGCTACGGCAGTGCGCGGCTGTTGTCGGTGCGCGATGGGCCCAACATCCGCCTCGCATTCGACGGCGCACGGGCGGCCTGGCACGGCGAGCACGCGCGCGTGGATGCGCTGGTGCTGCGGCCAGTCGACAACCGCTCGGGCGCCTTCGATGATCGCAGCGACCAGGGCCAGTTCCTGGCCGGCGTGTACGCCACCTTCGCCCCCCTGCAGGCGGCGCCGATGAAGTTCGATGCCTATGTACTGCGTTACGGACGCGACGACGCGCGCTTCGGCACCGCTCGCGGAGAAGAATTACGAACCACCTTGGGCACTCGGTGGTTCGGGCAGGCCGGCGGCTGGGACTGGAACAACGAGTTCGCGTATCAGAGCGGCACACTGGCCGATGCCGGTAGGCACCTGGATATTGCCGCCTGGACGATCGCCACCGACAACGGCTATCGCTGGTCGCAGCATCGTTGGCAACCGCGCGTGGGCCTGAAGGTGGACGTCGCCAGCGGCGATGGCGACCCGGGTGACCATCACTTGCAGACCTTCAACGCGCTGTACCCCAAGGCCGCCTACTTCAGCGAAGCCAGCCTGCTGGCGCCGGCCAACCTGATCGACGCCCAGCCCAGCTTGAGCCTGCAGCCGCGCCCGGACCTCACCCTGGTGCTGGGCACGCAGCTGGCCTGGAAGCAACGCCGCGCCGATGCCATCTACGTCACCCCCACCCCACTGACTCCGCTGCCAGGCAGCACCGGTACCGCGCGCCGCATCGGCACCCAATACAAGCTGGAAACCAGTTGGCAGGCCAGCGCACAGTGGCTATGGCAGTGGCAGTTGGCCTGGATCGACGCCAGCGAAGGGCTGCGCCAGGCCGGCGGACGCAACACCGCCTTCGCCTCGATCGTGGCAGCCTGGCAATGGTGAACATCGCCCCGCCACCCGTCGGGTCTCCGTCCGCAGCCGCAGAAGGCGGCGCCTGGGCACCGCTGCGCGAGCGCATGTTCCGTGCGCTGTGGCTGGCCATCCTGGGCAGCAACATCGGCACCTGGATCAACGATGTTGCCGCGGCCTGGGTGATGGCCGAGCGCACCGGCTCGCCGTTGATGGTGGCCGCGGTGCAGTCGGCGACCACGCTGCCGGTGGTGTTGTTCGCGTTGGCTGCCGGGACGCTGGCCGATATCGTCGACCGCCGCCGCTACCTCATGCTGACCCAGGGTTGGATGTGCGCGGTCGCCGCGACGCTGGCGACCTTGGCGCACCTGCAGCTGCTGACGCCGTGGACGCTGGTCGCACTGACTTTTGCGATGGGCGTGGGTGCGGCGATGGCGCTGCCCGCGCAGGCGGCCATCGTCTCCGAACTGGTGCCGCGCCCCATGCTGGCGCCCGCGGTGGCGCTGAACTCGATCGGCATGAACATCGCCCGCTCGATCGGGCCGGCCATCGGCGGATTGATTGTCGCGCGCGCCGGGCCGCCCTGGGCCTTCGCCTTCAATGCGCTGACGTTCGCGGCGATGCTGCTGGTGTTGTGGCGCTGGCGCCGCGCGCCCCTGGACAGCACGCTGCCGCCGGAGAGCTTCGGCACCGGGTTGCGGGCCGGCCTGCGGTATGCCGCGCGTGCGGGGCGACTGCAGGCGGTACTGATCAAGGCGGCGGGTTTCTTCTTCTTTGCCAGCGCAGTGCCCGCGTTGCTGCCGCTGGTGGTAAGGCAGCAGATGCACGGTGGCGCGGGTCGCTACGGACTGCTGCTGGGTTGCATCGGCATCGGTGCGGTCGGTGGTGCGCTTTGGTTGCCGAAGCTACGCGCGCGGCTTGATCGGGACCGGTTGGTGTTCGTGGCCACGCTGGTGTGCGCGGCCACCCTGGCCGGACTGGCGCAGATCCGCCAGCCGTGGCTGCTGGGCGCGGTGCTGGTGATCAACGGGCTGGCCTGGATCAGCGTGCTGACCTCGCTGCAGATTGCCGCGCAGACCGCGGTACCGGCGTGGGTGCGCGCGCGGGCGTTGTCGCTGTACATCGTGGTGTTCTCGCTCGGCATGGCATGCGGCTCGCTGGGGTGGGGGGCATTGGCGCAGCGCAGCTCAATTTCGATGGCACTGTGGGTTGCCGCCGTCGGCGCGGTGATTGGCGCGTTCGCGGTGCTTGGCGCGCGCATTGCCGGCACCGAGGACCTCGATCTCACGCCATCGCACGATTGGCCGGCGCCCGCGTTGGGCGCACCGGTCGAACATGACCGCGGCCCGGTGCTGGTGACGGTGCGCTATCACATCGATGCCGGCGACCTGGCGGCCTTCCATCGCCTGGCTACCGTGCTCGGCGTGGCGCGTCGTCGCGACGGGGCGGTGGTCTGGGGTGTGGCCGAGGATGCCGCCATGCCCGGCAGCTACCTGGAGTACTTCATCGTGCCGTCGTGGCTGGAACACTTGCGCCAGCACGAACGCGTCACGGTCGATGATCGCGCCATCCAGCAGGCGTTGCGTGCCTTGCACCGGCACGAGCAGGCGCCGCAGGTGCATCACTACGTCGGCGGGGGTGCGATCGGCGCATTGCCGCATTCGCATTCGGACATCTAGGAGCGGTATGAACTTTCGTCTCGTCGTGGGGCTGCTGCTCGGCCTTGCCATAGGCTTCGCCTGCCGCGCGCTCGGCGTGCCCGTGCCCGCGCCGCCGGCCCTGGTCGGCGCGCTGCTGGTGGTGGCGATGACCAGCGGCTATGCGCTGGCCGACCGTTTCCTGGCACGCCGCGAAGCGATCCATATCCACGACTGCGGCGGCCCGAGCGGTCGCGCGCGCCACGACCGTATTCGCCGATGATGATCGTGCTTGGGCTGTTGATCGCGTTGCTGATCGGCATCGGCTGCCGGCTGCTCGACATCCCGCTGCCGGCCCCGCCGCGTATCAGTGGCGCATTGCTCGTAGTGGCGATGACGGCGGGTGTGTTGCTGGCCGATGTCTGGCTGCGCTGAGGCGCCGGCAATGCCCGATGCGCGAGCGAGTCGGGCATTGCCTACCGCGCATCAATCCGCCGCCACCCGCACCACTGCCTTGCCGAAGTTGCTGCCTTCCAGCATCCGTGCGAACGCGGCCGGCGCCTGCTCCAATCCATCGACGATATCCTCGCGCAGCTTGATGTCGCCCCGCTTCACCCACTCCCCCATGTCACGCTGGAACTGGGCGAACCGGGTGGCGTAGTGGTCCAGGATGATGAAGCCCTGCACGCGCACGCGCTTGGCCAGCACGGCCGCCAGCAGTCTCGGCAGGCGGTCATGACCGGCCTGCGGCGCGTCGGCGTTGCGGTTGTAGTGTGCGATGAAGCCGCACACCGGCACGCGCGCGGCGAGGTTGAGCAGCGGCAGCACCGCGTCCAGCACCTCGCCGCCGACGTTCTCGAAGTACACGTCGATGCCATTGCCGCACGCTGCGGCCAGGCGCTCGGCCAGCGCCGGCGCGCGACGATCCAGGCACACGTCGAAGCCCAGTTCCTCGACCGCGTAGCGGCACTTTTCCGCCCCCCCGGCAATACCGACCACACGTGCGCCCTTCAGTTTGGCCAACTGCCCGACCACTGATCCGACCGCGCCGGTAGCCGCCGCCACCACCACGGTCTCGCCGGGCTTTGGCTCACCGATATCAAGCAAGCCAACATAGGCGGTGAATCCCGGCATGCCCAGGCCGCCCAGCGCCAGCGATGGCTGCGCCAGATCATCCAGCGGCAACAGGTCCTGCCCGTCGGAAACCGCGTAGTCCTGCCATCCCGCATTGGCCAGTACGAGTTGGCCGACCCGCCACTGCGCGTTGCGTGATTCGACGACGCGGCTGACGGTGGCGCCCACCATCGGCGCGCCCAAAGGGATGGGCGGCGCGTAGCCCGGGCCGACGACGTCCATCAGGTTTCGCATATAGGGATCGAGGGACAGGTAGTGCGTGCGCAGCAGCACCTGGCCTTCGCCCAAGGCCTGGACGGGCTGCGTGTCGAACTTGAAGTCGCTGGCAACAGGCAATCCCTGCGGATGCGCGGCGAGGAGGAAACGACGATTGATCGGGCGATCCTGGGTCATGTTTGATGCCTTGGCAGAGAAGTTGGGTACGTGAAGCCAGAGAAGGGCGCGAGAACCTCGCCACACGGCCAATAGCGCCATGCGGATGCCCCCGTCGCGGCAGCAAACCGCCCAGCACGCGCAGGCCTGGATGTTGCTTGGGCAGAGCCGGCAGTCTCGGCGTTGTTGGCGTTGTTGGCGTCGTGTTCGCAGCGTCGGAAGCGGGGGGCGCTCACCGCCCCGCGGCAAGCCGCGCGACGAACTAGGGCCGCGGACCGCCCATGGGCATGGGCTGGGATCACCAACCCATCGATCAGCCGCCCTGCAGCGGGGTCAACAATCTTGGACTGCGGCCGTTCGCCATGTAGACGCCGCCATCGGCCAGTGTGTCCGGCGAAAAGCCCGCACCTTCCTCGTCCTGCGCCCACGGGGCGACCTGGCGTGGACCGGGGATATAACTGATCCACTTGCCGTAGCTATCCTCGGTTGGCAGGCCTTGGAGCGTGAATGAAACAGGCACGCGCACGCTCCAGAAAGGCGCTTGCGCCCGTTTGCCTTGGGTCGGCGGGCGGAAGGTCCAGTCCTTGGCCGCAGCCAGTGCATTCTTCGCGAACACCCCGCGCAGCATGCGCATTTCCATCTCGGTGCCCGCCACCCGCAGGTTGACTTGCTCGACAACGGCCTCTTGCACCTTGCCATCGAGGCCCACCTTCACCACCAGGTACGCACTGCCGGCGGCACCGACCCGCCAAGCCTTTTCCGGATACGTGGGCGGCGTCGTCTTGATCGCTGACACCTGCTCAGGATCTTCGGCGTCGTATCGGTCAAAACTGGCACCCGCCAGCGTGATCCGGTACTCGTTGCCCTCCAGCTTCTTCGCCACCACGCGCACGCTCATGGGCGAGCGCGCACGCACGGCCTTGCCGTCACGCACGACCGGCTCGAATCGCCACTGCATGCCGGACTCGCGAACAAACGTCACCACGCTCTCCGGCAGCTTGTCTTCTTTGTCGATGGCCAGCACCGACACCGATCCGTCCGGTTCAATATCGACCGTGCCGGTCACCAGCAGGCTGCTCTCGATCTGTTTGCGCACGCTGCTCGGTGTCGCGCTGGCGCTGGCCGCAACCACCAGCATGCCCACTGCCAACAGCGTGATTCCTGCCTTGGAACTCCACTTGCCCATGACCGCCTCCGTTGCTTGTCGTGGTCGGATTACAGCGCAGTCGAAGCACCGACGCAATCAGGCCAGCCTGAGGCGGTCGGCGTAGGGAGCGGTATCGGGATAGTCGTCTTCGCGAAGCCGTGCCTGCAGGTCGCGCCACCACTGCGGATCGAACAGTCCGCCGTGCCGCTGTCGCACCGCCTCCAGCACCGGCGCCGGCAACCCCATGAACAGCGCGAAGCGTTCGGGGAAGACATCGTGCGGGCCGACATGGAACCATGGCTCGGCGGCCATCTGCTCTTCATAATTGACGGGCTGGGGCCAGTCGCGGAACGTGCACTCGGTAACCAGGCACAACTCGTCGTAGTCGTAGAAGACCGCGCGCTGGTGGCGGGTGATGCCGAAGTTCTTCAGCAGCATGTCGCCGGGAAAAATATTGTTGCGCGCCATGTCGCCGATGGCCTGCGCATAGTCCAGTGCCGCGGCCCGGACCGCCTCGGGTGGTTGCTCGCGCAGGTAGAGGTTGAGCGGACGCAACCGGCGTTGGATGTAGCACAGGTCCAGGATCACGTCTTCGCCTTCTTCGGACACGCTCATTGCGCAGGTGCTGCGCAACTCCTGCAACAAAGGCTCGGAGAAACGCGCGCGGGGAAACCGCAGGAAACGATACGGCTGCGCGTCGAGCAGGCGCCCTACCCGATCCAGCTGGAACACCAGCTCGTACTTGCCCTCCACCTGCTCACGGCTCATTTTTTTGGGATAGGCGAAGCGGTCGCGGATCAGCTTGAACACCAGCGGATAACTGGGCAGCGTGAACACCGCCATCACCATGCCCGGGGTGCCCTCTGCTTGTACCAGTTGCTCTCCTGCGTGCAATTCGAAGTGCCGGAAGAACGTGCGGTAGCGCTCGGTCTTGCCCTGCTTGGCGCGCCCCAGCATCGTGTACAACTCGTCGATCGGCTTGTGGGTCAGCAGGCTGCGCAGGAACACCACCGCATCGCCCACGGTGTCGAGGTCGGCCTGGAAATAGCTGCGCGAATTGCTGAACAGCTGGGCCACGTCGCTGCGACGGGTCAGCACGGCTTCGGCGCGCAGCCCGCCTTCATCGTGGACCAGTGCGATCACGCAGGGCGAGAATCGATGCTCGCCGAAGACGCGGCCAATGAGATAGGCCCGTCGCTCGCGGTAGAACACGGTCTCCAGCAGCTCGATGCCACGCACGGGATGATCGCCCCAGTGCGAGAGGTCGTCGTGCAGCCGCACCGCTATGGCAGCCGCGCAACGGGTCCGATGCGCGTAGGCCGCGTCGAACGGATAGTCGGCCAATACGCGCATCAACACCTCGGTCAAGCGTCCCGGCGAGACGGCATAGCCGTGGCGCGCCACCGGATGGGTGATGGCATCGGTGGGCTCGATGTCCAGCGCAACGAACTCGATGCGTGCGTCCACCCCTTGGGTGCGAAAGAATCGTCGAGTCAGGGTGTTGTAGAAAGTCTTGTAGAGCTCTTGGTCGATCAGGCCCGTCAGCAGCGTGGCGTAATGCTCGCGCGCACGTGCCCATAGCGCGCGGTCGTGGGCCTGGCCCAACAAGACCGCGCGCAATCGCAACATGCATTCGGCGATGCACTGGTCATACAGTGAGATGCGAGCCACTGCATCCTCACGGGCCGCGCTCCATTCGCGCGCCTCGAAGCGCCGCTTGGCACGGGCGGTGATCTCGGCGAACCGTGCGTCGTAGTCTTCGAATGACTCGAAGATGGCCCGGCCGATCGCGACGGCGCGGCGCTCTGACTGTGGGGGCTGCAAGGCGACGGACATGCCGGCAGTGTACTCAGGCGCCGCGGCGCCGCGCCCCGCGCCGTCCCGTTGCAGGCGGCTGGCTGTCTTTCAACACTTGTTGCAGGTGTTGCACGTGTTCTTGCGCCTGGGCGAGCAGCCAGGTGCGAAAATCGGCAAACCCGCGATGTCGCGCGGAACGCTCCGGGTAAACGAGGTAGTGCGAATAAGCTGTTTTGAGCCGGCGCGCCGACAGCGGCACCAGTTGCCCGGAATCGATCAGCAACCGTGCCCGGGTCACCCGTCCCAGCGCGACGCCGACCCCGTCCAGTGCGGCCCGGTGGTGCGATTCGGAGTCGTCCAGGAACACGACATACCCGGTCGGCGGCGCTTCCCCGACCAGTTCGAACCAGCGATTCCATTGACCATCGGGATCGCCCAGCAGCGGCCACTGCGCCAATGGCTGGGCTCCCACGCCGCCCATGCGCGCCACCAGTGCGGGGCTGGCCATCGGCACCAGCCACTCGTCGAACAGGGGCTCGGCGATCAGCCCGGGCCACCGACCATGGCCTACGCGCATCGCTGCGTCGATCTGCAACTCCCGATCGAAATCGACCAGCCGCTCACTGGACAACAGACTGATCTCGATCTTGGGATGACTGGCGAAGAACTGACTCAGCCGGGGTACCAACCATGCCGAAGCCATCGACGGCGTGACGCTGAGCGTGAGCACATCGTCGCGTCGCGCGGCAAAGGGTTGCACCTCGCGGGCGATGGCATCCAGGTGTGGGCCCACGCGTTCGAGCAGGCGCTGCCCTTCCGGCGTAGGCGTTACGCCGCGCGGATGGCGTCGCAGCAAGGGATAGCCGAGCCGCTCTTCCAGCCCGCGCATCTGGTGGCTCAACGCACTGACGGTGACGTGCATCGCCTCGGCGGCACGCGTCAGATTGCCCAGGCGCGCGGCAGTGACGAAGGCCTGCAAGGCATGCAGCGGAGGTCTGGACATGAGGCCCCTGGAGTTGAGCTAGATTCAAGTATGGCTTGCGAAAGACTCGCTTTTGCTGGGCCAAGACTGCACCCAAGATGGTTTCCACTCAAGTGGAGGCAAGGACATGCGCATCTTCAACGACCTGATGTTTCACCACGGCTTCGTCACCAATGAGGAGCTGGCTCGCAAGCTGGCGCCCGGCCAACCCTTGTCCCCTCCGGATGGGGACAAGAAGGGCGCGACGCATCCGCACCGGCATCTGCGCGCCGAGGTGCGTGCGCGCCAGGCCCGGATGCTGCGCGCGTTGACGGCGTTGTCGCCGTTCCGTTGAGCGGGCGAAGAAGGGTTCTTCTCCCATCCGGGGGGGAAGCCGCGCGGCCTTCCCGGGCGCTTTGCGTGGTGCTTCGGGCGGCTGGTTTATGTCGGCCTTCTCCCTTTTGCTTGGCGCTTTTGGGTCGCGGCTTGCGAGTTGGGTTTTTTTGTTGAGGGCGCGGTGGGTGTTTGGCGGTTGGTTGTGTTGGCTTACGGTGCGGGCCCCGTCCTGTCGGGATGGTGTGTCGCGGTTCGAGCGGCCATCCATGGCCGCACTCACCGCACGTGGGCCATCCATGGCCCACTGACCCACCACCCCGACAGGACGGCGCAAGGCGCGTTGTTGTTACGGCTTCGATCAAGACGCGCCGGGGAGGGGGGAGGGAAGAGCGGCGTCCCGACTGTTGAGGCGATGTGTGATTGGCGCACTTCGATCAATCATCGAAGCCGTGAGGCGCCAGCAATGCGGTGTCCCGACTGTACGGGCGGGTTTTGAGGCATGCGCTTCGATCACGTCATCGAAGCCGTGAGGCGCCAGGTTGCGATAGCAATCGTGAGCTCGGCTCTGCTCTTCCCCTCCCCCCAACCCCAGCGCGTCTATATCGAAGTGGGAAACTCAAAGCGCCATGCGCCGAGCTGGCGGGGTGGTGGGTCAGTGGGCCATGGATGGCCCACGTGCGGTGAGTGCGGCCATGGATGGCCGCTCGAACCGCGACCCACCATCCC
>DASWQJ010000278.1:0-3592 GCA_036403795.1 Stenotrophomonas sp.
CTGCGCAAATACCCCTTGGAATTCGCCCTGCATGCGCACCGTCAGGTCGCCATGGGCCAAGCCGTCCAGCACGGCGGAAATCTGCCGGGTGCTGTGGGCGTTGGCATCGAGCAAGGCATTGAGCTGGTCGGCCAGCAAGCGGTAGAACCCCTCGCGACCTTCGGTGACCACGCGTTGCGACAAGTCCCCTTGGACCGCGGCGGCCACGATGCGGCCGACCTCGGCTTCCACGCCAGCCTCGACGGTGCGATCGCGCCATTCGCAGACCGTGCCAAGCACTTGGCCTTGCTCATCGCGGATCAGCGAGAACACCTGGTCAAAGCACACGTCGCCGTAATGGGTCTGTCGACGCACGTTGCCCTCGTGCTGCAGCGGTTGCAACAGTGCCGGCGCCAACGTGCCGCCGCGCTCGAGCACGGCCAGCGACTGGCCCACCAGGGGCCGGTCGGTGTCGATGTCGGGCAACGCCTGGCCGATCTGCGCCGCATAGCCGTTGAGCATCGCGCGCAACGCGGGACTGGCGTAGATGACCTGCATGTCGGCATCGGCGATCAAGGTGCCGGTGGAAGAGCTGTCCAGGGCGATGCGCACGCGCCTGTTTTCGGACGCCACGGCCTGGTCGCGCTCGATGCGCTCGCGCAGGTCTCGCTGCATATGCTGCATCGAGCGCATCAGCGCGCCCACTTCGCCGCCGGCAGTGGTGTCGATATGGCCATCGAGGCGGCCGCCGGCGATGTCGCCGGCAATGACGCAGGCGCGATTGAGCGGGCGGCTGACCAGTCGGCGCGAGGCCACGATGACCAAGGCCGCGATCAATACGGTGGCCAATGCCGACAAGCCGAGCATGATGGCCATCATGCGGTGCAAGGTGGCGACCAGCGCGGCGCGGGGTTCCACGCCGACCAAGGTCCATTTCCACGGTGCGAAGTGCTCCACGCTCAGCGTGGCGGCGGCGGGCGCCTGGCCGGTGCCGGATGACAGGCCCAGCACGGCCACGCCGTCCTTGCCGTCCACCAGGCGAGCGAACGCAGCGCGGTCCTCGGGGGCGATCAGGCTGGCCGCTTCGCTGCCTTCGGCGCTCGGGTGCACCAGCACCTTGCCGTGCTGTGCCCCTTCGGCGCCGTCGACCACGAAGAAGTAGCCGTCGTCGGCAATTTTCAACTGGCGCATACGCTCTTTCAACGCAGCCAGGCCATCGCTGTAGTTGACGCCCACGAACGCGATCGCCACCACCTCGCCAGCGGCATTGCGCAGCGGCTCATAGTGGGTCATGTAGTCGCGGCCGAACAGCTTTGCCCGACCGGTGTAAGCCTTGCCCTGCAGCATCAGCGGGTAGGCCGGGTGCTGGTGGTCGAGCGCGGTCCCGACCACGCGTGCGCCTTGGTCGTTGGTGAGCGAGGTGGAAATGCGCACGAAGTCATCGCCGGTGCGCGAAAACACCGTGGCCACCGCGGAGGTGCCGGCGGTGAACCGGTCCACCAGGCTGTCGTCGGCGGGCAGCGCCTTGCCGGCGAAGGTGAGGTTGGGTACATCGAATTCACCGCGCCGCAGCGGCTTGCGCAGCTGTTGCCCGGGCTCGCCGACGGGCAGCAAGGCCACGAAACTGCCGGCCAGACGCTGGGTGTCGTCGGTGAGCGCGCGGTCGTACAGAGCGATGGTGTCCTGCATGACGTGCGTGGCCGTGGCCAGGCTTTGGCGGCTCTTGGTCTCGTAGGCGCTGGCCGATTGGCGGTAGACCAGCCAGGTCAGCAAGAGCAAGACGATGGCCACCGCAAGGGTGGCCAGCAGGGAGAGGCGGAAACCGACGGAGGTTTTCGCCAGGGAATTTCGGGAAAGGACCGTCATGGGTGAGGGTTCCGGCAGCTCATTACGCGAGGACGTCCGTGTCTCGCGGTACGGGGTCTGGAAGACGGCGCCGGAAGCCCTGCGCCGCAATGGCTTAGAACTCTTGCCAGTCGCTGTCGCCCAGTGCGACGGCGGCGGAGGCGGCTGCGCGATGCGTGCGGACCGGCGCCGGCGCGACGGGGCGTGTTGCGGTCACCGCAGGCTTGCGTAGCGGCACGACCGAGGTCGTGGGTGCGGCACCCTGGCCGGTCTTGAAGATCGACACGGCCTCGGCCAGATGACCAGCTTGCTCTTCCATCGAGCGTGCGGCGGCGGTGGCTTCTTCCACCAGCGCGGCGTTCTGCTGAGTGGTTTCGTCCATCTGGGTCACGGTCTGGTTGACCTGCTCGATGCCGGCGGACTGTTCCTGCGAGGCGGCGGAAATCTCGGCCATGATGTCGGTCACGCGCTGCACCGAGGCGACGATCTCGCCCATGGTGGCGCCGGCCTTGTGCACCAGTGCCGAGCCGTCGGCGACCTTGCCGACGGACTCGTCGATCAAGCCCTTGATCTCCTTCGCGGCGTTGGCAGACCGCTGGGCCAGCGTGCGCACTTCACTGGCGACCACGGCAAAACCACGGCCCTGTTCGCCGGCGCGGGCGGCTTCCACCGCGGCATTGAGCGCCAGGATATTGGTCTGGAAAGCGATGCCGTCGATGACCGAAATGATCTCGGCAATTTTCTTGGAGGAGCGCTCGATGTCGCCCATGGTGGTGACCACTTGACCCACGACCTCGCCACCTTGCGAAGCCACGCCGGCCGCGCCGATGGCGAGCTGGTTGGCCTGGCGGGCGTGTTCGGCGTTCTGCTTGACGGTGGAGGTGAGCTCCTCCATCGAGGCGGCGGTTTCTTCCAGGTTGGCAGCCTGCTGTTCGGTGCGGCGCGACAGGTCGCTGTTGCCAGAGGCAATCTCGCCGGCGGCCAGGTTGATGCTGCCGGTGGCGGTCTGGATGCGTCCGACGATGTCGGTCAGCTGGCCGACGGTGGCGTTGGCGTCGTCGCGCATCTGGGCGAACACGCCGTGGAAATCGCCTTCCATGCGGTAGGTGAGGTCGCCATCGGCGATGGCGCGCAGCAGCGAGGACAACTCCTGCAGGTTGCCGTCGGCAGTGGACATGAGGCGATTGAGGGTGCTTACCATGTCGCGGAAATCATGCTCGAAGGCATCGACATCGCCGCGCACCGAGAAGTCGCCCGCGGCGGCCGCGGCGCCCAGGCGTTTGATCTCGGTGTTGATGGCGCCCAGGTTGCGCTTGACCGCATCCATGGTCTCGCTGATGACGGCTTTCTCGCCGGGCAGGCGGGCCATGTCCTGGCTGAGATCGCCTACGGCGTAGCGCTGGGTGAGGGCGATCACGTCCATCTTGACGGAGATGTGGCCGGCGACCAACGCATTGCTGTCGGCCACCATGCGGCCGTAATCGCCGGGAAAGCGGGTTTCGTCCATGCGGAAGCTGATCTCGCCGGCCTCGTGGCGGCGGGCCATTTCATCCTGCGCGGCGAGTACGGATTGGAGCTGGTCCTGCATGTTGCGCATGCTGCCGAGCAGCTGTCCGGTTTCGTCCAGCGATTGGCTGACGATGGTGTTGTCGAGCTTGCCGTGGGCGATGGCGCCAGCGACGCGGGTGGCCTCGCGCAGGGGGCGGGCGATGGCGCGAGCGATGGTCCAGCCGAGCAGGACGGCGAGCGCGGTCAGCGCAACCAGCGT
>DASWQJ010000279.1:0-3085 GCA_036403795.1 Stenotrophomonas sp.
CCCCAATCCCGCACGCCCGATAGATCGCGCGCGCGTTGGACTTAAGAGCCGGTGGATCCAGAGCCGGTAGATCGAGAGCCGGTAGATCCAGAGCCGGTAGATCCAGAGCCGGTAGATGGAGGGCGGAAGGATCGCGCGCAGTAGGATCGAGGGCGCACTCACCGTTGGCTAGCACCGAGGGCGGGACGCCTGGGCGGAGCTGTCGCGAGCGGTATGTCGAGAGCGATACGTTTCCCGAGGCCAGGCCGATCCTTCGGCCGGCTGGGTGACGATCAGTGCGTGCGGTTGACGGCGTAGCGGGCCAGGCCGCGCAGGGCGGCGACGGCTTCGTTCTCGGGTAGGCCTTCGAGGGCGCGTTCGGCGGCGTCGGCGTATTCGACGGCGCGGCGGCGGCTGTAGTCCAGGCCGCCGGTGGCGGTAATGGCGGCCAGTACTTCAGGCATCGCGTCGGCGTCGCCTTGTTCGACGATGTCGCGCAGTCGGGCCCGGGTGGTCGGGTTCGAGTGTGCCATTGCATGGATCAAGGGCAGGGTGGCTTTGCCTTCGGCCAGGTCGTCGCCCAGGTTCTTGCCCAGGTCGGCGGCGTCGGCGGTGTAGTCGAGCACGTCGTCGGCGATCTGGAAGGCGTAACCCAGCTGCATGCCGTAGTCGTACAGCTGCTGTTGCACCGCGTCGCTGGCTTCGCTGGCCAGGGCGCCCAGGCGCGTGCCGGCGGCGAACAGCACGGCGGTCTTGCGCTCGATCACGCGCAGGTAGGCTGCCTCGTCGGTGTCGGGGTTGTGGACGTGCAGCAGCTGCAGCACCTCGCCCTCGGCAATGCGGTTGGTGGTGTCGGCCAGGATGCGCATCACCGCCATGCGGTCCAGCTCGACCATTAGCTGGAAGCTGCGCGAGTACAGGAAATCGCCCACCAGCACGCTGGGTGCGTTGCCCCACAGTGCGTTGGCGGTGCTGCGGCCGCGGCGCAGGTCTGACTCGTCGACCACGTCGTCGTGCAGCAGGGTGGAGGTGTGGATGAACTCGATGATCGCCGCCAGCTGGTGGTGCTCGGCGCCGGCGCCACCCACTGCGCGGCCGGCCAGCATGACCAGCATGGGTCGCAAGCGTTTGCCGCCGGCCGAGACGATGTGGTCGGCGATCTGGTTGATGAGCACGACATCCGACGCCAGGCGACTGCGGATCAGTGCATCGACGGCGGCCATGTCCGGCGCGGCGAGCTGCTGGATCTGGGACAGGCCCAGGGCGGGGCGAAGGTCTTCGGCGAGGCTCATGCGGTTCGGACTGGGAACGTCGCGGGAATTATAGGGGAGGCAGGTGATTCCCGCCGAAGGCCGGTCCAGGCGCCTTGTGCCAGCGGCCCGCGGGTCTCGTGTTGCGGCGCAGGATGCGCCCGGCAAGGGTTCGCGTAGTCTCCGGTCAATGGCCCCGGCGGTGTTGCGGCGGCCGACGGCGCTGGGGGGCGTCGGAAACAAAGGGAATGCGGGGCGCCCGATCGGGGCCTGTTCCAGGTTGTCGAATGTCCTTGCCGGCCGCCGCGCCGGTCGAGCTTGCGTTGCTGCGATGTTCTTTCACCAGGGAGAAGTCATGAAGCACGTAGTTGCTGTACTTGCACTTGCCTGTTTGCTCATCGGTCTGGCCATGTCGGCCTCGGGCGCCGATCAGGTGACGACCGTTCCGGTGCATTTCGACCGTGGCGGCAGCAGCGCCAGCCTGAAGGGACACTTTGCCGGCTACGACAGTGTCCATTACACGCTGGATGCACGGGCCGGCCAGGCATTGACCGTCAAGTTGGACGGCAACTCCCACGCCAGTTTCAACGTGTTCAAGCCGGGCGATGATCCGGGCGACGCCATGGCGCTGGCCAACGGCAGTGTCGGCCAGGGCTGGACGGGTGAGTTGCCCACCAGTGGCGAATATGTCGTGCAGGTCTACCAGATGCGCGCCAGTGCGCGTCGCGGCGACAAGGTCGATTTCAACATCGGGCTGGCGGTGCGCTGAGGCCGTATCGGGCGCGCGGCGGATGGTTCCGCTGCCGCCTGTTGGCTTGAGTCGGCTCGGCCTTGCAGCCAGCCGGCCGCCTGGGGAAAGGCCGACGCCGCCTCGCGCCGTTGGGGGGGTGATTGCGGGGAGGCCGCCCGTTCGACCGGGCGGGCGGTGCTGGTAAGATGGCCCAGACCCCACTGCCTCCGGGCAGTCGCGCCGGTGGAACTGAATGACGGCGCTTGGCGCCACCGTTCCCCGCGCTCGTTCCCCGCAAACCCAGACGGAAAAAGATATGGCCCGCGGCATCAACAAAGTCATCCTGGTCGGCAACCTCGGCAACGATCCCGAAACCAAGTACACCCAAGGCGGCATGGCGGTGACCCGCGCCAGCCTGGCGACCACCAGCGTGCGCAAGGACAAGGACGGCAACCAGCAGGAACGCACCGAATGGCACCGCGTGGTGTTCTTCGGCAAGCTCGGCGAAATCGCCGGCGAGTACCTGCGCAAGGGCAGCTCGGTGTATGTGGAAGGCTCGCTGCGCTACGACAAGTACACCGGCCAGGACGGCGTGGAGAAGTACTCCACCGATATCATCGCTGACGAGATGCAGATGCTCGGCGGCCGCGGCGAAGGTGGTGGCGGCGGTGGTGGCGCTGGCGGCGATCGTCCGCAACGTCAATCGGCGCCGCGCCAGGAGTATGCCCCGCGCAAGCAGGCACCGGCAGCGCAGCAGTCTGCTCCGCCGATGGATGATTTCGCAGACGACGATATTCCGTTCTGACGAAAGCCAGCGTTGGCGCTGCCAATACGATCCCGGCAAGGCTCGCGCCTGCCGGGATTTTTTATTGGGTCTTCTCCCTGGTCCGGGCGCCTGGTGATCGCGGCTTGCGAGTTGGGTTTTTGTTGGGGGCGCGGTGGGTTTGGGCGGTTGGTTTTAAGTACTTACGGTGCGGGCCCCGAGCTGCCGGGATGGTGGGTCGCGGTTCGAGCGGCCATCCATGGCCGCACTCACCGCACGTGGGCCATCCATGGCCCACTGACCCACCACCCCGACAGGACGGCGCAAGGCGCGTGGTTGATACGGCTTCGATCAAGACGCGCC
>DASWQJ010000280.1:0-3128 GCA_036403795.1 Stenotrophomonas sp.
GCAAGGGCACCGAAGCGGCTCCATCGCTTCGGCTCGCGCTGTGGAGTGTGTTTCTTTTGGTTACTTTTCTTTGCACAAGCAAAGAAAAGTGACCCGCGCCCGCAGGGCGTGGAAGCCTTTGAATAAAAAAACCCCATCACACCCCCAATGCGACAATCCCCCCCTGCTTCGAGGAAAATCGCAATGTTCCGCTGGTTCGAATCCCTGGTCGACATCTTCCCTCCCCTGGAGACCGACACCCCGCCAAGCACCGTCTGGCGCTTCTACCTCCACTACCTCCGCCCACTGTGGCCCATCCTCCTGGCTACCCTCATCGCCGGCCTCTTGCTGGCCCTGGTCGAAGTGGCGATGTTCGATTTCCTCGGCCGCATCGTCGACCTGCTGGCCGAAGGTGCCGGCCCGGGTTTCTTCCAACGCCATGCCAATGAGCTGCTGTGGATGGCGGGCATCACCCTGCTGGCCAGGCCGGTCCTGGTGGCGCTCCACAATTTGCTGGTCAACCAGGCGATCGTGCCCGGCCTTAGCAATCGCGCGCGCTGGTTGATGCACAACTACGTGGTGCGGCAGAGCCTGGGTTTCTTCCAGAATGATTTTGCCGGTCGCATCGCCAACCGGGTCATGCAGACGGGTACGTCGCTGCGTGAATCGGCGGTGCAGATGGTCGATGCGCTTTGGTACATCGTGGTCTATACCGGCAGTGCGCTGTGGTTGTTCGCGCAGGCCGATCCGCTGTTGACGTTGCCATTGCTGGCCTGGCTGGTGGCGTATGTGGGACTGATGGCCTATTACGTGCCGCGCATGAAGGCGCGCGCCTGGATCGCTTCGGACGCACGATCCAAGGCGATGGGGCGGATCGTGGATGGCTACACCAACATCGCCACGCTCAAATTGTTCGCGCATGGCGGGCGGGAGCAAAGCTATGTGCGCGACTCGATCGAGGAGTTGGCGGTCAAGCATCGGGGCCAGACTCGCGTCACCACGCAGATGGACACGGCCATTGCGATCGCCAACGGCTTCCTGATCGTGGGCACTTGCGCGCTGGCGCTGTGGCTGTGGCAGCGCGGACAAGTGAGCGTAGGGGCGATCACCCTGGCCACGGGCCTGGTGATCCGCATCCACAACATGTCCGGCTGGATCATGTGGACGGTCAACGGCATTTTCGAAGATATCGGTTCGGTGCAGGACGGCATGCAGACCATCTCGCAGCCGATCGCGGTGCGTGATGCAGCCGATGCGGTCTTGTTGGTAGTGCCACGAGGGGAGGTCCGGTTCCAGGACATCCATTTCCACTATGGCAAGCGCGGCGGCGTGATGACCGGGTTGAATCTGGTCGTGCAACCGGGCGAGAAGATCGGTCTGGTCGGTCCCTCCGGCGCGGGCAAGTCCACGCTGGTCAACGTGTTGCTACGGCTGTATGACCTGGAGAGCGGGCACATTCGGATCGACGGTCAGGACATCGCGCAGGTCACGCAGGAAAGCCTGCGTCGGCAGATTGGTGTGGTGACGCAGGACACCTCGTTGCTGCATCGTTCCATTCGCGACAACCTGCTGTACGGTCGCCCGGACGCCACGGCCGATCAGCTTCGCGAGGCGGTGCACAAAGCGAGGGCAGATGGGTTCATCGACGAGCTGGTCGATGGCGAGGGTCGCGTTGGTTTCGAGGCACACGTGGGCGAGCGGGGCGTGAAGCTGTCAGGTGGACAGCGCCAGCGCATCGCCATTGCCCGCGTGCTGCTCAAGGACGCGCCGATCCTGTTGCTGGACGAAGCGACCTCGGCATTGGATTCGGAAGTGGAGGCCGCGATCCAGGAGAGCCTGGACACGCTGATGGCCGGCAAGACCGTGATCGCGATTGCGCACCGATTGTCGACGATCGCCCGCATGGATCGGCTCGTGGTGATGGACCGTGGCGCGATCGTGGAAAGCGGCACGCACGCCGAGCTGGTCGCGTACGGCGGCCTGTACGCGCGGCTGTGGGCGCGTCAGACCGGAGGTTTCGTGGCGGCCGACGCGTAAACGTTCCCCGTAGCGCCTCAGCCATCCACCGGCATCGGCGCGCTGCGACGACGCGAAGCCAAAGCGGCACCTGCAGAGGCCACCATGATGCAGGCGATGGCCAGCCATTGGCGCGCACTGAGTGCCTCGGCCAGGAGGATCCACCCGGCCAGCGCGGCGACCGCCGGCTCCAGGCTCAGCAAGATACCGAAGGTCTGTCTCGGCAAATGTCGCAGCGCGTAGATCTCCAGCGAGTAGGGAATCGCACTGGACAGCAACGCCACGCCGGCAGCGAAGGCGAGCAACGCCGGTACGTTGAAGATATCCATCACGTGACTGGCGCCGAAGGGCAGGGCGACCAGCGTCGCCACTACCAGCCCCAGCGAGACCGTCGCGCTGCCGGCGGCGCGTCCGGCACGCTGGCCGATCACGATATACAGCGCCCAGCACAACGCCGCGCACAGCGCCCACGCAACCCCGGCCGGATCCAGTGCGGCGTCGAGGCTGCCGCGCGGCACCAGCAAGGCCAGCCCCGCGATGGCGAATCCGATCCACAGGAAGTCGAGTGCGCGGCGCGAGGACAGCAGCGCCACCGCCAGCGGGCCGGTGAACTCGATCGCCACGGCAATGCCGAACGGGATCGTCCGCAGCGCGAGGTAGAACGTGAGGTTCATGGCGCCCAGTACCACGCCGTAGCCGATCACTAAAGCCAGTGCGCGCGGCGCCGGCCAGGTGCGCCAGGGACGTTGCACGGCCAGCATCAGGATGGCGGCGAATCCTACCCGCAACAAGGTGGTGGCCGGCGCGCCAATGACCGGGAACAGGTGCTTGGCCAGCGAGGTGCCGAAGCACAGCGACACGATAGAGCCGAGGACGGCGAGGATCGGCAGGGTGGTGTTGCGTTGGGCGGGGGACATTGGGCGACGCGGGTGGACAAGCAGGACGATCATGATGGCATGTCGTTGGGCGCTGTCCTGTTGGATTGGTGTGTCGCGTTCTGGCGGCTCCTTTTTATGTCGGCCTTCTCCCTTTTGCTGGCGCTTTTGGATCGCGGCTTGCGAGTTGGGTTTTTTTGTTGAGGGCGCGGAGGGTGTGGGCGGTTAGTTGGTTCGGCTTACGGTGCGGGCCCCGTC
>DASWQJ010000281.1:0-3894 GCA_036403795.1 Stenotrophomonas sp.
TGGCGCTCTATGCCGCATTGCGTGCATTGAGCTATCGAAGGTTACGCGACGGAAACGAGCGAAAGCTGATCTCGGCGGCCAGGCAACAAAGCCATCTGCTCGAGTCCATCCGTGGCATGCAATCGATCAAGGTCGCCGGCAGCTCCGCATCGCGCCGTGCCGCTTACCTGAACCTGATGCAGGAGACCACCAACCGCGATGTCTGGTTGTGGCACAACGAAGTCATCTTCTCCGCCGCCAGCCACCTGGTATTCGGCCTGGAACGGGTCGGAGTGATCTGGCTGGGTGCGTTGCTGGCCATGGAGAACGTCTTCTCGGTGGGAATGCTGATCGCGTATCTGTCCTACAAAGACCAGTTTGCTGGCCGCGTCTCTTCGCTGATCGACAAGGGCGTGGAGCTGCGGATGCTGCGCCTGCATGGCGAGCGCTTGGGCGACATCGCGCTGGCTGAGCCGGAGCGTGACCCCGAACAAGGGATTGCGTTGCCGGAAGACACCTCGCTGGAGGTGGATGGCCTGGGCTTTCGATACAACGAAGGCGAATCCTGGATTCTCAAGGACTGCACGTTTCGCGTCGGGCGCGGCGAGTCCGTGGCCATCGTGGGCGCATCGGGCTGTGGAAAAACCACGTTGATGAAGGTCCTGCTGGGCCTGCTGGAGCCCCAGGAAGGTGCGATACGCGTGGGTGGCATGGACCTGCAACGGATGGGCGCCATCAACTTCCGCCGCATGGTGGGCGTGGTGATGCAGGACGACCAGCTGTTTGCCGGCAGCATCTCCGAGAACATCGTCTTCGACGACGAGGGACAGGACGCGGCGAGGATCGAGCAGGCTGCGCGGCTGGCCGCCATCCACGATGAGATCGTCGCCATGCCGATGGGATACCACACGATGATCGGCGACATGGGGACTTCGCTGTCGGGCGGGCAGAAGCAAAGGGTCATCCTGGCGCGGGCCCTCTATCGACAACCGCGCTTGCTGTTTCTGGACGAGGCAACGAGCCACCTGGACACGCAAGGCGAGCAACTGGTCAATGCGGCGATCCGCGACCTGCAGCTGACGAGGATCATCATTGCCCACCGGCCGGAGACCATTGCCAGTGCGGATAGGGTGCTGGTGATGCACCAGGGGCGGATTGTCCGCACGTTCGACCCTCGCGCGACCGATCCGGCATCGCAGGAAGCCTCTCCGTGAGCGACTTGTTCCGTCGCGAGGCCGTCGAGGCCCAGGCCTCGCACAAGCTCGGCGAGATCTCGCTGGCGCAGCCGCTCAGGTACTGGATCCTGGCAGGGTTGGCCGTGCTGGTCGCGGTCATGCTGATCCTGGCGCTCGTACTGGGGCGGTATTCGCGGCGCACCGCAGTCGTGGGCCGGCTGGTGCCGGATCTGGGGCTTTCCACCCTGCTGGCGCCTACCGACGGTGTGGTAGGACGGCTGTTTCCACGTGAGGGGGCACGGGTGCTGCGGGGTGCGCCGCTGGCGCGCATCGACGTTTCGCGGGCGTTGTCGGACGGCGATGATTCGCTTCCGCTGATCCGCACCGCGCTTGCGCAACGCGAACGAAGCCTGGGCCGGCTGGCACGGTCGCAGTCCGAACAGAACCAGGCTCAATTGGAAGGAACGCGTCGACAGGTCGACTCGGTTGGGCGCGAACTCGCGCAGATCGATCGCGAGATCGCCAGCCGCAACGATCAACTGGCGTTGGGTCGCGACATCATTTCCCGCTATCGCGAAGTTGCCGCCGCCGGTTACGTGAGCCGTTTGCAGATCGCCCAACAGGAACAGTCGCAACTGGAACTGCTTGGCCAGAAGCAAGCACTCCAACGCCAGCACATCGCCTTGCAGCGCGGGCTTGCGCAGATGCAGCAGTCCTTGGCGGAGTTGCCCGCGCAACGCGAGTCGTTGGCCGCGAACATCCAGCGCGACCGCGCCCTGCTCGACCAGGAACGTGTGCAACAGGAGGCCAGTGGCGAGGTGCTGCTGAAGGCACCCGTCACCGGACTGGTCGCGAGCCGGTTGATCGAACCCGGCCAGGCGGTCAGCAACGGCCAGCCCTTGCTCAGCCTGCTGCCGGAGGGCTCGAAACTTCAGGCCCAGTTGCTGGTGCCAAGCCGGGCCATCGGTTTCATCAATCCGGGCGACGTGGTGCTGTTGAGCTACCCCGCTTTTCCCCACCAGAAGTTCGGGCATCAACGCGGCAGGATCATCCGCGTTTCGCGTAGTGCGCTGGACCCGACAGGCGCGCTCCGCCCCGGCGGATCGGCTCCGGCAGACAACGACGAGTATTTCCGCGTCCTGGTCCAGCTCGACCGGCAGGACATCCTGGTTTATGGCCAACCAGAAGCGCTGCGGCCAGGCATGTCGGTGCAGGCGCAGATCCTGGGCGAGCGCCGCCGGCTGTACGAGTGGCTGTTTGAGCCTCTGTATACCCTCAGTGGCACGTTTGGCCAGTAATTGGTTCGGGGGTTGAGCCAGCTGCCTCGCGCCGCTTTTTACGGGATCGCGATCATCCCGGTCAAGCGAGTGCGATGGTGGAATCTATGGGAGAACAGACGGCTGGCGAGCTCTAGCTGGCGCCCGCTCAAGGTACGAGACCGGGCGGGCTGGCCGTGATCTGGGAAATAAGCAATCCACAGATCACCGATTGCGCCCTGCGCATCGAGTAGTGGCGGGATCCGTACGTACCGGTGAGCGCTGCGGTGGCCGACTGGCAGTGGCGCGTTGCCCGCTCCGTCGTCTTCAGGGCCTCGGCGGAAGAACTTTTTCCTGCGGATGAATCTTGGCCCTCGGAAGACCGAAGGGGTACGCAGCGGCCGCCAGGCTGCCATCGATTACTCGCACGGCCGTGGGTTGCCACACGATCAGCAAGTCGCTTTCGCCGCGGGGCGAACCGCTGCCGGCGGCAGGCAGGATACGGATATCGGCATCGGCCATGCGCCGTGCCTGCATTTCACTCAAGGCCTGCTCGATCGCTCGCAGGTTGAGCAGCGCGCCGCGGCGCAAGGCAACGGTGTCGCGCAGGGATGCCCGCCGGTCAATCTCGGGCACGAACTGGACGTGCCCTACTCGGCCCGGCACCACGGTGAAATTGAGCGTGCCGTGGCGGGGCTCATCCGCCGACATCACCACCCGCGTGGTCACGTAGCCGCGGGCCACGATGACGCGCTGCAGGCGCTGCAACGCAATCTGGCGCCCCTGGCGACCGATACATCGGCCGCTCACGCGATCGTCGTGACGATCCGCATAGCGCAGAGCCCATCGATAGTGGGCTGCTGCCTCGCCCAGGATGGAGAGTCGAATGATGCGCGCGCAGTCCGGCTCGCTAGGAATCCTGGGATCGGCCGACGCCGACAGCGCAGAGGAGGAATGCAGGGAGCGACCCGCGGTGGCGGCGCCCGGTCCCAACAGGTTGGACTGTGCAGACGCGATGGGGACGATCGATACGAGCAGTAGCGCGTGGCTGGCCGCTACGCGCTGGATCACCCGCCTTGCGGCACTCAGCCAGCCGCGGTTACGGCGTTCGATTGACCTTGCCATGTGCGCTCCCGTCTTCCCCGACCTGATCGGCGGAGTTCGCTACGACCGTCGTAGCGCAAGACTAGAAAGCCAACGCCTAAAAAAGAATGGGATTTTTCTTGTGCGGGGGATGATTCCCGGCCTTTGGGCGATACGCATCGGGGCATGACTTGGCTGCGCGAGCCGGGGCCCTGAGCTGTGGACTTGAGGTCTGAGGTCTGGAGGTCTTGGTGCTGCGCCCGAGGTCTGCGCCCGGTGCCTGCGGTTCTTGGTGCTGCTTCCATTTGGGGAGAAGGTGCGCGGCCTTCGCGGGCGCTTTGGATTGTGGTTCGGGCGGCTCGTTTATGTCGGCCCTCTCCCTGTTGCTGGGCGCTTTTGGA
>DASWQJ010000282.1:0-26907 GCA_036403795.1 Stenotrophomonas sp.
AAAACCCACCGCCCAAACCACCCGCGCCCACAATAAAAAACCCAACTCGCAAGCCGCGATCACTGGCGCCCAGGATAGGGAGAAGACCAAAAAAAAGCGGCCCGAAGGCCGCCTTTTGCCTTCCGTGCCGGCAATCTCACCGCGGGGAAGCGTTCGCCTTGCCCGAGGACGCGCCGCGTCCTTTTGCCGGCGTCGCTTCGGGGCGTTCGGCCAGCAGGTTGTCGCTGCCGAAGTCACCGTCTACGTCGACGTCCAACCAGCGCTGCGCCGGCAAGCCCATCGCGCGATCGATGATCGTCGGCAGCAGGCCCGAGGGCAGGCCGCTTTCGCCGTTCCACAGAATCGCCACGCCCAGGTCGCGCTCGGGGATCAGTGCGACCAGCCCGCGGTAGCCCTGCACCGCGCCCGCATGGAACACCACCTGGTGGCCCGCGTAGTCGAATACGCGCCAGCCCAACGCGTAACCGGCCGAGGTCACCCGCTGGTGGCGCCAGCCCGAACGCATCTCGCCCGGGGTGGAAATCAGCGGCGCGTGCAGCGTGGCCAGCAGCGGTGCCGGCAACACGTCGGGTCGATGACCGGTCTGTGCCAGCAGCCATTGCGCCATGTCGGTGGCGCTGGCGTTGACGCCGGCCGCCGGGGCAACGCGGTAGTAGGT
Organism: Stenotrophomonas sp.; assembly: GCA_036403795.1. Lineage (GTDB taxonomy): Bacteria > Pseudomonadota > Gammaproteobacteria > Xanthomonadales > Xanthomonadaceae > Stenotrophomonas_A. The sequence continues at coordinate 659 of DASWQJ010000282.1, forward strand.
CGGCTTGGGCGTCAGCGAGACCCAGCCATTGCGGCTGCGCACGTGCGGGCGCGCCCAGCTCGGACTGGCCTGGATGCCGGCCAACCCCATGCTGGCGTCGTTCATGCCCAGCGGCTTGAAGATGCGCTTCTCAACCGACTGCTCGTAGAAATTGCCCGAGGCGGCAAACACCACATCGCCGATCAGGCTGAAGGCCACGTTCTGGTAGGCGTAGCAATCGCCCGGCGCGCAGCGCAGCGGCGCATAAGCCAGCCGGTGGCTGAGGGTGTAGTAGTCCGCGTTGGATTCGATATCGCGGTCGTAGGCATTGCGGGTCAGGCCCACGCGATGACTGAGTACCTCGGCCACCGTCAATTGGCTGGTGGCACCGGCGTCGCTCAGCTGGAAGCCGGGGATGTAGTCCACCACCTTGCTGTCCCAGCGCAGCGTGCCGTCATTGACCAGCAGGCCCGCCATCGTGCCGGCGAAAGCCTTGGACAACGAGGCGAGACGGAACACCGTGTGCGCATCGACAGCTTGTGGATGGTTGACGTCGGTGACGCCGAAGCCGCGGGCGCTCAACACACGCCCGCCCTGCACGATCGCCAGCGCCATGCCGGGCACGCGTTCGCCGTAGGTCAGCTGTTCGGCCATCGCCTCGAAGGCAGCCGTATCGAAACCTTCTGCCGGTGCCGCGACGTCGGACTGGTCCAGCGCCGTGCGATAGGCCACCGGCTGCGCCGGCGAGGGTGCCGGTTGCGCCAGCGCCTGCAGCGAGTGCGCAGGCAACGCCGGCGTCTGTGCGGTGGATGACAATGCAAAGGGCAACAGCACCCCGAGCAACCCCGATGCCACCGGCCGCATGCGCCGACGCCTGCTCAGTTCTTTCATATCCAACCGCCTCTGGACCCGCCTGCGGGGATTCTAGCGTCGCTGTTTCCCATTGCACAAACGGCAACAAGATGAATGGGCATCATCTTGATCCTGTTGGCATTTCTCAGTCAGTTCGAGGGCGGGAATCCGGCCCCTGGCGCGCGGCCGGCCACCAGGTCGGCGGCCCGCTCGGCCATCATCATCACCGGCGCATTGGTATTGCCGCCGGGCAGTTGCGGCATCGCCGAGGCATCCACCACGCGCAGTCCGGCCACGCCCCGCACCCGCAGGGAGGGATCCAGCACGGCGCCGGCGTCGTCTGCCGCCCCCATCCGGCAGGTGCCGACCGGGTGATAGATCGTCTCGGCCTTGGCGCGCACGAACGCCGCCAGGCCGGCGTCGTCCAGATCGTCCCGCGCGGGAAAGATGGGTTCCCTCCGCCACGGATCGAAGGCCGGCTGCGCCAGCAGGCGACGCGACAACCTCGCGCATTCGACCATCCTGCGCAGGTCGACTCCCTCCGGATCAGACAGGTAGGCAGGGTCGATCGCCGGTGTGCTGCGCGGATCGGCGTCGCGCAGCCGGACGTGGCCGCGGCTGCGCGGCCGCAGGAAGCAGGCATGCAACGTGTAGCCATCGCCACGCAGGCGATGGCGTCCATGGTCGTCCAGCATCGCCGGGACGAAATGCAGTTGGATGTCCGGGCGTTCGTCCTCGGCCAGTGGGGAGCGCACGAATCCCCCGGCCTCGGCGATGTTGCTGGTGCCGGCGCCGCGACGGCCGCGTAGGAAATAGTTCCAGGCGATGGCCAGCTCGCTGGCCCGGTCGTAGCTGACGCCCGGCACGGTATGTACCAGTGTGCAGATGTCCAGGTGATCCTGCAGGTTGGCGCCGACACCGGGCAGGTCGGCATGCACCGGCAGGTCCAGCGCGCGCAACGCATCGGCCGGGCCGATCCCCGACAGCATCAGCAACTGCGGTGAGTTGATCGCACCGGCGCACAGCAGCACCTCGCGCGCTGCGCGTGCCTCGGCATGCAAGCCGCGTTGGGCATAGGCGATGCCCACGGCCTGTCCGCCTTCGACCAGGATGCGTCGCACGTGCACGTCGGTCAGCACCTCCAGGTTCTCGCGCGTTGCCACCGGGGCCAGGTAGGCGCTGGCCGCCGAGCAGCGCGCGCCCTCGCGCTGGGTCACCTGGTAGAAGCCCACGCCCTCCTGGCGATCGCCGTTGAAGTCGTCGTTGCCTGGCAGGCCCGCTTGCCTTCCTGCGTCGATGAAAGCCTCGGACAGGCGGTTGCGAAACCGCAGGTCGCTGACGCAAAGCGGACCGTCGCCGCCGTGCAGCGCATCGGCACCGCGCTGGTTGGCCTCGCTGCGGCGGAAATACGGCAGTACGCCGTGCCAATCCCAGCCCTGGGCGCCGGCTCTGGCCCAAGCGTCGTAATCGGCCGGCACGCCTCGCACGTAGCACATCGCATTGATCGAGCTGGAGCCGCCCAGCACCTTGCCGCGTGGGCACCACAGGCGGCGTCCGCCCAATTGCGGTTGCGGCTCGGTATCGTAATTCCAGTTGATGCGGCGGTTGCGGACCAGCCGCGACAGGCCCGCCGGCATGTGGATGAGTGGATGGCGGTCGCGCGGACCGGCTTCCACCAGCAGCACGCGGCAGTGCGGGTCTTCGCTCAAGCGATGGGCCAGCACGCAGCCGGCCGAGCCGGCGCCCACGATGACGTAGTCGTACATGCGTGCCCTCCCGGCGTCGCTGCGCCGAGCATAGGCAGCGATGCCGGGCAGGGCAACGCGCCGTTGCGTGCGCGGCGGTGGCGGTCCGCGGGCGCTTGGGCTAACTTGCGCGCTTTCTCCTCCCCCGGAGTCGACATGTCCTTCCGCCAGCCGGACACGACGTGGCGCCGTCGTCCATGAGCCCTGCACCGTCCGGATCCCGACGCGCGCTGAGCACCTTCTTCGAGGCCCTGCGCAGCTCGCCGCAGCTGTGGTGGTCGTTCCTGTATTTCTTCTGCCTGCTGAGCGGCTATTACGTGCTGCGCCCGGTACGCGAGGCCATGGCCGCCTCGGCCGACGTCGAAGCGGTGTTTCCGCCGGCGATGATCGCCTTCTTCGGCGCCCATGGCATGCCGCTCAAGGACTTCACCCTGCAGGTCCTGTTCACCTGCACCTTCCTGATCATGCTGTTGTTGCAGCCGCTCTACGGCGCCTTGGTCTCCCGCTATCCGCGACGGGTCTTCCTGCCGGCGGTGTACGGCTTTTTCATCGTGACGCTGCTGCTGTTCTACGTGCTGTTCGACAAGGGCGTGCCCGGTCGCGGCATGGCGTTCTTTCTGTGGGCCGCCGTGTTCAACCTGTTCGCGGTAGCGGTGTTCTGGAGCTTCATGGCCGATGTCTTCAGCAACACCGAGGCCAAGGCCTATTACGGCTACATCGGCGCGGCCGGCACGATCGGCGCGTTCCTGGGGCCGATCCTGACCCGCACGCTGATCGAGCGGATCGGCATTGCCCATCTCATGTTGGTATCGGCGGGCTTTCTGGTGCTGTGCATCGTGTGCCTGTTGCGCCTGCGCAAATTCGCGGTGCAGCGCGAGCACAGCCAGCGCCTGACCAGCGGCGAGGTGCCGATGGGCGGCGATGTCATGGCCGGCCTCAAGCTGATCGTGCGCGAGCCGCTGCTGCGCTGGATGGCGTTGCTGGTGGTGTTCGGCGTAGGCGTGGGCACGTTGCTGTACAACGAGCAGGCGGCGATCGCCAGGCGGATGTTTACCGACGCCGCCTCCAGTACTGCCTATTACGCCGGCATCGACCTGGCGGTCAACGCGCTCACCCTGGTGGTGCAGCTGACCGTGACGCGCGTGCTGTTGTCGCGCTACGGCATCGGGCCGGCGTTGCTGATCCCGGGTTGCGCCATCATTTTGGGCTACTCGTTCCTGGCCGCATCGCCACTGCCGATGATGGTGGCCATCGTGCAGGTGGTCACCCGCGCCAGCGAGTTCTCGCTGGCCAAGCCGGCGCGCGAAACCATCTACACCCGGGTGGGCCGCGAATGGCGCTACAAGGCGGGCGCAGCGATCGACACCGTGGTCTACCGCGGCGCGGACCTGACCTTCGCCTGGGTGCACAAGCTGCTGTCGGCCTTTGGATCCAACGTGGTGTTCGGCGTGGGGCTGGTGGTTGCCTGCAGCATGACGCTGGGTGCGTGGGGACTGCTACGGGAGGCGCGTCGCCTTCCGGCCGAACGCAGCGCGGGCGAGGCATCCGGCCAGGATGCGCCGCCTTGACGGCGCCGCCGTCGCGCGTGCCGCGGCGGCCCACGCCAGCTTGCCGATGATGGTATTTATGCCGATGACCCCGGCGCCCGCGGGAAAGGAACGCTACGCATGATGCTGGTCCGATCGCTTGCCGCGCTGGTTGCGCTGTTGCACCTGTACTTCCTGGTGCTGGAGATGTTCCTGTGGACGCGCCCGTTGGGCATGAAGGTGTTCCGCAACACGCCCGAGAAGGCCGAGCTCACGCGCGTCCTGGCGGCCAACCAGGGCCTCTACAACGGATTCCTGGCCGCCGGCCTTGCCTGGGGCGTGGTGGCCGCGCGCGTGGACGTGCTGGCGTTCTTCCTGGGTTGCGTCGTGGTGGCCGGCCTCTATGGCGCCTGGAGCGTGAGCCGGCGGATCTTCTGGATCCAGGCGGCACCCGCACTGGTGGCGTTGTGCCTGCTGTGGACAGGCGCGTAGTCGAACGGGCGCAGCGGCGCGCGCCGTCGAGCGGCGGCGCCCGACAGCGGCACGCCCACTCACTTGCGCGGTGACACCCACATGTCGATGCGCGCGTGGAAGACCTGCTCGCCCGCTCGATCCCGCACTTCCACATCGACCGGCAGCTCATAGCCTTCCGACGCTTCCCGCAACGCCAGTGCGGGTGTCGCCACCGCGTGCAGGGTGCCTTGGGCCTTGCGCAGGTATTGCACCGTCATCCCCTTGGGAATCCAGCGCATCGACGCCGGCAGGCTGGCATCCACCATCACGCCGCCCGCCAGCTCGGCCAGGTTGCACAGCGCGATCGCATGCACGGTGCCGATGTGGTTGTGGACCCGACGCCGATCGGCGATGCGCACTTCGCAGCGTCCCGGCTCGAGCCGGGTCACCAGGGGTTTGATCGTGCCGAAGTAGGGTGCCTTGAGGCACACCGCGCGGGAGAACAGCCAATGGCCGGCCGGCCATCGGGTGATGCGTCGATACAGCTGCAGCAAGGGGGGCATGACGGGTCTCCGGATCGCGGATGCGAAGACGGCGGACCAGGTCCGCCGTCTTCATCTTGGTGCGCTTTGAGGCTCAGGCCGCTTCGCGCGACTGGCCTGGCTTCTGCTGCTCGTAGTAGCTGGCCGCGCGCAGTTCGTGCGAATCGAAATCGTCGACGGTGATCGTATCCATCGTGATCTCGCGCAATTCCTCGAGCAGCTTGCGTTCCTCGGCGCTGATCACCCCTTCGGCCACCGCTTCGTCGAGCTGGGCCGAGAACTCCAGGGCTTCGATGCCCTTGGTCTTGAGGGCCTTCAGGAACTTGCGCTCCACTGGCTCGGCCATCACGGCCTTGGCCAGGTAGCTGGCGATGCGGCCGCCCGGATTGTTTTCGCAAGGCGTCAGGAATACACCGTTGCCCAGGCGATCGCGCGCCTCGTTGGGCGCCATCAGCAGCGCGGCCACGCGACGCGACAAGCGATCGCCCGGCGCTTCGGCGCGGCGCCCCAGCGGGAAGATCAGCGCCCACATCAACCAGCCCACCGGCCGGATCGGGAAGTTTCGCAGCGCGGCCGACAGCGAAGTCTCGATCTTGTGCACGCTGTCGTGGAAGGCCCAGGCCAGCAGCGGCTGGTCGGCCTGCGGCGCGCCCTCATCGTGGTAGCGCTTGAGCATCGCGCTGGTCATGTACACGTGGCTCAGCACATCGCCCAGGCGGCCGGACAGCGATTCCTTGAACTTGAGCTTGCCGCCGAGCATCAGCATCGACACGTCGGCCATCAGCGCCAGATTGGCCGAGTAGCGGTCCAGCTTGCGGAAGAAGCGGCGGGTGTAGTCATCGCCCGGTGCACTGCCAAAGCGCGCGCCGGTCAGGCCGAACCAGAACGAACGTACCGCGTTGGAGATGCCGAAGCGGATGTGCCCGAACAGGCTTTGGTCGAAGTCCTCCAGGCCGCGCGCGGTGTCGCTGTCCTGGGCGGCCTTCATTTCCTTCATGACCCAGGGATGGCACAGGATCGCGCCCTGGCCGAAGATCAGCAGGCTGCGGGTCATGATGTTGGCGCCTTCGACCGTGATGCCGATCGGCGCGGCCTGCCAGGAGCGGCCGGCAAAATTGCGCGGCCCGAGGATGATCCCCTTGCCGCCGACCACGTCCATCACGTCGCTGATGACCTCGCGGCCCATCGTGGTGCAGTGGTACTTGGCGATCGCCGAAGGCACCGACGGCACATCGCCGCGGTCCACCGCCGCCGCCGTGGCCTGGGCCAGCGCACTGATCGCATACGCCTTGCCACCGATGCGGGCCAATGCCTCTTCCACACCCTCGAAGCGGCCGATCGACAGGCCGAACTGCTTGCGGATGCGCGCATACGAACCGGTGACGACCGCGCCAAACTTGGCGCCGCCGCTGGCGGTGGAGGGCAGGGTGATCGAACGGCCCACGGCCAGGCACTCGTTGAGCATGTTCCAGCCCTTGCCGACCATGTCCACGCCGCCGATCAACTGGCTGAGCGGGATGAACACCTCGCGGCCGTGGATCGGGCCGTTCTGGAACGGCGAGTTGAGCGGAAAGTGGCGGCGGCCGATTTCCACGCCGGCGGTATCGCGCGGCAACAGCGCCAGGGTGATGCCGATGTCCTTGGTGTCGCCGATCAGGCCATCCGGATCGTACATGCGGAAAGCCAGGCCAATGATCGTGGCCACCGGCGCCAGGGTGATGTAGCGTTTGTCGAAGGTGAGCTTGACGCCGAGCACGTTGGCGCCGTTCCACTCGCCCTTGCACACGATGCCGTAGTCCGGAATCGATGTCGCGTCGGAGCCGGCAAACGGACCGGTCAGGCCGAAACACGGCACCTCCACGCCCTGGGCCAGGCGCGGCAAGTAGTAATCCTTCTGTTCCTGGCTGCCGTAATGCACCAGCAGTTCACCGGGGCCCAGCGAGTTCGGCACGCCCACGGTGGAGCTGACCACGCTCGACACCGAGGAGATCTTCTGGATCACCTTGTGGTGCGCCAGGGCACTGAAGCCCAGGCCGCCGTACTGCTTCGGAATGATCATGCCGAAGAACTTGTGTTGCTTGACGAAAGCCCACAGCTCCGGCGGCAGGTCGGCATGGACGTGGGTGATTTCCCAGTCGTTGATCATCGTGCAGAGCTCTTCGACCGGGCCATCGAGGAAGGCTTGCTCCTCGGCACTCAGCTCGGGCTTCGGATAGTCCAGCAGCTTCTGCCAGTCGGGATCGCCCGTGAACAGTTCGCCTTCGAAGCCGACCGAGCCGGTTTCCAGGGCGATGCGCTCGGTCTGCGACAGCGGCGGCAGCACCTTGCGGAAGAACGTCATCAGCGGCGCGGTAAGCAGCGGCTTGCGGATGAAGGGCAACAGCACCGGCACGGCGATCAGGCCGACCAGGACGGCGGCCACGACCGTGGCGGTGCCGTTGGCACCGAGCAGCCAGCCGGCGACCAGCAGCGTGGCGCTGATGGCCACCCAGGCAGCCAGGCGCATGCGGTGGTAGGCGGCGAACCCTGCGGCCAACAGGACAAGCAGGAAGGGCGCGACGAGGCTCATGGTCTTGCTCCAGTAACGAAATCGTTGGCGTTGTCGATGGGGGAGGACGCCGCAGTGGCGGAAGCCGAGGGCAACGCGTCCAGATAGTGCAGCACAGTAGCGGTAAACGCGCTGTTTTCGTCTCCGGCGACCATGTGCGTGGCCTCCGGCAGTTGCACGTGCCGGGCGTGCGGCACGAGCGCAAGGAATTCGGCCACCGTCTGTGGCGTGACCAGGTCGCTACGTCCCCCACTGACCAGCAGCACGGGACAGCGGACCTGCGCGGCGGCTTGCATGAGAACGCGCTGCTGCTCACTGGCATCGCCGCTGGCGAGTTCGGCGATCAGGCGCGGATCCCAGTGCCAATACCAGCGGCCACTCGGGCCGGGACGGAGCAGTTGGCGCAGTCCGCCACCGGATTTGCGTGGACGATGCGGCACGTAGGCGGCTATCGCTTCGGACGCGTGTTCGAGCGAGTCGAACCCCTGCGGATGGGCAGTCATGAAACGCAGGATTCGCTCGACGCCCGCGGTTTCCCAGCGCGGCGTGATGTCGACCAGCACCATGGCGCGGAACAAGCCGGGCCAGCGCGATTCGGCGAGCAAGCCGAACAGTCCGCCCATCGAGGCGGCGACGAGGATCGGTGGCGGCGACATCTCGCCAGCGATGACGATCAGGTCATCGGTGAACTGTTCGCCGCTATAGGGCATGGCGGCATCGTTCCAATCCGATTCGCCGTGGCCTCGCGCGTCATAGGAGACCGAGCGATAGCCGGCAGCCGCCAGGCCGTCAACGGTAGTGTCCCAGGCCCGGCGTGTCTGCCCGAATCCGTGCGCAAGCAATACGGTGCCGCGATCCCCTTCACCGGCGAAGCTGGCCGCCAGGCGGGCGCCGCCCGAACCGACCAGGCGTGAGGTGGGGGCGAGGGACTCGGCGGGTTCGGCGGTAACCATACCTACTAGTATGGACCGCCGGCGTGGCATGTCAATACTGGTTCGTATGGTGGCTTGGGGCCCAGCGCACAAAGGTTTCAGCGGATACCTGCAGCGCCGCGTACTGCAACCGACTGCGGCGTATGGTTAAATCGCGCAATGACCGACGACATTCAATCCGGAAGCAATCCGACCCGCGCCACCGGGGGCCGCAACAACCGTCTCAGCGCCGAAGATTGGGCACAGGCCGCGTTGGACCTGATCGCCGAGCAGGGCGTGAGCGCCGTGGCGGTCGAGCCCTTGGCGCGCCGCCTGGGGGTAACCAAGGGCAGCTTCTATTGGCACTTCCCGTCGCGCGATGCGTTGCTGCAGGCCGCGCTGGAGCGTTGGGAGTTGTTCGAGCAGGAACAGGTATTCGGCAGCTTGGAAAACGTGGCCGACCCCAGCGAGCGGTTGCGCGCGCTGTTCCAGTTGGTGGCGCACGAAGTGAAGCCACACATCATCTACAGCGAGTTGCTCAAGGCCTTGGACCACCCGTCGGTGCGCCCGGTGATCGATCGGGTATCGCAGCGTCGCATGGACTATCTGATCGCGTCTTTCCGTCAGGCCGGCCTCAGTCGCACGGATGCACAACATCGCGCACGACTGGCCTACGCGGCCTACGTGGGTTTCCTGCAGTTGTCGCTGCAGTTGCAGCAGCCCAAGCAAGCGCGCGAAGAATTCGAAGCCTACGTCGAGCACGTCATCCTGACCCTCATCCCCGGTTGATAACGGGGTCAGGTTCACTTCTTGTCCCGGCGCATCTACCAGTGGCCGGGCACTTAGTTTGGATAGCGGGCTCGGGCCGATAAGCGAGTGAGGTCTGCTTTTTGACTGCGGCCGCATTGAGCGCGCGTCGCAGGAGCGGGCCTGCTGGCGGCGTCCGGGATCGGGACGCAGGCCTTCGCCGGGGCACGCAAAAACCCTTCCATGGTGGCTCGGTGGACACATCCATGTGCCCACAAGGCCCCGGCGAAGGCCTGCGCCCCGATCCCGGACGCCCTCACGGTCAACCAATAACGGGGTCAGGTTCACTTCTTCTCTGACGGCAGCCGCGTTAGCGGCACGGCGCATCTCGTGCGAGCAGCTTGCGCCGCGCCCGCGGCGCCCGCGGAACCTCTCCTGCACGTCCTGCGCGGCCAAGCGCCAGGAAGAACTGCACACATAAAAAAAGCGACCCCGTTTCCGGGGCCGCTCCTCTCGACATCCTGTCGAAAACTATCAGAAGCGCTGGGTGTACTTCGCGTAGATGAAGCGGCTGAAGTCGAAGCCACCGTAGTAGGCGAAGTCACTGTTCGGCGACGAGAACATGATCGCACCCTGATGGGCGAACACGTTGTTGGCGCCAAGAGCGATGGTCGCGTTCCAGGGAGCCTTCCAGCTGACCTGCACGTCGTGGAACGTGTTCGAACCCACCCAACGGATCGGATCGGCTTCGCCATTGGCGAAATGATCCGGATCGGTACAGGTGCCACGGTTCGGTACGCACGATTCCTTCATCCCCGAGTAGTAGCGGGAAGTCCAGTTCACGTTGAAGTCGCCGTAGCTCCAATCCACGCCCACGTTCGAACGGACGCGGAAGTAGCCAGCCTCGCCGACACGGCCGATGGTGATGTCGTTGCCGTCCGAGTCCTGGTTGGCTTCGTCGTACTTGCTGACGTAGGTGGTCTGCCAGTCGATCGTGAACTGGCCGATGCCCATTTCCGGCAGACGGTACTTCACGCCGAAGTCGTAGCCCTCGGTCTCCAGCTCGCCGAGGTTGGCCAGGCCGAAGAACATCGTCGTGATGTGGCCATCCGCCGCGCGCTGGATGCCGTCGCAACGCGTCGAGTTGCCGAGCACGTAGCAGTCACGCAGGATGCGGTCCACGCTGTCCTGGATGATCGCGTCGGTGATCTTGTAGTTGTACCAGTCCAGCGACAGGTCCAGGCCCTCGACCCACTGCGGGCTCCAGACGATACCGGCGGTCCTGCTCTTGGAGCTTTCCGGCAGCAGGTTCGGGTTCGAACCGCTGATGAACTGGTCCGGCGTCTGGCACGGATACGTCGTGCAAGGCACCAGGCCCTGGCCCAGCTGTACATAACCAGCCGGCACGCCAGCAGCACTACAAGCCGCATTGCCGTTCACGCTGGCCGGGGCGCCGACACCGCAAGGATCGGTGAACGACTCGAACGAGCTGCCGATGCCGCCGTACAGATCGTTGATGGACGGAGCGCGGAAGCCCTCGGCGTACGTGCCGCGGACCAGCAGGCCGTCGATCGGACGCCACACCAGGCCGAACTTGGAGTTGGTGGTGTCGCCGAAGTTGTCGTAATCCGAGTAACGGGTTGCGACATTCAGGGTCAGTTCCTTGGCGAACGGCAGGTCGGCGAGGATCGGCACGTTCAGTTCGAGGTAGAACTCGTCCAGCTCGTACTTGCCCTCGGTCGTGGTCGCCGCCAGGCCGGTGCTCTGGCCGGACTGGTTGAACGCGTCCGGCACGAAGCGGCCCGATTCCTCGCGGTGCTCAACACCGACGGCCAGGCCCAGGTCACCGGCCGGCATGGTGAAGATGGAGCCGGACAGGTTGGCGGAGTAGCTGGTGGTCTTGGTACGACCGGTATCGGTGTAGTACGGGAACAAGAAGGTCTGCACGGCCGGGTCGGACAGCGAACCCTGGCCCGCAACGCCGTTGGGCAGCAACGGGTTCCACGGACGGCAAGCGTCCAGGCCGACCGGATCAGCGGCGGTGCCGCACTGGGCAACACCGTCACCGTTGATGAACGACGGGCCCAGGGCCTGCGAGGTGGCGATCAGGCTTGCATCGCCGTGGCCAGTCTTGGTGACGTCGTTGCGGTTCCACAGGGCGCCAACGTCCCAATCCCACGCGTGCTCGCCGATTTCGAACGCGCCGCTGATGGTCGGGGCGAAACGAATCGTCTTCAGATTGCTCGTGGTGGTGCGCGGCACTTCCCACAGGCGACGACGGAAGTCGACGTCTTCGGTGCCCAGCGGATTGAACGCGGAGTCGGCCGACAGCGGGGTGTCGAAAGCGCCCGACTGATACGGATAACCGGCGATCTGCTGATCGGTGTTGCGTTCGTTGTACAGAATGTCGGCGTTGAACGTAACGCGCTCGGTCAAGTCGTAGTTCGCATTGACGTAAAGCGACTTACGCTCGATGCCGGTCTGCAGCATCATCTCTTGGTTCGAGTTGGCGTATTCGGCCGACGTGATCGGATGGTAGTCACCGACGTTGGCCGGATTGCCGCCCTGGTTCAAGGTGCACCAGGTGTCAGCGCCGCCCGCGCCGCAAGGACCGAACCACGAACCGTTATGGCTGACCGGGCTCCAGCCCGAACCCGGATAGTCCGGGCCAGCGTTGCCGAATGCCGAGAAGTCGCGATCGCGCGCGAACACCGGATCTTGCTTGTAGTACTCGGCCGACAGGGTGACGCCGCCGCGCTCGCCCTGCGAGCCGATGGTCATCGAGTAGTTTTCGGTGTCGCTGTCGCCTTCGCTGAACTGGCCGAAAAGTGCAGTGGCTTCGGCGCCTTCAAAACGCTTGCGGGTGATGATGTTGACCACGGCCGCGATTGCGTCGGAACCGTAGATCGACGAAGCGCCATCCTTCAGGATGTCGATGCGCTCGATCGCCGAGAACGGGATCTGGCTGAGATCCTGCGCGCCCGAGGTGCTGGCACCCAGACGCTTGCCGTTCATCAGCACCAGGGTGCGGTTGGCGCCCAGATTGCGGATGTCGATGAAGTAACCACCGACGTCTTCACCGGAGGCCAGCGCGTCAGCGCGCGAGATCGCCGGGGAGCCGGCCGAGGTCAGGTTCTGCAGGACGTCGGCGACGGAGGTGAAACCCTGACGCTCCAGGGTCTGGCGATCCAGCGAGATGATCGGCTGCTGCGTTTCCATTTCCGAGCCGCGGATGCGCGAGCCGGTGACCTCGATGCGATCGAGGTTGGTCGGCTGGCCGGACGACTCCTGTGCGAAGGCGGCGCCGGCAGTGCCGGCGGTGCCCACGACGAGCGCGAGCACAACCGCGTCGCGCAGCTTGTTGGACTTGCAATTCATTAGCTCTCTCTCCAAGTGAGATCTTGGGTCTTGCCAAGGGTTTGGCCTGTGGGGATTCGAAAAAGCGAACCCAAAACCAACAGGCTTGGCCCGATCCTATCCGCATTCTGGAGAAAATTAAAGTACCGTTAACAAAGAAATAGAAGTGGGTGAAATCCCCTTGACTCTGGGCCCGGGGCTTGCTGAATCCGGGGGCGCAGACATGCGAAAGGCGCCGTGCAGAGCACGACGCCTTGGCTGGAAATCTCATTTTTATCAGTGCTTTAGAGGTCTTGCTCGTAGCGCACGTACGGGACGGTACCGTCGCTGTTGCTTTCGTTGTTGGGGGCGAATGGATTCTTGCCGCGGGTGATGATGTTCTCCGCGCCGACGGTTAATTGACCGCTCCAGGGCATTTTCCAGGTCAAACCCAGCCCCAGGCCCTGCCATTTTTCCGGTTGTCCCGGTACGTCGATCACGCGCCCGATGATGTTCGCACTGAACGCACCGTAGCCGCCGCCCACGCTGAGTGTCTTGCTGTCCCACTCGTCCACCAGCGCCGGAGTAGCGTCGGACAGCGGGACCAAGCGGGCCTTGGCGAACGTGCCGCCGATGGAGACGAAGCCTTCGCGGCCGATGTTCTTCTGGCCAAACACCGTCAGGTCATTCTGCTCGACCCGCGAAGCCGGCGAGCGGATGTTGCCGGTCAACCATGGCGGCAGGGTGTCGCGACCGGTGCCGGCTGTCACGCCTAGGCGGGTGCCGTCCCGGTTGAAGCCCGCCGTGGCCGAGAGGTGACGGGCCGGGCCGGTATCTTCGTCGTCGCCCAGGCTGGCCAGCATGCAATGACTGGCCAATCCAGCGATGTTCGTGCCGCGGCTGCTGTTGCACAGCAAGCCCAACGAATCGCCCGACGACAGCCCGAAGGCCGCATCCAGCGAATTGCGTCCGAAATGCCAGCGTGCGCCGGCCTTCTGCTCGCCCGTTGGCTCCAGATAGAGCAGGGCCTCGACCTTGCCGCTGCCCTTGTTCCACACCGGCAACACCGTGCCGCTGCCGTCGCCGGCGGTGGGCAACGCCTGCGCGTGCACGCCCGTGGCCACCGCAAGCGCGGTCAGCAGGGCCAGCGTCAGTCGCATTGGGCTTCGCATGTCAGGTTCAGACAGAAAGACAGTCGTCGAGTTCCCGGGGAACCGGGCCGACGATGCTAGGCGGTTTATGATTCTTTAACAAGTCTCCGTCCTCCCCAGAACGTAGTCCCGTTGCATTGGCGGATGCGGAAACGGTTGCGCGACGCAACCGTTGTCATTGCAACCTTTCAGGTGCCGAAGGACCCTCCGGCAGCTTTTCGAACAATACGCCGAATTCGGTCAAAGGGAAGTGATATTCCCGGCCGCAGAACTCGCACCGGATCTCCACCGCACCCGAGGCTTCAGCGGCCTCGCGCGCCTCTTCCTCACCCAGGGACTGCAGCATGGCGGCGACCCGCTCGCGCGAGCACGAGCAGGCAAAGCGAAGCGGTTTGCCGCCCAGCAACTGGGGCGATTCGTCGTGGAACAGGCGGTGCAGCAGGTCGGCCCCATCGATCTCCAGCAATTCGGCAGGTGCCAACGTTTCGAACAAGGCGCCAATGCGGGTCCAGCCGTCCGCATCACCGCTGTCACCGGGCAACTTCTGCAGCAACAGGCCGACCGCACGCTCGCCGTCGGCAGCGAGCAGCAAGCGCGTGGGCAACTGCTCGGACTGTCGGAAGTAGTTTTCGAACGCTTCGTCCAGCGTCGACGCTTCCAGCGCCACCAGGCTTTGATAACGCTGTGGCTCGCGCGGATCCAGGCCGGGGTTCTCGATGGTGATGGCCAGCAAGGCCGATTCGCCCAGCTCGCGAAGGTCCGTCGGCGCATCGGTGTCATCGACCAGCTGCACGATGCCGCGCAAGGTGCCGGCAGCGGTGCATTCGGCGAACAACGTGCGGACCGCGCCGGCGCTGCGCAGCTGGATAGAGAGCCGGCCGTCTATCTTGGTGTGACCGGTGAACAGCGCCGCCGCCACGCTGGCTTCGCCCAGCAGCCGCCGTGCGGCCGGTGGGTACGCTGCCTGGCTGAGGATGTCGCGCCAGGCGCCGTCCAGGTGGACATGGACGCCGCGTACGCCAGCGGTGGGCAGCAGGAATCGAGTGAGTTGGTCGCGAGCGTTCATGGGCAGAGTGGTCCAGGGCCTGTTGCCGGATAATGCGACAGGCCGCCGATAGAAGATGAAGGAATGCAATGACGATGGGGACGCAGCGTAACGATCTCAAGGCATCTGCGCCGCCAGGCCGGCGGTGGCTGCACTGGCTGCTGGCCTTGCCGCTGCTGTTTGCTGCCGCCAGCGTGTTGCAGGTCGCGGTGCTGCGTTTCGTCGATCCGCCGCTGACCACCACGATGGCACTGCGTTACGTGGAGGCCTGGAGCGAAGGCGACTGGGGCTTCCGCCTGCATTATCAGTGGCGTGACCTGGGCCAGATGGCGCCCAGCGTGCCGATTTCGCTGGTGGCCGCCGAGGACCAGCGATTTCCCGACCACCATGGCTTCGACCTGCAGGCCATCGAGAAAGCGCGAGACCACAACGCACGCGGCGGGCGGCTGCGCGGCGCCAGCACGATCAGCCAGCAGGTCGCCAAGAACCTGTTCCTGTGGCAAGGGCGCAGCTGGGTGCGCAAGGGGTTGGAGGCCTGGTACACGGTGCTGATCGAATTCTGTTGGCCCAAGCAGCGGATCCTGGAGGTGTACGCCAACATCGCCGAGTTCGGGAATGGCATCTACGGCGCACAGGCCGGGGCCCGCCAGTTCTGGGGCAAGGACGCCTCGCGCCTGTCACCGGCCGAAGCGGCGCGATTGGCCGCGGTGCTGCCCGCGCCGCGCCGCTACGACGCGCGCCAGCCGGGGCCCTTCGTGCAGCGCCGGGCCGCCTGGATCCAACGCCAGGCCCGCCAGCTGGGCGGTGCGCAATACCTTTCGCCGGCACCCTAGCGCTGCCGCTTCGATATCCGCGCCCCGTCCGGTGGTGGGCCGGCCCCGGTCCCCGCTGGTCGCCACCGTGGCGGCTACGTACCATCGCCCGCATGGAACCTGATCGCCTCACCGTCGTCATCGCTGCCTGCAACGAGGCCGAGAGCCTGCCGCGGCTGCACCCTCGCATCATCGCGGCGCTGGCCTCGGTGCCGGACCTGCACGCGCGCGTGCTGTACGTCGATGACGGCAGTACGGATGCGACCTGGCAGATCCTGCAGGCGCTGGTAGCCGCGGACCCGGCAGTCGGCGCGATCCGGCTGTCGCGCAATTTCGGCAAGGAGCTGGCACTGACGGCCGGCCTGGACCAGATCGAGCAAGGCGCCGCGCTGCTGCTCGATGCCGATGGGCAGGACCCGCCTGAGTTGATTCCCGAGTTCGTCGCGCGGTGGCGGCAAGGCTACGACAATGTGTTCGGCACGCGGCGCGTGCGCGAAGGCGAAGGTTGGCTCCGGCGCGCCTCGGCGATCTCGTTCTACCGCGTGATCCGGTTCCTGTCGCGAACGCCCATCCCTGCCGATACGGGCGACTTCAGGTTGCTGTCGCCGCGCGCCTTGTCGGCGCTGCAGCAACTGCGTGAACGCCACCGCTTCATGAAAGGGCTGTTTGGCTGGGTGGGCTTCCGTCAGGCAGCACTGCCCTACGACCGCGCGCCACGCCTGGCCGGACGCAGCAAATTCACCTTGTGGAAGTTGTGGAACTTCGCACTGGAAGGCATCACCAGCTTCTCGACCGCACCACTGCGGGTGGCGACCTATCTAGGCCTGTTCACCGCCGTGTGCGCGCTGGCCTTCGCGCTCTGGATCGTGGTGAAGGCGGCGCTATGGGGCGATGCGGTGGCCGGCTGGCCCACCATGATGGCGGTGATCCTGTTCCTGGGCGGCGTGCAGTTGATCGCGCTGGGCCTGATCGGCGAATATCTGGGCCGCCTGTACGACGAGGCCAAGCAACGTCCGCTGTATCTCGTCGACGTGCGTATCGGCGCCTGGGGAGTATGCTCGGGCCCGGCGTCCAAACAGAGAGAAGGCCATGCTTACGGTACGGCAGCTGTTGGGGATGAAAAAGTCTGAGGTCTACGCCGTCGGCGACGAAGCGGCGGTGATCGACGCGATACGCCTGATGGCCGACAAAGGCATCGGTGCGGTGCTGGTGATGCGCGGCCAGCGGCTGGTGGGAATACTTTCCGAACGCGACTACGCGCGCAAGGTCGTGTTGCGCGACCGGTCCTCGGCCACTACCCGCGTGTCGGAGATCATGACCGCCGAGGTCGTGACGGTGGGCCCGGCCGAGAGCGTGGAAAAGTGCATGCAGATCGTCACCGAACGCCGCATCCGCCATTTGCCCGTGGTGCAGGGCGATGAGGTGCTGGGTGTGATTTCCATCGGTGACCTGGTCAAGGCGCTGTTGGAAGACCAGCGCCGCGACATCGACCAATTGCAGCGCTACATCGCCGGCTGAGCCTCGCGCTGCGGCGGCGCACGCGCGGTGGTTTACCTGGCGTATTTGCCGCCGCAGTCGGTGTCCTTGCCGGGGCCGGTCTCGATGGTGGCCAGTAGCGCGGCGGGCGGGGCGATGCTGCCCAGTGCGATGGCAATGGCGCCGCGCAAGCCCAGCGCCTTCAGGTCCGGCATGAACGAGGGATCGGCAAACGTGCCGCCGATCCGCAGCGGAGAGCGGAAGGTCAGGATGCTGCGGTCCTTGGGGCGCGGCTTGAGCAGCAGGTCGAGCTTTTCATCCTTCAAGTTGACCGTGCCTTCGCCGATGATCAGGGTATCGGCGGTATCGAACGCCAACGCGCGGCTGGTCATCAATCCATCGCGCACGCCGAAGTCGGCGAAGGCGCAGCGCAAGGGGATCTGGCGGTCTTCGGTCAGCAGGAACTTCAGCGATTCGGCGACGTCCAGGCCCGCCAGTTCCATGATGAGGTTGCCGATGTGGCCGCGCCCCATCCCCACGCCAAAATCGCCATCGGAACTGCCCAGCATCGCGGCAATCGAATTGCCCGACCCGGTCAGTGACACGTCGCCGCCGATCGCGCCTTCTGCTTGCTGGGCGAGCTTGGCATCGGGGAAGAGTTTGTCCAGGTGCACGCCGCGGATCTGCGCCTGCAGGCGGGTGTCGATGATGGGCTTGCGCGCATCCATGTGGATATTGGAGCGGATGTCGCCGCCGGCGACACCGAAGTTCAGCGGTTTGAGTTCCAGCAGGCCGTCGACCAGGCTCAACGTGGCGTCCATGTCGTCCAACGGCAAGGAGGGCGCGTTGATGCGGTGCGCCTGCCAGTGGACCTCCGCGTCCATCGCGCGCAGCTTGGACAGGTCGTAAGGCTTCTGGGGCAGCACACGCTGGCTGGCGCGGATCTTGGCGGCCTCGGCCTTCTGGGAGGCATTGGCGGTCTCGCCTGGCGTGGTCTTCGGCGGTGCGCCCACGAACCCGGCCAGGTCGTCGAAGTCCAGTCGCTGGGACACCAGGTCGGCGCGCAGGAACGGTCGTTCACCGCCCACGTCCACCTGCGCGGTGCCGGCCAGGTCGCTGTCGCCGGCGCGCCCCTTGAAGTTTTCGTATCGCCACACGTCGTTGTTGCGGCGCAGGTGCCCATCCAGCTTGTAGGGCGGCGTCGAGGGAATGGCGATGCCCAACAAGGGATAGAGGTCTTCCATGTCCTGCCCTGACAGCATCATCTGCAGGTCGAACACGCGAAACTGGAACGGATTGGTCAGGGTGCCGCGCACGTGCGCACGGGTCGCGCCGGCGCCGCCGTGCAGATCAATGCGGAACGGATGGTCGGATTCGCTCAGCTCAAGCGGCGACGCCGTCACGCCCTTCAAAGTGAAGGGATACCCCTTCCAGCGACCATCGCCATTGATGGCGATCGGTGCCGCGTCGCCCTTGGCCTTGATCGGCAGACTGTTGACGCTGACTTCGACATCCGTCTTGCCGGCGGCGTCGATGAATTTCATGTGGCCTTCGCGCACGCGCAGACGACCCAGGGTGGGCAGTTTTCCGTCGCCTCCGCCCTCTTTGAAAACCCAGTTGCCCGAATGGTTCTTGTCGCCGGTTTCCAGCAGCAAGTCAGGCCGGTCGAGGCGGATCTCGGGGATGTTCACCCGGCCGATCAACAGCGGGAACACGCGGATATCGATCTCCGCACGGCCAATGCTGGCCATGCGCGCCTGCTTGGACCAGTCTGCGTTGGCCATCGTCACTTGGTCGCCGCGGATGGTGGTGGTGCGGCCCAGGTCCACGTCCAGGTGGCCGATGTGGAATTCGCGTCCGGTGCGGGCCTGCACGGCACGCTCCACCGGCCCCTTGAACCAGTTCCAGTCCCACAGTGCGACCAGCACGACGATCAGGGCGGCGAGGATGCCGAGGGCGATGAGTCCGCGCCGCGGGATCGGGCGCCAGCGGCGTCCGGAAGAAGGACCGGCTGAGGGGGGCGACGCTGCATTCATGCGCCCATGTTTCGCGTTCCGCCGTGCAGGAAGCGCGAACACGGCCTGAAGATAGTGTCAGGGCGGTGCTGGGGCGCACTGGCGGGCGGCCCAGCAGCGGCGCGCCGTCACAATACCTGGGAGGTCACCGCGACGAAGTGGCAGACGCTGCCGGCGAGTACGAACAGATGCCAGATCGCGTGGAAATAGCGCACGGTGTCGCGCTGGTAGAAGTACGTACCCAGCGTGTAGAAGATCCCGCCCGCCAGCAACCAGGCCAGGCTGAAGGCATCGATCGAGCGCAGCAGGGGCTGGATCGCGACGATGGCCAGCCAACCCATCGCGATGTAGATCAAGGTGGACAACAATTTGAATCGGCCGGTGAAGAACAGCTTGAAAATCACCCCGGCCACGGCCAGCGTCCAGATCGCGGTGAACAGGCCCCAGCCCCACGGACCACGCAGGCCAATCAGGGTGAACGGCGTATAAGTGCCGGCGATGAGCAGGTAGATCGCGCAATGGTCGAAGACCTGCAGCCGGGCTTTTGCGCCGGGATGCGGGATCGCGTGGTACAGCGTCGAGGCCACATAAAGCAGCAATAGCGTGACGCTGAACACAATCGCGGTGGCGAGCTGCCAGCCATCACCGTAGACGGCGGTCAGCGTGATGAGCACGGACCCGCCGGCGAGGGCGGCAATGGCGCCCAGTCCGTGGGTCAGGGCACTGGCCAGTTCGTCGCGAAAATCCGTAGAGGGGGAGGCTTCGGTTTTCATGCCGGCAACTTACCGCAAACGCGAGCGGATCGCATCGCTGTCGCCGCGCCATGCGCCGTCGCGTTGACGGCGGGGCGCGTGGCCTTAGTCAAGCGACACGCTGTAGGCGTGCTCGCGCGTGGCTGAGAAGCGCACATCCGGTGCGCGTTCCTGCGCCAACTGCAGGTTGACCCGCGTAGGCGCCAGATACACGAGCTGTCCTGCGGCATCCACGCTGAGGTTCATGGCGTTCTTCTCGCGGAACTCTTCCAGCTTCTTGGCATTGTCGCAATGGATCCACCGCGCCGTGCTGACGCTCACCGGCTCGAAGGTCGCATCAACACCGTATTCGTCCTTCAGGCGATAGGCCACCACTTCGAACTGCAGCACGCCGACGGCACCCAGGATCAGATCGTTGCTCATCAGGGGGCGGAAGAACTGGGTTGCGCCTTCTTCCGACAACTGGGCCAGGCCCTTCTGCAACTGCTTGAGCTTGAGCGGATCGCGCAGGCGCGCGCGCCGGAACAATTCGGGCGCGAAGTTGGGGATGCCGGTGAACGACAGCGACTCGCCTTCGGTGAAGGTATCGCCGATGGAAATGGTGCCGTGGTTGTGGATGCCGATCACATCGCCGGGCCAGGCTTCGGCGGCGATCTCACGGTCCGACGCCATGAAGGTCAAGGCGTTGGCCAGCTTCACTTCCTTGCCGGTGCGCACATGGAGCGCTTTCATGCCGGCGGCGAAGCGGCCCGAACACACCCGCATGAACGCCACGCGGTCGCGATGCATCGGGTCCATGTTGGCCTGGATCTTGAATACGAAGCCGGTCAGCTTGGGCTCGATGGCCTGTACCGGGCGGCCGGTGGTGGCCCGCGCCTGCGGCGGCGGCGCGTGCTCGACGAAGAAGTCCAGCAAGGGCTGCACGCCAAAATTGTTCACGCCCGAACCGAAGAACACCGGTGTCTGCTTGCCGTCGCGATAGGCCTGCAGGTCGAACGGATGACTGGCGCCTTGCACCAGTTCAAGCTCCTCGCGCACCTGCTTCATCAGCTCCTCGCCGATGCGCTCGGCCACGCCCGGTGCCTCCAGCGATGCGAAGATCGTCGAGTCCTGGCGAGTGAAGTTGCGGCCAGGCTCGTACAGGTGCACTTCGCCACTGATCAGGTGGACCACCCCTTTCAGGCGCTGGCCCATGCCGATGGGCCAGGTGACCGGGGCACACTGGATGCCCAGTACGGTCTCCACTTCATCGAGCAGGTCGATGGGATCCTTGCCTTCGCGGTCGAGCTTGTTGATGAAGGTCATGATCGGCGTGTCGCGCAGGCGGCACACCTCCATCAACTTGATCGTGCGCTCTTCGACACCCTTGGCCACGTCGATCACCATCAGGGCCGAGTCCACCGCGGTGAGCACGCGATAGGTGTCCTCGCCGAAGTCGGCGTGGCCCGGCGTGTCGAGCAGGTTGACGATCTTGCCCTCGTAGGGGAACTGCATCACCGAGGATGTGACCGAAATGCCGCGCTCCTTTTCCAGCGCCATCCAGTCGGAAGTGGCATGGCGAGCCGCCTTGCGACCCTTGACCGAGCCGGCCATCTGGATCGCGCCGCCGAACAGCAGCAGCTTTTCGGTCAGCGTGGTCTTGCCGGCGTCGGGGTGGGAAATGATGGCGAAGGTGCGGCGGCGCGCGGCTTCGGTGGAAACATCGGACATGAGCGAGCGCGCGCCGGTCGGCGCCACGGGAGAGCGGAAGAGCCGATGATTATAGCGGGCCTGGCCGCGCGCCGGCGCCGGCGGCAGGCCCGAGGGGTTGTGGCTCAGGGGGCCCGACAGCCTGGACAGTGGGGAAGCGCAGCTCGCCCAGCGGGCCGGTCATGCGGAAGGGAATCGCCGCCAGTCGCATGCCGGCGTTGACCTGCACCACGAAGTGCAGGTGGGGGCCGGTACTGAAGCCGGTGTCGCCGGAGTCGGCCAGATGGGCGCCCGCCTCGACCCACTCGCCGGATCGCACCCGCACGCTGTCGGCCGCCAGGTGGCCATAGAGGGCCATGCTGCCGTCGCGGTGCAGGATCCGCACCTGGTTGGCCAGCGCGACCAATCGTGGATCAGTGCCGCCCTCATGGAAGCCGGACTCGACCTGGATGATGCGGCCGGCCCGCGCGGCCAGCACCGGGGTGCCGACCGGCAATGCAAAGTCCAGGGCGTACCGGTTGGCAAGGTCGTGGTGGCTGACCGGCCCCTCGAAGCCCTGGTCGATCCGGACGGGGACATTGGCGAACGGCAGGCGGTAGGGCGCGTCTTCGGGGTGGGCCCCCGCTGGGCCGGGGATCACGTCCAACCCCAAGCCCAGCGTCCGGGCCTGGTCCGGTTCAAGCACATAGATGCGTGCCACCGCGCGGTCCTCGCCCGGGGCCAGGGTAAAGATCGCCGGCAGGCCGGGAACGGCCCGATAGACCGCGCCCGCCGGCATGGACAGCCGGACCTGAGCCGGCGCCGGCAGCGGGTTCTGCACGCGCACGATCCACCCGCCGCTGACCGGCTCCAGCCGCATCCCGCTGCGCGTGGCGTCTGGCAGCGCCGGGGCAGGGACCCCCGGGGCAGGACCATTCCAGTCAAGCAAGCGCTGTCCATGGGCCGAGCTGGCGGCCGTCAAGGCGGACAGCAGGGCCATCAACAGACCGATGCGCGAGCGGAGGCGGGAGAAGGGCATTGCGGATTATCGCCACGCCCGGGGGCGGAACGTCACGCCTGCAACCATTTATCTCTTTATCCGAATGAAGCGATTGACAGGTGCCGGGCGCGCTGGCAATCTGCACGCACCATCGAGACCGGCGGAGGGACAGGCCCTTTGATGCCGGGGCAGCCCGCGGACGCGCAAGCGCCTGCGTAGGTGCCAAATCCTGCGGAGGACCACGCGTCCGCCGAAAAGATGGTTCGTGTCGTGCCTTCCCGCACGCCGAACGCGAGCTCCGCAAAAGCTCGATGGCCGTTTCTCCTTCCGGAAAACCGCCATGAGTCTTGTGAACGCCGCCGCCCGCTTCCTACCCGTCGATGCCGATCCGCCGTTTGCCGCTGCCCAGGCGCGCGTGGCCATTCGCGGCGAGCACTCGATGGTGCTGTCCCTGCGTCATGCGGGGGATCGTCCGGTGGTGTTGCGCTATGAACTGGTCGGCCCGGCCGGCGCACCGGTGCTGTTTATCGCCGGCGGCATTTCCGCCCATCGCCACGTCGCGGCCAACCTCGATTTTCCGGAAAAAGGCTGGGCCGAAGGCCTGGTCGGTGCGGGCCGCGCGCTCGATCCGCAGACCCATCGCCTGCTGGCGTTCGATTTCATCGGCGCCGATGGCACCTTGGACGTGCCGATCGACACCGCCGACCAGGCGGACGCGATCGCGGTGTTGCTGGATGTGCTGGGCATCGCCCGGCTGCAGGGATTCGTGGGTTACTCGTATGGCGCGCTGGTGGGCCAGCAGTTGGCGATTCGTCATCCGGCGCGGATCCAGCGCTTGGTTGCCGTGAGCGGCGCGCACCGCCCGCATCCCTATGCCGCGGCCTGGCGGGCGCTGCAGCGCCGGGCGGTGGCGTTGGGGCAACTGCAATGCGCCGAGGACCACGGTCTGGCGTTGGCGCGCCAGTTCGCGATGTTGAGCTACCGCACGCCCGAAGAGTTTGGCGATCGTTTCGACTCGCCGCCCGAGCTGGTGAACGGCCGTGTCCGCGTCGCGGCCGAAGACTACCTGGATGCGGCCGGCGCGCAGTACGTCTCGCGCACCCCGGTGAATGCCTATTTGCGCCTGTCCGAATCGATCGACCTGCACCGCGTGGATCCCTCCGCGGTGGCCGTGCCGACGCTCGTGGTGGCCGTTGAAGGCGATCGTCTCGTCCCGTTGGCCGACCTGGTCGGCCTGGTGGAAGGGCTCGGATCACTCGGCAGCCTGCGCGTGTTGCGCTCGCCGTACGGCCACGATGCCTTCTTGAAAGAAACCGATCGCATCGACGCGATCCTTGCCACTGCCTTTCGCAACCCCGGAGAAACCGCATGAGCCGCCAGATTCCCGCCGACATCCCTTGCAGTGCCGCCACGTCCGCCGTGCGCGCGGGCATCGATCGCGACACCGCTTACGGCGCGGTCACCCCGCCGCTGGTGCTGTCGTCGAACTTTTCCTTCGATGGGTTCGGCAACAAGCGACAGTACGACTACACGCGTAGCGGCAATCCCACCCGGGACCTGCTGGGCGAGGCCTTGGCCGAGCTGGAGGGCGGTGCGGGCGGGGTGATCACAGCGACCGGCATGGGGGCCATCACGCTGGTGCTCAACGCGCTGCTGGCGCCCGGCGACAAGCTGGTGGTCCCGCACGATGCCTACGGCGGCAGCTGGCGCTTGTTCAATGCGCTGGCCAAGAAAGGCCACTTCGACCTCATCACCGCCGATCTGACCGATCCACGTTCGCTGGCCGAGGCGCTCTCGCAATCACCGCGGTTGGTATTGATCGAGACGCCATCCAACCCGCTGTTGCGCATCACCGACCTGCGTTTTGTCATCGATGCGGCGCACAAGGCTGGCGCACTCGCGGTGGTGGACAACACCTTCCTGTCACCGGCCCTGCAACGCCCGATCGAGTTCGGTGCAGACGTGGTGCTGCATTCCACCACCAAGTACGTCAACGGCCATAGCGACGTGGTCGGCGGCGCCGTGATCGCGCGCGATGCCGAAGTGCATCAGCAGCTGGTGTGGTGGGCCAACGCGCTGGGCCTGACCGGCTCGCCGTTCGATGCATTCCTGACGCTGCGCGGCCTGCGCACGCTGGACGCACGCCTGCGCGTGCACCAGGAAAACGCGCACGCGATCGCCGCCCTGTTGCAGGATCACGATGCGGTAGCACGCGTGTACTACCCGGGCCTGGCATCGCATCCCGGCCATGCCGTGGCCGCGCGCCAGCAGAAGGGTTTTGGCGCCATGATCAGTTTCGAGTTGGCGGGCGACACGCCGGCCACCCAAGAGGCGGCGGTGCGCGCGTTCGTGGATGGATTGCATTACTTCACCCTGGCCGAATCGCTCGGTGGCGTGGAGAGCCTGGTCGCGCACCCGGCATCGATGACGCATGCGGCGATGACCGCCGAGGCACGCAGTCAGGCCGGGATCAGCGATGGCCTGTTGCGTTTGTCGGTGGGCATCGAGTCGGCGCAGGACCTGCTGGCCGACCTGGCGGCCGGTTTGCAACGCGCTGCGCTCGCCCTGGCCGATGCGGAACGCAAACAGGCCGTCGACGCATGAGCAACGCCGCACCGCTGGCATCGCGTCGCACTCCCGTGGCGGGACGTGTGCCGCGCTTGGCCTTGCTGGGCACCGGCACGGTGGGCAGTGCGTTCGTGGCCCGCTACGACGCTTTGCAGCAACGACAACTGCGCTTGCCGCATTTTCATTGGTTGGCCAATTCGCGCGTGGCACTCGGTTGCGATGCCGGCCTGCTGGGGGCGCTGGACCAGGCACGCGAGGCACCACGCCGTGAACAGGACTTGCAGCCGTGGGCGGAAACGCCGGCCCTGCGGGCAGGCGATGTGCTGGTCGATGCCACCGCCAGCGATGCGGTCGCCAGCTGGCATGCCGAGTGGCTGGTGCGCGGTGTGCACGTGGTCACCGCCAACAAGCTGGGACAAGGCGCGCAGCTGGAGCGGGCCCAGGCGATCGTGCAGGCACGTCACCAGGGCGAGGCGCAATACGGCGACAGCGCCACGGTAGGCGCGGGGCTGCCGCTGCTGAGCAGCGTGCGGGCGTTGGTGGCCGGTGGTGATCGGATCCACGCCATCGAAGGCGTGCTCTCCGGTTCGTTGGCCTGGCTCTTCCATCATTTCGATGGCCGGCGTGGATTCTCCGGATGGGTGCGGGAAGCGGCGCAGGCCGGCTACACCGAGCCGGATCCGCGCATCGACCTGTCAGGCGAGGATGTCCGCCGCAAGCTGCTGATCCTGGCACGCACGGCCGGCTTGCCCTTGCGTGCCGAACAGGTCGAAGTCGATTCCCTGGTGCCAGCCACGCTGAGCGACGGCGGGGCCGAACAATTCCTGGCCCGCTTGCCTGAGCTGGACGAAGCGTTGGCACAGCGTCATGCCCGTGCGCACGAAGCAGGGCGCGTACTGCGATTCGTGGGTCGCGTGGATGCACACGGGGCCACGGTGGGATTGCGTGAGTTGTCCGCCTCGCATCCGCTGGCAGGTGGCAACGGCACCGACAATCGGGTGGCGATCCACAGTGATCGCTATGAGGTGCAGCCTTTGTTGATCCAGGGTCCCGGGGCGGGCGCGCAGGTCACTGCGGCAGCCTTGCTGGACGATGTGTTGCGCATCGCAGTGGCTTGATCGCC
>DASWQJ010000283.1:0-11572 GCA_036403795.1 Stenotrophomonas sp.
GCCTGCGGCTTTCGCACCCCGCCATGAACGGCGCCAAGAACACCTGCGGCATAGATGTCTGAAAACGGCCAGTCAACCCACGCGCAGGCGTCTAGACTGGGCCCCATGAACACTTCTTCCGTCCCGGAACATGCCGTCTGCGAACGTGCCCGCCTGTCGCGCGATGCGCGCTTCGATGGCGTGTTCTTCACGGCCGTGCGCAGTACCGGCATCTACTGCCGGCCGATGTGCCCGGCGCCGGCCCCCAAACCCGCCAACGTCACCTATTACCCGAGCGCGGCGGCCGCCTCGGCGGCGGGCTATCGCCCCTGCCTGCGCTGCCGACCCGAGCTGTCGCCGCAAGCCCAGCAGCACCTGTCCGAAGAAAGCGTGCAACGTGCCCTGGCATTGATCGGCGAAGGCGCCTTGCAGGAACGCAGCGTCGAAACGCTTGCCGGTGAAGTCGGGTTGGGTGCACGGCAGTTGCAGCGGCAATTCCTGCAGCGACTCGGCGCCACGCCGGCGCAGGTACACGCTACTCGGCGCCTGTTGCTGGCCAAGCAGTTGTTGACCGAGACCTCGCTGCCGATCACCCAGATCGCGCTCGCCGCCGGATTCAACAGCCTGCGCCGCTTCAACGCCGCTTTCCTGGAAGGTTGCGGCATGCCACCGACCGCGCTGCGTCGACAGCGCACCGAAGTGCCCGGTGGCGAGTTGACGCTGCGACTGGGTTACCGTCCTCCGCTGGATTTTCCGGCGATGCTGGCCTTCCTGCGCAAACGTGCCATTCCCGGCATCGAGCGCATCGATGAACATCGCTATGCACGGGTCACCGGGCCGGCGGACGCCTCGACACTGATCGAGGTCACCGCGGCGGCACAACGATCGGAACTGTTGCTGCGGATCGGCCCCACCGATCCCCGCGTCATTCCGGACATCGTGCGCCGGGTCCGTCGGCTGTTCGACCTGGATGCCGACCTGCGCGCCGTCCACGCCACCTTGGACATCGAACCACTGCTGGCGAGCGCGATCGCCCAACGGCCGGGATTGCGCGTGCCGGGGGGCTGGGATGGTTTTGAAACCGCGGTGCGCGCGATCCTCGGCCAGCAAGTCAGTGTCGCCGGTGCCACCACGCTGGCCGCGCGCCTGGTCGAGCGCCACGGCACCGCGCGCGCCGCCATGCCGCCGGGTCTGGATCGCCTGTTTCCCACGCCCCGGCAACTCTACGATGCGCCACTCGAAACCCTGGGCTTGCCGCGCAGTCGCGCCGCGACGTTGCGTGCGCTGGCCGCCGCCTGCCTGGAGGGGCGGCTGCACTTCGGTGCCGGCCAGCGCCTGGAGTCGTTCGTGGAACGCTGCACCGCCCTGCCCGGCATCGGCGCCTGGACGGCGCATTACATCGCCATGCGCGCCCTCGCACTACCTGATGCGTTCCCGGCCGGCGACCTGGTGCTGCAACAAGTACTCGGCGCGCCAGGACGCCTGAGCGAGCGTCTCACCGAAGCGCGCTCGCAGGCCTGGCGTCCCTGGCGCAGTTACGCAGTCCTGCACCTGTGGCATCTGTCCGACGATCTGAAAAAGGAGAAGACCCCATGAGTTTCCTGCGATACGACCGCTTCGACAGCCCGATTGGCCCGCTCACCGTGGCCGCCGACGAGCAAGGCCTGCGCCATGTCCTGTTCGCCGAGAACCGCCACGACGCGCGCGGCCGCGAACACTGGGTCCACGATCCTGCTTTCGTGTCTGTCGCCCGCCAGCAGTTGCTCGATTACCTGGCCGGCAAACGCGAAGGCTTCGATCTGGCGCTGGCGCCGGTGGGCACCGAATTCCAACGCAAGGTCTGGCACACCCTGGCGCAGATCCCGTTCGGGCAGACCTGGAGTTATGCCCAGCTGGCACAGCGCGTGGAGCGACCCAATGCGAGCCGCGCGGTGGGTGCGGCCAACGGCCGCAATCCCCTGCCGATCGTGCTGCCCTGCCATCGGGTGATCGGCGCCAACGGTGCATTGACGGGTTTTGGCGGTGGGCTACCTACCAAGCTGGCGCTGCTGCGACTGGAGCGTGCCGCCGCCGTGGCGGACATGCGCGATGACGACGGTCGCGGTGACCTCTTCGCGGCGGCGTGATACGGCCGCGGGGCGAACCGCCAGATTGCCTGTCTTCGCCGGGTCATCGCGGCGGCCTAGAATGTCGCGATGACCTGCAAGCCCCTCCTGCCCGCCGCGCTGCTCGCGCTTCTGCTCGCCGCTTGCACCAGCGCCCCGGACTCACCGGCCGCCGAGTCGGCGGCTACGGGCACATCTGATACTTCCGCTACATCGGCTGCATCGGCTACTTCCGCACCGTCGGCTGCGTCGGCTGCGTCGAAATCGACATCCACAAAAACCGCGTTGGCCGCCACGCCTCGCTCCCAGGTGTTGTTGATCTCCATCGACGGCCTGCGCGCCGACGCCCTGGACTGGGGCATCACGCCGACGCTGTCGGCACTGGCCGCACGCGGCGTGCGCGCGCAATGGATGAATCCTTCCTACCCCGCCCTGACGTTTCCCAACCACTACACGCTGGTGACCGGCTTGCGGCCGGACCACCACGGCATCGTGCACAACACGATGGAAGATCCGGACCTGGGCGGCTTCAAAGTGAGCAATACCGAGTCCACGCGCGATCCGCGCTGGTGGGGCGGCGAGCCGATCTGGGTCGGCGCTGAAAAAGCAGGCCTGCGTAGCGCCAGCTGGGCGTGGCCAGGCAGCCATGCGCTGATCGGTGGTTACCGACCCGGGCGAGTGCATGCCTACCACGAACACATCGGCAACGACACGCGTGTGGACCAGGTCGCGCGGTGGCTCAGCGACCCCTCATTGGCGTTGGCAACGCTGTACTTCGAGCAGGTCGACAAGGCCGGGCACGACCATGGCCCGCAATCGCCGCAATACCGCCAGGCCATCGCCGGCGTGGATGCCGCGCTCGGCCGACTGCTGCGCGATCTGCAGCGGCAAGGCACGTTGGCGCGGACCGACATCGTCATCGTGTCCGACCATGGCATGGCGACCGTGCCGCCGCGTCAGGTCATTGCCGTGGAAGACATGGTGCCGTTCGACCAGGCCAAGGTGGTGTCGATCGGCCAGTCGGTCGGCATTGCACCACGCGCAGGACAGGAAGCGACCGCAAGTGCACGTTTGCTGGGCGCACACGCGCATTACGACTGCTGGAAAAAGCAGGATTTACCGGCGCGCTGGCGCTACGGCACCCACGCGCGAATCCCGCCGATCGTGTGCCAGATGCATGAAGGTTGGGATGCCTTGCCCGCCACGGACGTGCGCGCGCGGCATGCCGGCGGCGTGCGAGGCTCGCACGGTTTCGATCCGGCCTTGCCCTCGATGCGTGCGGTGTTCGTGGCGGCGGGCCCGAGTTTCCTGCAAGGGCGAACGCTGCCGCCTTTCGACAACGTGGACGTGTATCCAATGGTCGCGCATTTGCTGGGAATTGCTGCCGCGCCCAACGACGGCGATGCCCGTACGCTGATGCCCGCGCTGAAAGAGGCGCCGCCTACGCGCTGATGCTGCCGCTTGAGGGCTGCATCACCGCCGTGTCACCGCGGGCGTCGCGGTCGCGGACCCAAAGAACACCCCGCGGAAACGAAAAACGCGGCGCAAGCGCCGCGTTTTCGATCTCACCACCGAAGCGGTGCCGTACCAGGCAGCGATCAGCCGGCCTTGGCGACCGTCTTCTTGGCCACGGCCTTCTTGGCCGGCGCCTTGGTGGCGGTCTTCTTGGCGACCGGCGCGCCTGCGCCCACGGCCACCTTGCTCACGCTGTGGCTGCGCGAATTGCCGTAGCTCGCGTTGAAGCGCTTGCCCTTGGCGGTCTTGCGGTCACCCTTACCCATGTCGTCAACTCCTGAATGTGATTACGTGATTCCCGTGGGGGACACGGGTCGGCGGCCGGAACCATTGGAAGGGTCGCCACGCGAGGCCGGCAAGCCTATCACGTCGGACCACTAGTGCGCGCAGCTCGCATCGTGAACGTGGCCATGATTGAGCCGCAGGTTGACCAGGTGCGCAATGCCGACCAACGCACCGCCCAGGGTCATCACCACCGCGTGCGGCACGGTTGAATGGTGCAGCGGGCCATACAACAAACCCACCCACAGCAGCAGCAGGCCCGGCACCAGCACGCCTAAAGCGCGCCATGCGCGATGTCGCCGATAACCCAGCACCAGGCTGAACAGCCCCAACAGGGTGACGAACACCACGACGGCGCGCTCTACCCCGTCACCGAGCCAAACCGACAGCCCCAACGAGGGTGCCAGGGCCAGCAGCAAGGGCAGCACCGCGCAATGCACCGCACACAGCAGCGAGCCGGTCGCACCAAAACGGTCCATGAAAGCGCGCAGCGAAGGGAGGGGCATGACTTCCGGCAGAGGGCACGGCGGGGACTGGAATAATATAACATTTCCACCCGGACACCATCCGGCGTCTGTCCCCTCTTGATGAATCGACCCTTCCCGGCCGGTTCGACCCTGCCAACCCATTGATACATAGTAACAAAGGCGACCCGATGTCCCTCCCCACTGTGCTTCCCCGCCGTTCCCCGTTGTGCCTGGCACTGGCCGCGCTGCTGCTCACCCCCGCGCTGGCCCTGGCCGAAACACCCGCTGGCGCCATCGATGACGCCTCCCCCGCCCCGCCGACCACCGATCAGCGCCACGATGGCGATGCCGCCGCCGGCCGCCATGTCAAAGACATGGACGAGGTCACCGTCACCGCCAGCCCGCTGCGCGATACCGCCGCATCGCTGAGCCGCCCGGTGGAGGTGCTGGCCGGCGAGCGCCTGGACGAAGCCCGTTCGTCCAGCCTGGGCGAAACCGTCGCCGGCCTGCCGGGCGTGCAGAGCTCCAACTTCGGTCCTGGCGTGGGTCGCCCGATCATCCGCGGCATGGACGGCCCGCGCGTGGCCATCGTCAGCGGCGGCCTGGCCACGCAAGACGTCTCGACCGTCAGCCAGGATCACTCGCCCGCGATCGAGCCGTTCCTGGCCGACCAGATCGAAGTACTGAAAGGCCCTTCCACCCTGCTGTATGGCTCCGGTGCCATCGGTGGGGTGGTCAACGTCGTGGACGGACGCATCGCCGAGACGCCGGTCGATGGCGTCAGTGGCCGCGCGGAAGTCCGGTTCGACGCCGGCGACAAGGACGGCAATACCGACATGTTCCGGCTCGACGCGGGCAATGGCTCGGGCCTGTCGATCCACGCCGACGGCGTGTATCGCAACCTCAACGATTACGACACGCCGCGTGGCCGCCAGGAAAACTCATTCGTCGACGGAAAGTCCGGCGCCATCGGTGCATCGCTGGCCGGCGACTGGGGCTTTGTCGGCGCATCGGTCTCGCGCTTTCGCGACGTGTACGGCAACCCCGGCGAACCCGGCGATGCGGCGGCCGGCGAACGCGGCGTGTGGCTGCGCATGCAGCAGGACCGCTACGAGCTCAAGGGTGGCCTGAACGATCCGTGGGGCGAAGGTAGCGGCTTGCGCTACAGCTTCGGCCATACCGACTACGAGCACACTGAATTCGAAGGCGACGAACCCGGCACGATCTTCAACAAGCGCGCCAACGAAGGACGCGTGGAAGCCTCGTTCGCATTCGGCAACGGCTGGAAGACCGCTTTCGGCGTACAAGGCAGCGACTCGACCTTCTCGGCGGTCGGCGAGGAAGCCTTCGTGCCCAAGACCGACACCCAGTCCATCGGCGTATTCGGCGTGGCGCGCAACACGTGGGGCGCGTTCCAGGCCGACCTCGGCGCGCGCGTGGACCAGGTCAAGTACGACACCGATACCGGCCTGTCGCGCGACTTCCATCCCGGCAGTGCCTCGCTCAGCGGCGGCTATCGGTTCAACGAACGCTGGCGCCTGACCGGCAACCTCGACCATGCCGAACGGGCACCGGCCGAAGAGGAATTGTTTGCCGACGGCCCGCATATCGCCACGCTCGCCTACGAGATCGGCAACCCGGACCTGAAGAAGGAAGCTGCCAACCAGGCCGAGCTGGGCGTGCAGTACCAGAACGACTGGGTCGATGCGAAGGTCTCGGCGTACTACAACCGCTACAACGATTTCGTGTACCTGGCCGACACCGGTGGCCAGTGGTATTTCGACGAAGAAGACGAATACCTCCCCATTCGCCAGTGGACGCAGGACGATGCCGTCTTCCACGGCTTCGAAGGCGAGGCTACGTTCCACCTGGCCAACAACGAACATGGCGCCTGGGACCTGCGGGTGTTCGGCGATACCGTGCGCGCGCGCCTGGTCGATGGCGGCAACCTGCCGCGTATCGCGCCTTCGCGGCTGGGCAGCCAGCTGCGCTGGGAAAACGATCGTTGGCGGGCTTCGCTGGGCGCCACCCGATATGCCAAGCAAGACAAGGTGGCTGCCGGCGAGACGCCTACCGACGGCTACACGATGGTCGATGCGCACGTGGCCTATCACGTGGACAGCGGCAGCACGGCGTGGGAAGTGTTCCTGGATGGCAACAACCTCACCAACCAGGACGCTCGCGTGCACACCTCCTTTCTCAAGGACGATGTGATGCTGCCAGGACGCAATGCCTCCTTCGGCGTGCGCCTGTTCTTCTAAGCATTGCCGGTGGGTAGAACGGCCGGCGCGCGTCGATGCGCCAGCCACCGCGGCCCGCCCCTCCCTGGGCGGGCCGCGCTGTTTCACCTCGCGGCGGCGTGGCGCAGCCGTCCGCCACCACTGCGCAGCGCGACGAGGCCACCGCCCAGGGCAGCCAGGCCACCGATCAGGAAGATCGCCGCCGTGCCGTTGTCCCCGTACGGGGTGGAGATGAAAGCGATGCGCGGCATCTCCACGCGGAGTTGGCAACGCCACGCCAGCGGATCACGCAGATCCATCTGCTCCAGGCATTGATCGGTGCTGGCCGCCAGCGCCTGCGGCGGACGCGCCACCACCAGCGCACCCGACAGCAAGACGAGGCCAGCGGCCAGCAGGGCGATACCGTGCTTCATGCTCCGCGACTCCGTTCGAAGGACGGGGCGGAATTTGCGCCGCGCCGGTTCACCCCACAAGACGATCGCGACGAAACCGGGCAAACCGGCGATGGAAACCCGGCCCGGCGATCTGGAAGCCCAGATCGGGCACGCGTCCAGAGCCTCTTGCGCAACAGGTGCGTAGGCACAAACCATCGCGATGGACGTCCCAGAGAGCCGCTTTCCTGCTGCGCGCTCCAAGTCGCTATGGCGTCGCGTCCAGCGCCATGTCGGTCGGACTGGGCGTGACGCCGTGGATCGCCTCGGCAACTACACCTGGATGTGGGACATCGACATGGCGCTGGCCGCCGTTGCCGCCGTTGCCGCCTTGGCCAATGTGCCGATCCGCGAAGCCAAGCCGGCGCCCTGGAACAGAAGCGGCGCCTTCACCCCAGGGTATCGAGCCAGTGACCCAGCACGCGGGCGGCAACGGCTGGCATCACCGGTCTCAGCGCGGTTGCTTCGCGAACCAGCGTGGCGCCATCCATGCCGGCGCCGGCCAACTCCTCGGCATGGCCACGTGTCCATTCGCCGATGCGGGCGGGGTCGGCTTCCAGGTGGAACTGCAGGGCCAGGCCGCGCGCGCTCCATTGGAATGCCTGCACCGCACAGGCCTCGGTCATGGCGAGCGCTTCGATGCCTGGCGGCAACAGGATCTCGTCGCCATGCCAATGCAACACGGCATCCTCGGCGCCCAGGCCGGCCAGTCCTGAGCCAACGGCATGCGCGGACAGCCGCACCGGTGCCCAACCGATTTCCTTGGACGGCATCGGGCGAACCTGGCCGCCCAGCGACAGCGCCATCAGCTGCGCCCCCAGGCAAATGCCCAGCGTCGGCAGATCACGCTCGCGGCGGAGGCGCAGCGCGTCCACTTCCTGGCGCAGGTTTGGATAGCCGTCGAAATCATCCGCGTCCATGGGCCCACCGAGCACGACGAGCAGATCCACTTCGCCGGCAAACGGGGGCAGCTCCCGGTCGGCGGCGGCATCGTGGTACTCGATCGCATAGCCCCGTGCTTCCAGCAAGGGCCTCAACAATCCCAGGTCTTCAAAGGCGATATGGCGGATCGCCAGCGCTGTCTTCATGCTTCCTCGCTCCTTTCTCTTTACTTCGTCGCTGCCGATCAGCGCTGCCATTGGGATCGGTCAACTCGATTTGATGTGGGGCTGGCGTGCCTTGCGTCATACCGCGCACGCACCATCCACGCAACCACCCGCCGGCGATGCGGCCGCTGAGCCCGACAGGACGACGTCGTGCTCGGCCTCGGCCATCAGTGCGGCGATCTGGGCACCCAGCACCAGGTCCGCGACCTGGCCAAAATGTTGCTCGCGCAGTCGCCCCTGTGCGTCGATCAGCACCAGCGTCGGCGTGCCGCGCATGCGATAGGCCTGCATCGTGAGCGGTAGCGGACCCCGCGCATCGGCCTGGTCGACGGCGACCGGGAAGTCGGTGCGGTACTCGTGGAGGAACGCTTCCAGCGACACCGGCGTCATGGCCGAATGGTGCTCGAACACGCTGTGCAGACCGATCACCGCCACGCGGTCTTTCGGAAAAGTAGCCTGCACGCGCTGCACTTGCGGCAGGCCGTGGCTGACGCAGCCGGGACACAGCATCTGGAAGGCTTCCAGCACGATGACCTTGCCACGCAAACTTTCCAGCGTCGGCGCCTGGGATACATTGAACCAGCGCTCGACCTGCCAGGCGGGCGCAAGGGAATGGACATTGCTCATGAGGGTTCCCGTTGGGGCGCCCCGCGAGTGCGGAGCGCGCGTTTCCAGACGCATCCTACGACGGTCGCATGCGTGTTTCTGTTGGACATCTCCCCGGCGCGGTACGGACCGCGCCGGTGGCTAGAACGTGACGGTGACCGAGTCGGCGCTGCGCTTTGCCGGCCCGTGGTAGACCGCTTCGATGTTGTTGCCGTCGGGGTCGAGCACGAACGAAGCGTAGTAGCCCGGATGGTAGGGCCGCTCGCCGGGTGCACCGTTGTCCTTGCCCCCCGCGGCGATGGCCGCCCGATGGAAGGCCTCCACCGTAGTGCGGTCCTTGGCCTGGAACGCCAGGTGGTGCCGACCGGTCAACTGGCCTTGGGCCGCCTCGCTGTCGGCGGTGGACACGAACAGTTCGTCGGCCCAGAAGTAATCGTCGCCTTCGCCGGCCAGCGGTACGTCCAGCACCTCGAAGACGGCTTGGTAGAAACGACGGCTGGCCGGCAAATCCCGCACCACCAGTTGCAGGTGGTCGATAAGGCGGCCGCGGTGCAGTTGTTGGGTTTCCATGGCGCGTTCCCGAGTCGGTCGAACGGCCGTAATACCAGTCTCCAGGCTAAATCTGCATCAAGAGCATCAGCAATCAGCTGGACGTGGACTCAGGCGCCCACCGCGCACTTGGCGCACAAGCCGTGCACTTCCAGGGTTTGGGCCTGCGGCTGGAAGCCCAGCGCCTTGGCGCGGGCATCGAGTTGGGCCACCACCTCGCGATCTTCCAGTTCCACCGCGCTGTGGCAGCGGTCGCAGATCAGGAACGGCACCGAGTGCTGTGCGCTGTTGGGATGGTGGCAGGCGACGAAGGCATTGACCGACTCGAGCTTGTGCACGAATCCATTGGCCATCAGGAAATCGAGCGCGCGATAGACCGTGGGCGGCGCATCGGCCCCCACGCTCTTGCCTTCGCGCACCCATTCCAGCAATTCATAGGCCTTGACCGGCTTGCCCGCGTCGGCGATCAGGCGCAGTACGTTGGCGCGGATGGGCGTCAGCCGCAGCCCGCGCTCGGTGCAGGCACGCTCCACCGCGCGCACGAACGCCTCGGCGTTGTGGACGTGATGGTGCGGGTCGGTGCAGGCGTGCCGGGCGGACATCAGATTCTCCGTGGGCCGCTCAGACGGCGGTCCTTACCTTGATAAGCGCCGCATCGATGCGTTTCAAGGCCTCGTCGTGCCCGGCCAGGTACACCGTCTGCGAAATATCAGGGCTCACCTGGGTGCCGGTGATGGCCACGCGCAGGGGTTGGGCGACCTTGCCCATGCCGATTTCCAGCGCTGCGGCCGCCTCGTGCAGGGCGGCGGAAACGCTTTCCACGCTCCATTCGCCCAGCGTGGCCAGCAGCTCGCGCGCCTTGCCCAGCGGGGCTTCGGCGGCGGGCTTGAGATGTTTGGCCACCGCATCGGCATCGTAGTGTTCCAGCGGCC
Source organism: Stenotrophomonas sp. (assembly GCA_036403795.1). Taxonomy (GTDB): domain Bacteria; phylum Pseudomonadota; class Gammaproteobacteria; order Xanthomonadales; family Xanthomonadaceae; genus Stenotrophomonas_A. The sequence continues at coordinate 10,213 of DASWQJ010000283.1, forward strand.
GGTACCAGACCAGGGCGCGCTCGGCCATTTCCTTGAGGGTCTGCACGCGATCGCGCAGCGCAACCACCACATCGACCGGGGCCGGACCACGGCCCAGCGACACATCGAGCTTTTTCAGCTGGTACTCCAGCTGGGGCGCGATCGTGGCCGGGTCGTCACTCTTGAGGTAATGCTGGTTGACCCAGCCCAGCTTGGCCATATCCAGCCGCGCGGCCTTGGAATTGACGTTTTCCACTTTGAACAGGTCGATCAGTTCCTGTCGCGAAAACAGCTCTTGGTCGCCGTGCGACCAACCCAGGCGGGCCAGGTAGTTGATCAGCGCATGCGGCAGGTAGCCGGCGTCCTTGTACTGCATGACGTCGGCCGCGCCGGTGCGCTTGGACAGCTTGGCGCCCTGCTCGTCCAGGATCATCGGCATGTGGGCGAACTTGGGCACCGGGGCGCCGAGGGCTTCGTAGATATTGATCTGGCGCGGGGTGTTGTTGATGTGGTCGTCACCGCGGATGACTTCGGTGATGCCCATGTCCCAATCGTCCACGACCACGGCGAAGTTGTAGGTCGGGAAACCATCGGGGCGGAAGATCACCATGTCGTCGAGTTCGCTGTTGGCGATCTCGATGCGGCCCTTGATCAGGTCGTCGAAGGCGACGACCCCGCCGATCGGGTTCTTGAAACGGATGACGCGGTTCGGGTCGTCGCGATGGGGCAGATTCTGCTCGCGCGCCGCGCCGTTGTAGCGCGGCTTCTCGTGCCTGGCCATGGCGGCCTCGCGCATGGCGTCGAGTTCTTCGCGCGTTTCGTAGGCGTAGTAAGCCTTGCCTTGGGCAAGCAGTTGCTCGGCAACCTGTCGGTACCGCTCGACGCGCTGGGTCTGGTAGACCGGGCCTTCGTTGTAGTCGAGCCCGAGCCAGTCCATCGCTTCCAGGATCGCGTCGATGGCGGCCTGGGTGCTGCGTTCACGATCGGTGTCTTCGATGCGCAGCACGAATTCGCCGCCGCGATGACGCGCCTCCAGCCAGCAGTACAGGGCCGTACGGGCGCCGCCGATGTGCAGGTAGCCGGTGGGACTGGGGGCAAAGCGGGTGCGGCAGGCCATGGAGCGCTCTTGCTGAACTGGAATCAGCTGATTTTAGCGTGGCGCGGCGCCCGGGCGGGGATCGGGCGGGCAATGCCGAGTTTTAGGCGCACGCGCGAGCGCTAGGGCCGACGGGCCGTGGTGCGCCCGGGAACACGTCGCAAGCCCGTTCCTGGGCCTCGTCGCGCGGATCCATGGCGCGTGACGGTCCCGGTCGCGCCAGGCCGCATAGGGCCAACGCTCATGCGGTCCGGTGGGGTCGAAGAACCGCTCAGCCTGCGCTGG
>DASWQJ010000284.1:0-9510 GCA_036403795.1 Stenotrophomonas sp.
GGTGGTGGGTCAGTGGGCCATGGATGGCCCACGTGCGGTGAGTGCGGCCATGGATGGCCGCTCGAACCGCGACCCACCATCCCGGCAGGTCGGGGCCCGCACCGTAAGTACTTAAAACCAACCGCCCAAACCCACCGCGCCACAACAACAAAAAACCCAACTCGCAAGCCGCGATCCGTGGCGCCCCGGGAAAGGGAGCACACCCCATTTTGCGGACCGCGCGAATGGCGGCTCAGGCGATCACATCGAGCAGGAAGCCCAGCGCCTGGTCGCCTGCACGTAGCACGCGCGCGTTTGCATCGAAGGCCAGCACCGCCGAGCGCGATTCGACCAGATCCTGCGCTGGCGCAGAGGGATCGACTGCACCCAAAACCAGCGAACCCGCCACACCGCCGCCCGCTTCCGCCCGGCTCGCCACGCCCAACCGCACGGCACCGCCCACCGGCAGCCCGGCCACGTTGGAGGCGGCGGCATCCACGCGCATCGCGGCGACGCGCATGCCGGAGGCGGCGATGGCCAGATTGTCCATTGGCGTGTCTGCTCATCACCGCGGCCGCGGTGTTCTTCGCCATCCTCATCGGCCGCTCGCGCGGCGACTTGAGCGCTGGCGTGCGTGTTTTGGCTACACGCGGCCCTGCCAGGCCCCGGTGGTAGCATGGCGGTCTGCCTTGAAGCCCCCGCCAATGCTCAATATTTTCCGCCGCAAGAAGCCCCAGGACGTCACGCAGGACGCCCCCAAGACCACGCACTACACCGCCGAGGAAATGGCCGCGGCCTTCCCGCAAGCGCCTTCCCGGGCCAGTGAATCGGCCTCTCCGGACGAGCTGGCGCAGGCCCTGCCGCAAGCGCCCTCGGCCATCGATGCGCCCGTGGTCCACGCGCCCGCCACAGGGGTGGCTGACCCGATACCCGAGCCGCGCCCTGAACCCCTGCCGGAGGCCGCCGCGCCGGTCGTGGCGACGCCTGTCGTGTCCGCTCCTGCCGCCGCGCCGGTAGTAGTGATGCCCGCCGTCGCCTTTCCTGCCGTGCCGGAGGCCGTGCAGTCTCCTGCCGTCCCCGCTACGGCCTTGCCGGAGGTCGCGCAGTCGCCTGCCGCGCCGTCGCCTCTCGCCCCCGTGGCGGACAGTGCCGCCCCTGCACCTGCTGCTGTTCCAGCACCGGTCTCGGCCCCCTCGGCCGCCCCACCGTCGGCCACGCCGGCAATTGCCGACAGCCGCGAGCCGGTGGGATCGAGCGCCCCCGGATCCGCCGATGACATGGCCGAACTCGGTGCCCACGCAGCCGTGCCGGCACCCGCGGGCAAATCGGGCTGGCGCGACCGGCTGCGCAACAGTGGTTTTGCCCGCAGCTTTGGTGGCCTGTTCTCCCGCAACCCGCGCCTGGACGACGACCTGCTCGACGAGATCGAGACGGCGCTGATCACCGCCGACGTGGGCGTGTCGGCCACCACCGCGCTGGTCGAAGGCCTGCGCAAGCGCATGAAGGCCCGCGAATTCACCGATGCCAATGCCTTGCTGGTCGCGTTGCGTGCCGAACTGGTCGGCATGCTGCGCCCGGTGTCGCAACCGCTGCGCATCGATGCCAGCATCCAGCCGTTCGTCATCTTGACCGTGGGCGTCAATGGCGTCGGCAAGACCACCACCATCGGCAAACTGGCGAAACGTTTCAAAGACCAGGGCCACAGCCTGATGCTCGCGGCCGGCGACACGTTCCGCGCCGCGGCGGTCGCGCAGCTGCAGGCGTGGGGCCAGCGCCACGAGGTCACCGTCATCGCACAGGGCCAGAACGCCGACGCGGCATCGGTCGCGTTCGACGCGCTGCAAGCCGCCAAGGCGCGCGGCACCCAGGTGCTGATCGCCGATACCGCCGGCCGACTGCACACCCAGACCGGCTTGATGAATGAACTGGGCAAGATTCGCCGCGTGCTCGGCAAGCTCGACGACACGGCACCGCACGAAGTGCTGATGGTGATCGATGGCACGACGGGCCAGAACGCGCTGTCGCAGCTGCGGCAGTTCCATGCCGCGGTTGGCGTCACCGGCCTGGTGGTGACCAAGCTGGACGGCACCGCCAAGGGCGGCGTGGTGTTCGCGCTGGCGCGGGAGTTCGGTATTCCGATTCGTTTCGCAGGCATCGGCGAACGACCGGAAGACCTGCGCGTGTTCGACCCGGAAGCGTTCGTCGATGCCTTGCTGCCCGAGGCATTGGGCGGCAGCTGATGCTGCTGGTCGATTCGACGCCGACGCCGACGCCTTGTCAGAGCCCATCACCTTCGTCGACCGCCTGCTGGCCTGGTTCGACGGCCACGGCCGTCATGACCTGCCGTGGCAGCATCCGCGCACGCCCTATCGGGTATGGCTGTCGGAGATCATGCTGCAGCAAACCCAGGTTTCGACGGTCATCCCGTATTTCGAACGTTTTCTAAAAGCGTTTCCCACCCTGCCCGACCTGGCGGCTGCCGACGAGGACGCCGTGATGGCGCAGTGGGCAGGCTTGGGCTACTACGCCCGCGCCCGCAACCTGCACGCCGCCGCACGTCGCTGCACCGCCGAACATGGCGGAGCGCTGCCGCGTGATTTCGAGGCCCTGCACGAGCTGCCCGGCATCGGCCGCAGCACCGCGGGTGCGATCCTCAGCCAAGCCTGGAACGACCGGTTTGCGATCCTCGATGGCAATGTCAAACGCGTGCTGGCGCGCTACCACGGGGTCGTCGGCTTTCCGGGCCTGCCGGTCATCGAGAAGCAGCTATGGGCCTGTGCCCAGGCGCACCTGCAGGACGTGCCCGCCGATCGCCTTTGCGACTACACGCAAGCGCAGATGGATTTCGGCGCAACCCTGTGCACGCGATCCAATCCCGCCTGCGTGCTGTGCCCCCTGCAAGACGATTGCGTGGCCCGCCGTGAGGGACTGGTCGAGGCGCTACCCACGCCCAAGCCCGGTAAAACCGTGCCTGAGCGACAGGCCATCGTGCTGCTGCTGCGCAATGCCACCGGTGAGCTGCTGATGCACAAGCGTCCACCGACCGGCATCTGGGCGTCGCTGTGGTCGCTGCCGCAGGCCGAAGACACTGCGGCGGCCCAAGCCTGGTTTGCGCGGCACGCCGTCGGCGACTTCGGCACCGCCCAGGCACTGCCGCCGCTGCAGCACGCGTTCACCCATTTTCGCCTGCAACTGCTCCCCATGACCATCGCGCCGGTCGCCCTGTCGGACGCGGTGGGCGACAATGACGATCTGCGCTGGGTCGGGCCCGACGAACTATCTCGACTGGGCCTGCCGGCGCCCATCCGCAAACTGCTGAGTTGATGACTGCCATGGCCCGAACCGTTTTCTGCCAATACCAGCAAGTCGAGACCGAAGGCCTCGACTTCGTGCCCTATCCCGGCGAACTGGGCCAGCGCATCTTTGCCCACATCGGCAAGACCGCGTGGGCCGCATGGCTGGCGCACCAGACGATGCTGATCAACGAGAACCGGCTGTCGCCGCGCGATCCGGCGCATCGTGCCTTCCTGGAAAACGAGCTGCAGAAGTTCCTGTTCTCGCGCGATGCGGAAAAGCCTGCTGGCTACGTGGCGCCCGAAGAAAACTGAGCGTTCGCACCTCGGTCGCAGGGCCGAGGTCGGTCGTATCTCGCTGGCCGCCAGCGCTCCGGCCAGCAGGAGATCGCGCCGCACGCCGGCGTTGCCGCGAACTCTGCGCGATCAGCGGCCTTCGTTGCCCTGCTGCTGCGCGCGCGCTTCGACCTTGGCCTCGCGCAATTGCTGCTCGGACACTTTGAGCGACTTCACGTCCAAGGGCCGGATGGTATTGATCCGACACGGCATCCGGATGCTGCGCGGCCCGCCGACCACGATGACGTCGTCGAAGCGCGCCGATACGCGGCCCATCATGTTGGTGATCGAGATCGCCGGTGCGTAGTCCAGGTCGTTGCAGGGACCGGTCAGCTCCAACAGGTAGGCGGTTCCGGGCTTGGTCCACACCGCCAGCGCGGTGTCACCCAGGTTGGTCCAGCCGTTGAGGCTGCCGAAGTACTGGAAGTCCTTCACCGGCGCGCCGGCATGTCCCCGGTAAAGCGACAGTCGTTCGTCGTCGCTCAGGTTGGTCGTCGAGCAGCCAGCCAGCAGCACGGCCGCCAATGCAACTGCTGTGGTCAATCGCTTCATTGCCCTGCCCTCGCGCGAGTCTGGCGGCCATCATGCCGCGCCTCGGGCCAGCCTGCGTCAGGGCTCGGCACGCCGTTCAGCAGCCGCCCTGACTGGTAGCGCTCACCGCGTTGCGGCGGCGCCATCGGGCGGCGGCTCGGCCAGCGGGCGTACGTATTGCAACAGACTGACCAGCAACTTGCCCGGCTCCTCCCAGGGGATCATGTGCGAGGCATGCTCGAACCACACGCCTTGCTTCATCGGCGCCTGTACCTGCGCCAGCCAACGCGCGGTCGGCGCAGAAGGGGTGGTGTAGTCGTGGCGTCCCATGAACATCACCACCGGAATCGGGAAACGCTGAATGCCTTTCATGTCGACCCGCAGGAATTCATCCAGCACGCGGCCTAAGGTGAACACATTGGCCGCATCGATGGCGCATCGATCGGCGTCGCTGTATTGCGGCGACAGCTTGGGCGCCTCGAAGAAGTACGACGAGTCTTCGCGATAGGCCGTCATGCCGCCATAGAACTGTGCCCACTTTCGCGCAGCGATGATGCGCTCGCGGGTGATCGGCTGGTTGCCCGGATATGGCGCGATCGCCGCCAGTTCTTTTTCCGCCTCGGTGTTGTGGTGGACCTTGGCCTGTTCAACGGCAAAGTCGTAACTGATCTGCTCGTTCTCGCGCACGTTGATGACCTGGCCCACGCCCACGTAGGCATAAAACAGGTCGGGTCGTTTCAATGCTGCGCGCATGGACACGATGGTGCCCCAGCTGTGGCCCATCAAGATCACTTTGCGCTTGTGGTAACGCTCGCGGACCGCCTCGGCGATGGCGATGGCGTCGTCTGCGTATCGGTCGATGCTCAGCGTGTCGGCGACGTCGGCTTGCGGGTTGAGATTGAAGGTCTTGCCGGAGGCCCGCTGATCGTAAGTGACCATCGTGAAGTACTCCTCCAGCGGTCGCTGGAACTGCCACAGCGTGGGCGTCAGCGGAGAAGCCGGCCCGCCATGCACGAACAGGATCACCGGGTTCTCGCGGTCCTGCCCGCGCGCGGTGACCCATTGCTGGATGCCCCCGGCCGGTTGTGCCCACGACTCCTGCACGCCGTTCGGCGTCACGATCCGCTCCAGGTCGGCAACGATGGTGCGCGCCTGGCCAAAGGCCGCCGTGGTATCGGCGCAGGACTCGGCTGCGTGCAGCGAGCTGGCGCACAACACCAGCCATAGCCCGACGATCATTGCCTGCTTGCCCATCGCTCTTCCCCTTCGCTGGTGGCTTGGAGGCAAGCTACCGGCAAGCACCGGCGGCCGAATGTGCCGCAGGTCGTGTCCGCCCAGCGGACAGGCGGACGGTGGGCGGACGGCATGCAACGCCCTTACTGCTGAAGCCGGGAGCACACACGCTGCCCAAAACAGAAAAGCCCGCGACAGGCGCGGGCTTTTTTGAAATCTTTGGAATCCATGGTGGCCGGGGACGGAATCGAACCGCCGACACGGGGATTTTCAATCCCCTGCTCTACCAACTGAGCTACCCGGCCACTTTCTCGCAAGCATGGCTGCGTTGCGAGGACGCGCATCATAACGATCACGTCGCCTTTGGGCAAGCCTTCGCGGTGTGGGACGGCCGGTGGCGGGCCCAGCTTGCAACGTCCGTTGCGACGGCTTCACAGAATCTGACTGTGCGCCTGCCTAGCCTCGCCCGTTCGTGCCCTTCGCCTGGATGCCCCATGTGCTTTGCCCGCATCGTCCTGCCGGTCATGCTTGCCGCCGGGCTTTGGTTTGCCCCGAGCGCCCACGCCGGGGAGCCCAAGCCGCCGGACCGCAAGCTGATCCAGGTCACCTCGGTGCCGCATCTGGACCTGTCGCGCTACGCCGGCACCTGGCACGAGATCGCCCACCTGCCCGTCTCGTTCCAGAAGAAATGCACCGGGGAGATCACGGCCACCTACACCTTGCGCGACGACAGCCTGGTGGGTGTCCGCAATCGTTGCCGGGTACGGGATGGCTCCTTCGCCCAGGCCGACGGCGTGGCGCGAACGGTGGAAGGACATCCCGGGCGGCTGGAGGTGCGCTTCGCCCCGGACTGGCTGTCCTGGGTGCCCCTGGTCTGGGCCGATTACTGGGTGATCGCGCTCGACCCGGATTACCAATGGGCGGTGGTGGGCGAGCCGGACCGCAAGTATCTATGGATCCTGTCGCGCTCAGCCGCCATGCCTCGTGCACAGTTCCGAGAGGTCAAGGCACGGGCCGAAGCGATGGGCTACGACCTGGATCCGCTGGTCGTGGCGGGGTCGCTCGACTGACGATCCCTGGCCGGGCGGGCCATACGGCGTAGTATCCTTTAGCCTCTCTTCTGGATCGAGGTGGGGCCATGCATCGTCGTATCCGTCTGGGCGTGCTGCTGGCCGGCATCGCGTTGCTGGGCGCTTGCAACAGCTCGCCGCGCCGCGTCTCCGATCCGGCCGTGAGCATCCAGCAGCTGACCGTGCGCGCCGATGGCAGCTGGTCGCTCGATTTGCGGCTGCAGAACTACAGCAGCATCCCGATGCGGTTCGATCAGGTGGCACTAGATGTCACCGTCGCCGAGCAGGCTGCCGGCCACCTGCAGCAAGCCGTCAACTTCTCGATCGGGCCGGAAACCGCCGATGTGGTCAACGTCGTGATGCAGCCATCGTCACCGGCGCGCATCGTGGTCGCCGATGCATTGGCCGGCGGACGCAGCCTGGCCTATCAACTCAAAGGCACGGTCACCGCGACACCGGAAGAAAAGAAACAGCGGCAATTCGAGGTGGAGGGTGGCAGCACCCTGAATCCTGCGCCGGGACTGAGCGGCGTGTTGCGCTGATCGCCCCTTCCCACCGCACGCCGCACCGCCTACGCCCAAGCAGCAGGAACCCATGAGCAGCTACTCCGCCCCGTTGACCGACATCCGCTTTGCCCTTCACGACGTGCTTGGCGCCGAGGCGTTGTTCCAGCGCCTGGGCCTGGTCGAGGCCACGCGCGACATCATCGATGCGGTGCTGGACGAAGCGGCCCGCTTTTCCGGCACGGTGCTGGCCCCGCTCAACAGCGTGGGCGACGAGATCGGCTCAGTGTTCGACAAGGCGACCCAGTCGGTCACTACGCCGCCGGGCTTCAAGCAGGCCTACGAACAATTCGTCGAGGGCGGCTGGACCGGGCTGACCGCCGAGCCGCAATTCGGTGGCCAGGGCCTGCCGCATACCCTGGGGGTGCCGCTGAACGAAATGGTCAACGCGGCCAACCTGGCCTGGGGCAACTTCCCGCTGCTTTCGCACGGCGCCGTCGAAGCGCTCAAGCACCACGGCGAAGCGTGGCAGAAAGAGGTGTTCCTCAAGCCGCTGATCGAGGGACGCTGGACCGGCACCATGTGCCTGACCGAACCCCACTGCGGCACCGACCTGGGCCTGCTCAAGACTCGCGCCGAGCCCAACGCCGATGGCAGCTACGCCATCACCGGCACCAAGATTTTCATCACCGCCGGCGAGCACGACTTCACCGACAACATCGTGCACCTGGTGCTGGCCAAGCTGCCTGATGCACCGGCGGGCGCCAAGGGCATCTCGCTGTTCGTCACGCCCAAGTTCAAGGTGGCGCGCGATGGCACCGTTGGCGAACGCAACCAGCTCGCCTGCGGTTCGATCGAGCACAAGATGGGGATCAAGGCCTCGGTCACCTGCGTGATGAACTTCGACGGCGCGCAGGGCTACCTGGTGGGACAACCCCACAAGGGCCTGCAGGCGATGTTCACCATGATGAACACCGCGCGCCTGGGCGTGGGATTGCAGGGCATCGGCTTGTCCGAGCGTGCTTACCAGAACGCGTTGCGTTATTCGCGCGAACGCCTGCAGTCGCGTTCGCTGTCGGGCGCAAAATTTCCCGATAAATCGGCAGATCCGATCATCGTGCAGCCGGACGTTCGGCGGATGCTGTTGACCATCAAGTCACTGACCGAGGGCAGCCGCTTGCTCGCCCTGCATGCGGCGACCCTGATCGACGTGTCGCACCACGCGCAGGATGCGGACGAACGCCAGCGTGCCGAAACCCTGGTGAGCTTCCTGACGCCGATTTCCAAGGCGTGCCAGACCGAATGGGCCGTGGAGAACACCTATCACGCGCTGCAATGTTTTGGCGGCCACGGCTACATCCACGAACACGGCATGGAACAACTGGCACGCGATGCCCGGATCACCACGTTGTACGAGGGCACCACGGGCATCCAGGCGCTGGACCTGATGGGCCGCAAGACCGCCTCCACACAGGCGGCCGGCCTGAAACTGTTCCTGGCCGAGGTCGAAGCATTCGCCCGCGAACACGAGGGTGACGCGACGTTGGCCGAGTTCATCAAGCCGCTGCGCGACAAAGCCAGCGAATGGGCGATGCTGACCCGCGAGGTGCTCGACCGCGCCGCGCGCGATCCCGAAGAGATCGGCGCGGCAAGCTTCGACTATCTGTTTTATTCGGGCTACATCGTGCTTGCGTACTGGTGGGCCCGCAGCGTCGCGACCGCCAACCGCACGCAAGGCGAAGCCTTCGCCACGGCCAAGCGGCAGACCGCACGGTTCTACTTCGCGCGCATCCTTCCGCGCACCCTCAGCCATGCGGCCAACCTGCGCAGCGGCGCCGCCTCGCTGATGGCCCTGGACGACACGCTGTTCGATTGAGCTGCCATGCCGTGGACGGTGGGCTGGTCATGAGCCCGCCGTCTCCACCAGAGCATCTGCACCCGTTGCCCAAGCAACTGAATACACAAATTGTCAACAATCGGGTATAAGCTATTTTCCCGATGGAGACAGACACTTACGCACGTAGTCTGATCGATACCGGAGCCCCCGCGGCGCCGGTCCAGGAAGTTTCCGCGCCGATTTTCCTGCGCCCCCCGCCCCGCCTGCTTTCACTCGACGCCCATGGCCGGGTCCTGGATTGGATCAACTGGCAGGACGCGGCGTGCCTGTACGCCCGCGACGCCGTCTCGTGGACCCTCGGCGACCCCTGCCTGGAGATCCACGGCGGCATCTGCCGCAACACCGGCCAGCGCAGCGTCATCGCCTTGCACCCGATCATCGCCGCCCGCGGCCACGCGCGGTCCCGCGCCCTGGATCCCACCCCCACCCTGACCAATACCGCCCTGTTTGCGCGCGATGCGCAGCTGTGCCTGTATTGCGGTCAACAATTCAGTCGCCCCCACCTGACCCGCGACCACGTACTGCCTCTCTCCAAGGGTGGCCGCGACCTGTGGGAGAACGTGGTGACCGCCTGTTTCCACTGCAATTCCCGCAAGAGCAACCGCACACCGCAACAAGCCGGCATGCCCTTGTTGGCCGTGCCCTACCGGCCCAGCTGGATCGAACAC
>DASWQJ010000285.1:0-12852 GCA_036403795.1 Stenotrophomonas sp.
GATGTGCACCTGGTCGCGGATGGCCTGGTAATCGACCAGCACGCCGTCCTTGATGAGGTCCCAGCGCTTGGTCTTGACGCCTTCATCGTCGTAGCCGACCGCGCCCAGGCTGCCGGCCTGCACCTTGTCGGCGAAGATGTGGACCTTGTCGCTGCCGTACTGGAAGCCCGACTTGAGCTTGTCCAGCGTGGCGAAGCTGGTACCGGCGTAGTTGGCTTCGTAGCCGAGCACGCGGTCGAGTTCGAGCGGGTGGCCGACCGATTCGTGGATGGTCAGCCAGGTGTGCGAGGGATCCAGGATGAGGTCGTACTTGCCCGGCTTGACGGAGGGCGCCTTGAGCTTTTCCTGCGCCTGCTTGGCCGCGGCGATGGCGTCTTCCTTCATGTCGTAGGACAGGCCGTAGTTGACCACGCCATTGGGGCCGACCACCTTGCCGGAAGCAACGCCGTCCAGGTATTCGAAGCCCAGGCCCATCGGCGCGGACAAGCCGTCGCGGGTGCGGAACTTGCCGCTGGCCTTGTCGATGGCGGTGACGGTCATCGGGGCCCAGATGCGATGCACGTCCTGGTCGATGTAGGAGCCGTCGGTGCTGGCGAAATACTTCTGCTCGTTCACCAGGAACAGCATGGAGTTGACGAAGTTGGCGCCGGCGCCGATCGCGGCGGCATTGACGCCGAGCAACAGGTCGACCTTGTCTTTCAGCGGCACCTCCATCGCGTTCTTCTTGATGGGCGTCTTCCACGACACCTCGCCCACGCCGGGCGTGGGAGCCAGTTGCACCGGCGAGGTCTGGACCTTGGCGTTGGCCTTGGCGATGGCGGTGGCCTGCTGCGCGGCACGCGCGACGCCTTGGTCGGTGAGTTCGTTGGTGGCCGCGAAGCCCCAGGCACCGTTGGCGATCACGCGCACGCCGACGCCGGTGGACTCGGTGTTGACGACGTTTTGCACCTTGTCTTCGCGGGTGATGACGAACTGGCGCAGGTAGCGGCCGATGCGCACGTCGGTGTAGCTGGCGCCGGCCGCGCGTGCGGCGTTGAGCGCGACGTCGGCCAGGCGTTTTTTATGCGCAGGATCCAGTGCGGTCAGCAGTTGCTCGGCCGCGATGGCCTTGCCAAAAAAGGACGGCACCAGTAGGCCGCCTGCTGTGAGGCCGCTTAAGGCCAGAAAATCACGTCGTTGCACGCCATTGCTCCCCGGGAGGTCCCGCGCCGGGCGCGGTAGGTTGGTTGGTCGCGGCCCCACTGCCCGCGTCGTCGATTCTTGCGGGTGGGGGCCGCATACGTCATGTGACTTTCGACAGGGTGAAGGCCCAGCGGTCGACTGGGACTGCAGAGCGGCCCCGACCGCTTCCGGCGATGGCGCCGGGGCGGCACACGCCCTCGATCCATCCCGGGAGGCTCCACGCGCGGCCCATGGCGCGTGATGGTCCCGTTCCCGCCTACCGTCGAAAATCGCCGGAAGCCCGATAGATCGCTCGATCCGTGGATGTCCCCAGCGGGCGGCTCGTAAGTCTTACCCCAGCGAGCGCGCAGTGTTGATGACGTTCACGCCGTCGAAGCGCGTGGTGGAAGCGCCGTGGGAGACGGCCGAGACCTGGCCCGGTTGGCCCTTGCCGTCGAAGAAAGAGCCGAAGACGCGGAAGTCGCGCTCGTCGCACACGGCGCTGACCGAGTTCCAGAATTCGGGCGTGCGGATCTGGTAGGCGCCATCCTCGACCTGGCGGGTGACCTTGCCGTTCTCGATTTCGAAGATCAGCTGGCCGCCGAACTGGGCGTTATAGCGCTGCTGGTCGATCGAGTACGAGGAGCGGCCGTGGATATAGAGGCCTTTGTCTACGCCGGCCACCATCTGCGCCACGCTCAGTGGTTGCTTGCCGGCACGCAGCGAGACGTTGGGCATGCGCTGGAACTGCACGCTGGACCAGGCGTCGGCGTAGCTGCAGCCATCAGACTCGGTCTTGCCGATCAGGTGCGCCTGGTCGCGGGTGCACTGGTAGTCGATCAGGATGCCCTCGCGCACCAGGTCCCACTGTTTGGTCTTCACGCCTTCGTCGTCGTAGCCGACCGCGCCCAGGCTACCCGGGCGGGTCTTGTCGGCCACGAAGTCGACCAGCGGGCTGCCCCAGCGGAAGCCGGCATCGCGCTTGTCGACCGTGGCGAAGCTGGTGCCGGCGTAATTGGCCTCGTAGCCGAGCACGCGGTCCAGTTCCAGCGGATGGCCAACCGATTCGTGGATGGTCAGGAACAGGTTGCTCGGGTCGATGACCAGGTCGTATTTGCCGGGCTTGACCGAGGGAGCGGTGAGCTTGGCGCGCGCCTGCCTGGCGGCGGCGATCGCGTCTTCGCGTGGGTCGTAGGACAGGCCGTAGCCGACCATGCCGCCGGGCAGGGCGTGTTTCTGGCTGGCATCGCCGTCCAGGTATTCGTAGCCCATGCCGACCGGGGCGCCCAGGCCGTCGCGGGTGCGGAACTTGCCGCTGGCCTTGTCCACCGCGGTGACGGTGAATGGCAGCCACAGCCGGTGTACGTCCTGGTCGATATAGGAGCCGTCGCTGCTGGCGAAGTATTTCTGCTCGTTGATCGCAAACAGTCGCGAGGCGGCGAAGTTGGCGCCGGCGTTGAGCGCGGCGCCGTTGATGTCCAGCAGCAGGGCGACTTTTTCGGCGACCGGCACTTCCATCGCGTTGCGCTTGATCGGGGTACGCCAGCTCACCTCGCCCACGCCCTTGACCGGGGCCAGCTGCACGGGCGAAGAGGCCAGCCGGGCGTTGGCCCGGGCAATGGCGATCGCCTGTCGGGTGGCCGCCATCACGCCATCGCTGGTCAGCGTATTGGTGGCCGCGAAGCCCCAGGCGCCGTCGGCGATCACGCGCACACCTACGCCGCAGGACTCGCCGTTGACCACGTTTTCCACCTGCGCTTCGCGAGTGGTCACGAACTGGCGCAGGTAACGGCCCACCCGCACGTCGCAATAGCTGGCACCGCCCGTACGTGCGGTGGACAGGGCGGCATCGGCCAGGCGGCGGTTGCGGGCGGCATCGACCGGCGCGAGCAACTGCTCGGCGGCGATCAGGCGGGTAGAGGGCAGCAGCAGCCCGCCCGCGCCAATGGCGGACAACTGCAGGAAGGTGCGACGATCCAAGCGGGGCTTCTCCGGTCTCAGGCGCGTGCGGCTCCCTCCGCGCTGCGCAATCCCCGAGGGTCGCCGGTGTGGCGAAAGCCGGTCAAGTGACCTGGGTCATGGTGCCGCGGGCGTGCATCACATTGCACCGGGCAGGCGCCAGTAGGCGAACCAGAACGCCGTGCCCAATACCGCCAGCAAGGCGATCGCGACCGCATAGGTCATCGGCTCGAGGCCGGGGTAGATGCGAGCGACGGCGAAGCGAAGCCAGCGGCGATAACGCGCACCGACATAATCAGCCGCCGGCCCTTCGTTCATCCCTGCAGCGCGTCCAGCAACACCTTGGTCACCGCTGGCGGCGAGCGCCGCAGCAGCGTCGCATTGACCTGCAACATCGCGTTGCCGCCCGGGGGTGGTGCGCCCACGCGCACGCCTCGCGCAGCGGCACGCTGTGACCAGGCCGCACCATCCACGCCTTCGGGCAGATACAGCAGCACCGAGCTGGTGCCCTGCGGCAAGGCCTGTACGCGCAGCCGCCCGTCGGCGCGCAGCAGTGCGATCACGGCATCGGCCGCTTGCCAGGCGCGCGCGTATTGCGCTTCGTAGTCATCCAGATAAGACAGCGCCGGCACGGCCAGCGGCCAGGCATGGGGCAGGCCGGAACCAAACATCCGCCGCTGCGGGCGCAATGGCTCGATCAACGCCGACTCGCCCGCCAGGATCGCGCCGGAGGCGGCATTGAAGTGCTTCCACAACGAGACATAGACCGTGTCGAACAGCGCCGCGTACTCGCGCACGCCGTGGCCGGTGTGCTGCGGCAGGTTGAACAGCCGCGCGCCATCCAGGTGCAGGCCAATGCCTTCGCCACGCGCGTAGTCCGACAGCGCGCGTACCGCCTCCCAAGGCACGTAGCGATGGCCTAGCCGGCGTACCGGGCTTTCCAGGGAGATCGCGCCCACGCGCAAGGGCACGCGTCCGCCCGCTGCCCGCTCCACTTCCGCGCGTACCGCCTCCAGCGGCAGCGTCGCCGACTCGTCGTCGGCGCGCAGCGGTACCAGGTTCAAACCACTCAGTACCGTGGTGCCATCGCCGCTGTCGTTGTAGAGGTGGCTGTCGGCCTGCAGCAGCACGCGAGACCCATTGCCGGTGGCATGGCCGGTGGCATGGCCCGCCAAGGCGCGAACCGCCAGGTGGTTGGCCAGGGTGCCGGTGGGCAGGTAGATCGCGGCCGGTTTGCCGAGCCGCCGAGCGAAGGCCTGCTCCAGTTTCTCCAGGTTGCCGCCCAGGCTGTAGTCATCGGCTTCGAAGGCGGGATCGCGCGTGAGCTGATGCAGCAACGCGGCGTACTCGGCCGGTTGCAGGCCCAGGCCGTCGCTGCGCAGGTCGACCCGATCGATGGCCGCTGTGCCGGCACGGCCCGACGCCGCCTGGGCCGGCGCCAACGCACCCAACAGTGGAATGCCCGAGGCCAGCGCTCCGGAGGCGAGGAAAGACCGACGATCCATGCACGTCCCTGTGGTGACGTCCTCCACCCCGGGGACGGCTTGCCGCCGAGCATAACCGCGCCGGGTGGCTCAGCCGAAGAACTCGCCGGGCGTAACGCCGAAGTGGCGTCGGAACATGCGGGTGAAGGCGCTGGCGTTGTCGTAGCCCACCGCTGCGGCCACATCGATGACCTTGCCCCCGGCCGCCAGGTGCTCCAGCGCGCGCAGCAGCCGTGCCTGCTGTCGCCATTGCGCAAAGCTCATGCCCAACTCGCGCCGGCACAGGCGCTGGATCGTCCGCGCGTCCACGCCCAACGCCTGGCCCCACTCCGGCAGTGGCGCGTTGTCGTCCGGATGGGTTTCGAAGTACCGGGCGATGCGGCGCAGTCGCGGATCGGCCGGCTCGGGCAAGTGCAGCGGCAGCACCGGCAAGGTGCGTAGCTCGTCCAGCAGCAACCGCATCAGGTGGCCGTCGCGCGAGTTGGCGGCGTAGGGCTGCTGCACATGCACCGCACTGGCGATGAGTTCATGCAGCAGCGGGCCGATATCCACGGCCGCCGCCGCGCGGGCGGGCAAGTGCGCCACCGCCTCGGGGCGGATGTACAGGCTGCGCATATGCACCTCGCCGATGCAGCGCACGCTGTGCTCCCAGCCGGCGGGCATCCACAACGCACGTGTGCTCGGCACCACCCAGCGGCCCTGTTCGGCGGTGACGACCATCAGCCCGCGCACCGCGTTGATGAGCTGGTGCTTGTGGTGCCGGTGCGGCGGGATCAAGCGTCCGGTGGGGTAGTCCACCGCCCTGCAAAACACGTCCGAGGGGCTCGCATCGATCTCGTCCAGGTGCGCCGGCCGGGTCGGCCAGGGCGGGATGTCCGTTTCGGCATGGTGCATGACCGGATCGCGCGAGTACGACAGAGGCCGCCAGCCTAACATGCGCTCCTCCCGCGCCCCGCCCCGATGGTCATGTCCAGCCCTTCCCCTGTCGTTTCAGTCCTGGTTTCCGCACCGACAGCCAACACCGCGCCCGTGGCGGCCGGCAAGCGCCCCGTCGCCACCGGTGTGCTGGCCGCGATCACCACCTCGCATTTGATCAACGACATGATGCAGTCGCTGATCCTGGCGCTGTATCCGCTGCTCAAAGGCCAATTCGAGCTCAGCTTCGCGCAGATCGGCCTGATCACCCTCACCTACCAATTGACGGCGTCGCTGTTCCAGCCGTTGATCGGCCTGCGCACCGACCGCCGCCCCGCGCCGTACTCGCTGCCCTTCGGCATGGCCGCCACGCTGTGCGGTCTGTTGCTGCTGGCCTATGCGCCGAGCTACGCGATCGTGCTGGTCGCCGCGGCGCTGGTCGGGGTGGGCTCGGCGATCTTCCATCCCGAGTCCTCGCGCATCGCGCGGCTGGCCTCGGGCGGTCGGCACGGCCTGGCGCAGTCGGTATTCCAGGTCGGTGGCAATACCGGAACCGCGATCGGTCCGCTCATCGCCGCGGCGATCATCGTGCCCAACGGCCAGCACAGCGTGGCCTGGTTCGGCACCGCCGCGTTGCTGGGCATCGGCCTGTTGTCGTACGTGGGGCGTTGGTATGCCCTGCACCTGGGCAACGTGCCGGTGGCGCGCAAGGCCGAGGCGCGCGCATCCGTGCTGCCGCGTCGCACCGTGGCCTGGGTGATCGCCATCCTGCTGGTGCTGATCTTCTCCAAGTATTTCTATATCGCCGGGCTCAGCAGCTATTACACGTTCTATCTGATGCACAAGTTCGGCGTGTCGATGCAGAGTGCGCAGTTGCACCTGTTCGGCTTCTTGCTGGCCTCGGCGGCCGGCACGTTGATTGGTGGGCCGGTGGGCGATCGCATCGGCCGCAAGCCAGTGATCTGGGCTTCGATCCTGGGCGTGGCGCCATTTGCGCTGGCGCTGCCGCACGTGGGCCTGGGCGCCACCACGGTGCTGACGTTGATCATCGGGTTCGTGCTGTCTTCGGCGTTCTCGGCGATCCTGGTCTATGCACAGGAAATGATGCCGCACCGCATCGGCACCGTGTCGGGCCTGTTCTTCGGTTTTGCGTTCGGCATGGGCGGCCTGGGCGCTGCGGTGCTCGGCGTGCTTGCCGACCGCACCAGCATCGAACACGTGTACCTGCTGATTTCGTTCCTGCCGTTGTTGGGGATCGTGGCGGCGCTGCTGCCGCGCGCGCCCAGGCCCACGGCTCACGGCTAAACGATGCCGCCCCAACGGCAGGGCGGGCTGCGCCAGGCCTACCGCCGATGACGGAGCGCTGCCGTCTCCACGGCCGCCGCAACGCAATAGCCACGCGGCAGGCCCATACCGCATAGTGGCCACTTTCGGACATCAAAGTGGCCCGCATGCGCAGATCCCTCCGGCAGTCGATCGTGGCGGTGCCCCTGCTGTGCCTGCTCGGCACCGCGCTCGCCGCGCCTGCCGCCGCGCCGCCTGTCACGGTGCTCAGCGCGGCCCGCATCTACACCTCCAACCCGCAGCAGCCGCAAGTCGACGCCATTGCCTGGGATGCCAATGGCAAGCTGCTCGCCACCGGCAAGGCGGCCGCCCTGGCCAGCCGCTATCCGCAAAGCAAACGCATCGACCTGCCTCGGGCCACGCTGATCCCCGGCCTGATCGACGCGCATGGCCACGTCATGGGCCTGGGGTGGTCGCGGCTGCAGGCCAATCTGGTCGGCACGCACAGCCAGCAAGAAGTCATCGCACGCCTGCAGGCCTTTGAAAAAACCCTCGCGCCCGGCGCCTGGCTGACCGGCAGCGGCTGGGACCAGAACGACTGGCCCGACAAGTCCTTCCCGACGGTGGCCGATCTGGATGCCACCTTCGGCGATCGCCCGATCTGGCTCGAACGCATCGACGGCCATGCCGGCTGGGCCAACTCGGCGGCGCTCAAACTGGCCGCCGCGAAAGAACCCAGGCTCCTATCGCCGGACTGGCAGCCCGAAGGCGGCCGCATCGAGCGCGCGGCGGACCGACCCAGCGGTGTGCTCGTCGACGGCGCCATGCCGCTGGTCACCTCGGTGATGCCCGCGCCGGACCAGGCCACGCGCGAAAAAGCCTTGTCGCTGGCGTTGCAAGCGGCGGTCAGCAACGGGCTGACCGGGGTGCACGACATGGGCACCTCACGCGAAGACCTGGCCTTGATGCGCCAGTTCGCCGATGCGGGTCGACTGCCCTTGCGCATCGACGCCTATGCCGATGGCGACGGCAATGCACTGGCCGATCGCTGCGCGCAGGGCGCCTATGTCCATCCCTCGGGCCGGCTGGAGATGCGCGGGGTCAAGCTTTACGTGGACGGTGCACTCGGCAGTCGCGGCGCCGCTTTGCTGCAGGACTACAGCGACGACCACGGCAACCATGGCCTGTTCGTCACCGAGCCGGCGGCCTATCGGCAAGCCGTGGTCAAAGCCAAAGGCTGCGGCCTGCAAGTGGCGACCCACGCCATCGGCGATCGCGGCAATCGCCTGGTGCTCGACACCTACCAACAAGTACTGGGCGCCGATCGCGACAGCGACCACCGCTGGCGCGTCGAGCACGCGCAGATCCTGGCCGATGCGGATATCCCCCGTTTCGCCCAGCTGGGCGTGATTGCCTCGATGCAGCCCACCCACGCCACCTCGGACATGCCTTGGGCGCAGGATCGCCTGGGGCCGCAACGCATCCTGGGCGCCTACGCGTGGCAGCGCCTGTTGCACAGCGGTGCCCGACTGGCGCTGGGCTCGGATTTTCCCGTTGAATCACCCGATCCCCGGCTGGGGTTGTACGCCGCAGTCACCCGCCAGGACCGCGCCGGCCAGCCGCTCGGGGGCTGGATGCCCGATCAAAAACTCAGCCTGGCCGAGGCGCTGCGCGGCTTCACCGCCGATGCGGCCTATGCCGGTTTCGATGAAAACAGCGTGGGCCAGCTCAAGCCGGGGCTGCATGCGGATTTTGTGGTACTGGACGCTGATCCGTTCGCGGTGGCCGAGTCGCAGCTGGATGAGCTGGCCATCGAATCGACCTGGGTAGACGGCAACGCCGTGTACGAAAAACGCGATTGACGAGCCGGTCGAGCCAGCGCTAACCGGCCACGAACTGCGCCACGTCCAGGCGCTCCCACGGCGGCACGGGGCCCAGGCGCTCGGTGAGATAGTCCACGAAAGCGCGCACGCGCGGCGGCAGTGCGCGCACGGGCGTCACCGCGCTGATCTGCGAGGTCGGTGGCGGCCAGTCCGGCAGCAATACCTTGAGCCGTCCGGCGCGCAAATCCTCGCCCACATGCCATAACGAATGCAGGGCGATCCCCTGCCCTTCCACGGCGGCATCGCGCAGCACCTCGCCGTAGTTGCTCTCCAGGCGACTGTCCATGCGAACGCGCAACTGCCCGCCCTCGGGGGTGCCCAGCGTCCACACGTCCTGGCGGCCATCGCGACCCATCAACAGCAGGCCGGCGTGACCGGCCAACTCGTCGGGGTGGCGCGGCACGCCCAGCCGCGCCAGGTACGTCGGCGCAGCCACCAGCACGCGCCGATTGCTGGCGATGCGCCGGGCCACCAGGCGAGAGTCCTGCAGCGGACCGATCCGGATCGCCAGATCGAAGCCGTCCTTCACCAGGTCCACCAGGTCGTCGCTCACATGCATGCTGACCCGCAGCTGCGGATGCAGGCGCTGGAAGTCGGCCAGCAGTGGCGAGACGTGTTGCAGCCCGAACGAGGCCGACATCGTCATCCGCAACGTGCCAACCACCGCGTGGGCCCCCTGCCGAAGCCCGTCGGCCAAGGCTTCCAGGTCCTGCACCAGGCCCCGGCCGCGCTCGGCCAGCGCCTGCCCCTCGGCGGTGGGGTGCAGCCGCCGCGTGGTTCGGTGCAGCAGGCGCACCCCCAGCTCGCGCTCCAGCCGGCGAAGCCGCGCGCTGGCCACCGCCACCGATAGATCCAGGCTGCGTGCGGCCGCAGTGATCGAGCCCTGGTCGAGCACGCGCAGGAACAAGGCGATGTCGCCAAGCCGGTCCATGGATTCTCAACCAAATCTTGAAGATGATTCAGCATAACAGCGGTTTTTGAAGTCGAAGCGGCGGCGCAGTCTGGCCATCTCGTTTCCAGGAGTCGGCCATGTCCGTCCCCGCTTCCGCTTTTCGCACCCCGGCCGCCCTGTACGCCCTCACGGTCGGTGCCTTTGGCATCGGCACCACCGAGTTCGTGATCATGGGGCTGCTGCAGCAGGTCGCCGCCGACCTGCAGGTGTCCATCCCGGCAGCGGGCCTGTTGATCAGCGGCTACGCCCTGGGCGTGTTCGTGGGCGCGCCGGTGCTCACCCTGTTGAGTGCGCGCTGGCCGCGCAAGGCCATATTGGTCGGCCTGATGATCGTGTTCACCCTGGGCAACGTGGCCTGCGCGGTGGCGCCGGACTACGCGAGCCTGATGGCCGCACGCGTGCTGACCTCGTTGGCGCACGGCACGTTCTTCGGGGTCGGCGCGGTGGTCGCGACCTCGCTGGTGCCGGTGGAGCGTCGGGCCTCGGCCATCTCGCTGATGTTTGCCGGCCTTACGGTGGCTACGTTGCTGGGCGTGCCGGCCGGCGCCTGGCTCGGCCTGCAACTGGGCTGGCGCGCGACCTTCTGGGCGGTGGCGGTGATCGGTGTGCTGGCCGCACTGGCGGTGGCGCGGTGGGTGCCGGCGTCGGTACCCGGTGGCGCGCCGACGCCGTGGCGGCAGGAGATCGCAGTGCTGGGCCGGCCGCAGGTACTGCTGGCGCTGGCGATGACGGTGGTCGGCTTTGCCGGCGTATTTGCGGTGTTCACCTACATCCAGCCGATGCTGGTCGAGGTCACCGGTTTCAGCCAAGCCGCGGTATCGCCGGTGCTGCTGGTATTTGGCGCCGGCATGATCGCCGGCAACCTGCTCGGGGGGCGGCTGGCCGATCGCAAGCCGGTGGCTGCCCTGCTCGGCACGCTCGCTGCACTGGCGGTGGTGCTGGCCGCAATGGGGCTGGTGCTGCATTCGCGCATGGCCATGGCGGCCTTCGCCGGCCTGCTCGGCCTGGCGGCCTTCGCCACCGTCGCGCCGCTGCAGCTGCGCGTGCTCGAGCAGGCGCGCGGCAGCGGCCAGAACCTGGCGTCGAGCTTGAACATCGCCGCCTTCAACCTTGGCAACGCGCTCGGCGCCTGGCTCGGCGGCGTGGTGGTCGCCAGTCGCTTCGGGCTGCAGGCCACGCCCTGGGTGGCCGCGGCCATTACGCTCGTCGGCCTCGGCGTAGCCCTATGGAGCGTGCGCCTTGAGCGCCAAACACTATCCGGGCTCGATGCCCGCCCCCAGCAACTGTAAGGAGAACTTCATGGAAACCCGTCTGCTTGGCCGTTCCGGTTTCAAAGTGCCCGTGCTTGGCTTCGGTGCCGGCACCTTCGGCGGCAAGGGGCCGCTGTTCTCGGCCTGGGGCAATGCCGGCGTGGAAGAAGCGCGCGGCATGATCGATGTCGCGCTCGAGGCGGGGGTCAACCTGTTCGATACCGCCGATGTGTATTCCGACGGTGCCTCGGAGGAAATCCTTGGCGCAGCGCTGCAAGGTCGCCGCGACCAGGTCATCCTCTCCACCAAGACCGGCCTGCGCCTGGGCGATGGCCCCAACGACGCCGGTGCCTCGCGCTGGCGCCTGCTGCGCGCGGTCGACGCCTCGCTCAAGCGCCTGCGCACCGATTACATCGACCTGCTGCAATTGCACGCCTTCGACGCGCTCACTCCGCTGGAAGAAACGCTCTCTACGCTCGACGACCTGGTGCGCGCCGGCAAGGTGCGCTATCTCGGCGCCTCCAACTACGCCGGCTGGCAGTTGATGAAAGCTTTGTCGGTCAGCGATACGCACGGTTGGAGCCGCTTCGTTGCCAACCAGGCCTATTACTCGCTGGCCGGCCGCGACTACGAGTGGGAGCTGATGCCGCTGGGCCTGGACCAGGGCGTTGGCGCGGTGGTCTGGAGCCCGCTCGGCTGGGGCCGGCTGACCGGCAAGCTGCGCCGGGGCCAGCCGCTGCCGGAAAACAGCCGCCTGCACGAGACTGCCTCGTTCGGACCGGCCATCGACGACGAGCGCTTGTTCGACATCGTCGACGTACTGGACGTGATCGCCGCCGAAACCGGCCGCAGTGTGCCGCAAGTGGCGATCAACTGGCTGCTGACCCGGCCCACGGTCAGTACGGTGCTGATCGGGGCGCGCGACCAGGCGCAGCTGAAGCAGAACCTTGGCGCGGTGGGCTGGAAGCTGGCGCCGGACCAGATCGCCCGCCTGGATGCGGCCAGTGCGGTGCCGGCGCCCTATCCCTACTACCCCTATTGGCGCGGCCAGTTTTCCGAGCGCGCGCCGGTGGCGGTGCAGACATGACACGCGAGCCGAAGGAAAATCGTCCCGAAATCGTTACAAAAATACCCAGAAAGATGCCTTACATGGCAAATAACCCGTTGATTGTATGAATAAATTGGTGGATGATCTGGCGATAATCGTAACTTTAATCGTTACATGAGCCCTGATCGCCGCTCAATTGCCGAACGACTTGTCGAGCAGCTTCGGCAACGGGGCCGGCTGCCCGCCGCCGAAGCGCAGCAGCTTCTGGGCGTCACGCGACCCTCCTTGGGCCGAGCACTGGCGACCGAGCCGGCAATCGTCCGTGTGGGAAAAGCACGCGCCACCCAGTACGCATTACGTAGGCCCCTGCGCGGTGAATCGCAGTGGCCGTTGTATCGCCTTACGCCGGAAGCGCGCGTAGAGCACCTGGGTGATCTGCTGGCGTTGGACCGTGGGGAATTTGCGTTCCAGACGGACCGGCCAAGACCGGCTTTGCTGCACCCGCCATTCGAGCGTGGCATCTATCCGGACGTGCCGTGGTTTCTGGATGACCTGCGTCCCAACGGCTTCCTGGGTCGCACCTATGCGCATCGGGTGGCGCGAGAACTTCGTGTTCCGGAAGACCTCAAAGTCTGGAACGCCGAGCACACGGTTGCTGCCCTGTTGCATGGCGGCTCGACCCAGAGTGGCGATTTGATCCTGGGCGAAATCGCACTGGAGCGCGCGCTGCGTGAGTTGCAGGAGCCGCCGGATGCGGTGGACTCGGCGGACCGGGCAATACGCTATCGGCAATTTGCAGCCGAGGTCATGCGTGGCGAACCGGCCGGATCCTCACCCGGGGGAGAGCAGGCAAAGTTCACTGCCACCTTGCGCCAGGGAGAGGCGCGCCAAGCGGTCATGGTGAAATTCAGCGCGG
>DASWQJ010000286.1:0-5443 GCA_036403795.1 Stenotrophomonas sp.
GCCAGCCCAGCCTGCGCGAGCGTTTCCATGCCATGCGCAACCTGCCGCCATTCCTGCGGCAGATCTGGCAGACCAGCCCCGTACTGACCAGCGCCAGCCTCGGCCTGCGCTTGCTGCGTGCGCTGATGCCGGTGGCGACGCTTTACATCGGCAAGCTGATCATCGACGAGGCGATCCACCTGGCTCGCCTGCAGCCTGCCCTGCACTCGCTGGGCCAAGCCCTGGAAAGCGGACTGCTCGATCGCCTGCTGTGGTTGCTGGCGCTGGAACTGGCGCTGGCCATCGGCTCGGATCTGTTGGGCCGGGTCGTCAATTACGCCGACAGCCTGCTCAGCGAACTGTTCACCAATGCCACCAGCGTGCGCCTGATGGAACATGCCGCGCAGCTGGACCTGGAAGATTTCGAAGACCCCGAGCTCCAGGACCGCCTGGACCGCGCGCGCCGCCAGACCATGGGGCGCATGAACCTGATGAGCCAGCTCTTTGGGCAGGTGCAAGACACCATCACCGTGGCCAGTTTCGCGGTCGGCCTGCTGGTCTACGCGCCTTGGCTGATCGCGTTGCTGGCCGTGGCCTTGATCCCCGCTTTCGTGGGCGAAGCGCACTTCAACGCACTGGGCTATTCGCTCAACTATCAGTGGACGCCCGAACGCCGCCAGCTGGACTACCTGCGCCAGGTCGGCGCCAGTGTGGAAACCGCCAAGGAGGTGAAGATATTCAACCTCCATCGCTTCCTGATCGAACGCTATCGCCTGCTCGCCGAGCGCTTTTACCGCGCCAATCGTGCGCTGGCGCGCAAGCGTGCAATCTGGGGCACGTTGTTGGCGGCGCTGGGCACGTTGGCCTATTACGTGGCCTATGCCTATATCGCCTGGCGCACGGTGCGCGGTGATTTCAGCATCGGCGACCTGACATTCCTGGCCGGCAGTTTCCTGCGCCTGCGTCAGTTGCTGGAAGGCTTGCTGATCGGCTTTTCGCAAGTCGCCGGGCAAGCGTTGTACCTGGACGATCTGTACTCGTTTTTCGAAATCGAGCCGGAAATCGTGTCGCGGCCGGACGCTCAGCCGATACCACGTCCGATTGCGCGCGGCTTTGTATTCGAGGACGTGGGGTTTCGCTATCCCGATGCCGAGCGTTGGGCGGTGCGGCACCTGGATTTCGAACTGCGCGCCGGCGAAGTGCTCGCACTGGTCGGCGAGAACGGCGCCGGCAAGACGACCCTGGTCAAGCTGCTGGCACGGCTGTACGACCCCGACGAGGGTCGCATCCTGCTCGACGGCCGCGATCTGCGCGACTACGACCTGGACGACCTGCGTGCCAACCTGGGCGTGATCTTCCAGGACTTCGTGCGCTACCACCTGAGCGCGGGCGAGAACATCGGGGTGGGCCGCGTCGAGTCGATGGAGGACCAGCCGCGCATCCAGGCCGCTGCGCGCCGCGCATTGGCCGATGAGGTCATCGCCGAGCTGCCGCAGGGCTATGCGCAGTTGATCGGGCGCCGCTTCAAGACCGGCGTGGAGCTGTCCGGCGGACAGTGGCAGAAGATCGCGATTGCCCGTGCCTACCTGCGCGATGCGCAGGTCATGATTCTCGACGAGCCCACCGCCGCGTTGGATGCGCGCGCCGAGTTCGAAGTATTCCAGCGTTTCAAGGAGCTCTCGGACAACCGCACCGCGGTGCTGATCTCGCACCGGTTTTCCAGTGTGCGCATGGCCGATCGCATCCTGGTGCTGGCCGATGGCCGCATCGAGGCCAGCGGCACCCACGATGAGTTGATGACCCAGGGCGGGCGCTATGCGGAACTGTTCGAACTGCAGGCGGCCGGCTATCGCTGATCGGCGGCGGTGACCTTTGGGAGGGGGCGGCCGGACCACCGCCGTCATAGGCTGGTCGTTTCGACGACCGAGGTTCCACCCATGCCCCTGGCCGCCACATCCCGCAATGTCCCTCTGGCCGCGTTTGCCTGCGGTCTCGCCCTGGCTCTGTCTGCGTGCAGCGGCAGCGAACACGCCCCCGCCGCGCCGACCGGACAGGGGGCAGCCAGTGCCCCGGCGCGCGCCCTGCCCAGCCAGGCCGGCGACATCCAGGTGCGCGAACTGGCCACCGGGCTGGCCCATCCGTGGGGGCTGGCCTTGCTGCCCGACGGCGGCTTCCTGGTGACCGAGCGCGTGGGTACGCTGCGGCGCATCGGTGCCGATGGCCAGGTCTCCGCGCCGCTGGCCGGCGTGCCGGCGGTGTTTGCGCGCGGCCAGGGCGGCCTGCTCGACGTCGCGCTGGCGCCGGACTTCGCGCAGACCCGGCACCTCTATTTGAGCTATGCCGAGCCTGGCGAGGGCGGCCTGGCCGGCACGGCGGTGGCACGCGCGGTGCTGGGCGATGAGGGGCTGGAACAGGTCGAGGTGATTTACCGCCAGGTGCCGAAGGTGGACACCGAAAACCATTTCGGTTCGCGGTTGGCCTTCGATGGCCAAGGGCATCTTTTCATCAGCCAGGGCGAGCGTACGTTGCGTTCGATGTCGCAGGCACTGGACAAGCTGCAGGGCAAGCTGGTGCGGCTCAATCTGGATGGCAGCGTGCCGGCCGACAATCCCTTCGTGGGCACGGACGGTGCGCGACCGGAGATCTGGAGTTACGGACATCGCAATTCGCAGGGTCTGGCCTTCGATCCGCGCAGCGGCAAGCTGTGGGAGACCGAGCATGGTCCGCGCGGCGGCGATGAGATCAACCTGCCAGAACCCGGTCGCAATTATGGCTGGCCGCTGATCACTTACGGCATCGATTATTCCGGCCAGCCCATCGCCGAGGCGATCGGTCAGTCGCGCGAGGGGCTGGAGCAGCCTTGGCACTACTGGCCCAAGTCGCCGGGAGTGAGTGGGTTGGCGTTCTACACCGGCCATCCCGGCAGTGCGTGGAATGACAGTCTGTTCGTTGGCTCGCTCGCCGAGCGCAATCTGATCCGGCTGAGCCTGGAGGGCGATCGCATCGCGGGTGAGGAACGACTGTTGGGTGAGCTGTCGCAGCGTGTGCGCGATGTGCGCGTGGGTGCGGACGGCAAGGTCTATGTGCTGACTGACGAGGATCAGGGGCAGCTGCTGCAGATCACGCCGCCGAAGGCGGGTTGATCAGGGGATGGGTTGAGGCGCCTCCTGCAACGGTCGGCGCTCGCCGTGTGTCTGGACCGCGTGCGGCGGCCGGGGCTTTCCCCTCGCTGGGGCACGCTCAAGCCATCCCTGGTCGCTCGGCTGGCGACATCCCTGTCGCCAGACGGCCCCATCGAGGGGAAAGCCCCAGCCGCCCGATGGATGGCCGTCAGCCGACCCGAGAGCGGCTGATCGCTTCAAGCAGCCGGCAACGCGTTTGCGCGCACTGGGGCGTGCGAGCCCGACAGGGCGCGGTCGGCGCCGAAGACCAGCCGCCCCTCGGCCAATGATGCGATCCGCGCCAGTGCCCGCACCCGCGGTTAATGAGAGGCCCTCTCATTTGGGGTACCATTGGCCCGCTCCCCTACATCAAAAAATCCCCCGGCATGTCATCTGCTTTTGGCCCGGAAACGGTGCTTGAGGTCCGGCACTGGACCGACGATTACTTCAGCTTCACCACCACGCGCGACAGCGGTTTCCGCTTCGACAACGGCCAGTTCGTGATGATCGGCCTGGAGACGGAAACGCGGCCCCTGCTGCGCGCCTACTCCATTGCCAGCGCCAACTGGGAAGAGCAGCTGGAGTTCTTCAGCATCAAGGTGCCCAACGGCCCGCTGACCTCGCGCCTGCAGCACATCAAGCCTGGCGACCAGGTGCTGGTCGGCAAAAAGCCCACCGGCACCTTGCTCATCAGCGATTTGCACCCTGGCCGCCACCTGTACCTGCTGGGCACCGGCACCGGCATGGCCCCGTGGCTGTCGGTGGTCAAAGATCCGGAGACCTACGAGCGCTTCGACAAGGTGATCATCACCCACGGCGTGCGCTTCGAGCGGGACCTGGCCTACCGCGAGTATTTCGAGCAAGAACTGCCCAACCACGAGTTCCTGGGCGAGACCATTCGCGAGAAGCTGCTGTATTACCCCGCCGTCACCCGCGAAGCATTCCCGAACCGGGGACGCCTCACCGAACTGCTCGAGAACGGCGAGATGCAGCGCAGCCTCGGTTTGCCGCCGCTGGACGTGGCCAACGACCGCTTCATGATCTGTGGCAGCCCGCAGATGCTGGCCGACCTGCGCAGCGTGCTCGACGCACGCGGTTTCCAGACGTCGCCGCGGATCGGCACGCCCGGCCATTACGTGTTCGAGCGCGCCTTCGTCGAGAAGTGAGGTGCGAGGACGCCCGGTCGCCGCGTCCGCTCGACATGACCGCGCGTGCTGCACGGGAGCGCCGCCGCGCAGGCTCGCCAGGGTAATCGTCTAGCCCAGCGCCGCCTCGATGTCGCCGGAGAGCTTTTCCGGCGCCGTCGCTGGCGCATAGCGACCTTGCACCTGTCCCTGCCGATCGACCAGGAACTTGGTGAAGTTCCACTTGATCGGCGCAATGCCCAGCACCCCGCGGCGCTCGCGCTGCAACCAGCGCCACAGCGGGTCGGCGCCTTCACCATTGACCTCGATCTTGCGCGAAAGCGGAAAATCCACGTCGTATTCCAGCGAGCAGAACATGGCGATCGCATCGTCGTTGCCCGGCTCCTGCCGGCCGAACTGGTTGCACGGAAACCCGATCACCTGCAGCCCCCGCTCGCGGTACGCCTGCCACAGGCGCTGCAACCCGGTGTATTGCGGCGTAAAACCGCAGCGCGAGGCAACGTTGACCAACAGCAAGGGCCGGCCCCGGAAGTCGTCTAGCGGATGTTCGTTGCCGGCCGCGTCGTGATAGCTGAAATCGTAAACGGTA
The DNA here is from genome assembly GCA_036403795.1 of Stenotrophomonas sp. Classification (GTDB taxonomy): domain Bacteria; phylum Pseudomonadota; class Gammaproteobacteria; order Xanthomonadales; family Xanthomonadaceae; genus Stenotrophomonas_A. The sequence goes on from DASWQJ010000286.1 coordinate 4,875, forward strand.
GACACGCGGCATCCTTCAGGCAGGGTGGCCCTGGAGCATAGCCCAGGCCGGTTCGGGGGCCGTAGTTGAAGCGCCCGCAAAGCAACGGCACCATCGGCGGGAAGGTCCGCCGCCGGGCCATCCGCCACAGACGCGCATGAACCCTGCCGCCGATCCCCTGGCACTGTCTGCCGGCTTCACCCATATGCGCATCGTGCTGGGCATGGTGGTTGGCCTGGGTTTGACGCATCTGCTGCGGCAATTCGCACGCATGATCGAGCACCCCGGGCGCAAGCGCGTCTACTGGGTGCACCTGGTGTGGGTGCTGTCGATGTTTTTCTACCTGCTCTCGTTCTGGTGGTGGGAGTTCCGCCTGTCGCACCTGGTGCACTGGAACTTCAATCTCTATCTGTTCGTCACGCTGTACGCGCTGCTGCTGTATCTGCTGTGCACACTGGTATTCCCGGAAAACATCGATGAGTACGCCGACTGGCGCGACTACTTCTATACGCGGCGCGCCTGGTTCTTCGGACTGCTGGCGCTGGCCTACGCGGTGGACCTGGGCGACACACTGCTCAAGGGGCAGGCGT
>DASWQJ010000287.1:0-20815 GCA_036403795.1 Stenotrophomonas sp.
TCAACAGTCGGGACGCCGCTCTTCCCTTCCCCCTCCCCGGCGCGTATCGATCGAGGCCGTAACAACCACGCGCCTTGCGCCGTCCAGTCGGGGTGGTGGGTCAGTGGGCCATGGATGGCCCACGTGCGGTGAGTGCGGCCATGGATGGCCGCTCGAACCGCGACCCACCATCCCGACAGGACGGGGCCCGCACCGTAAGCCAACACAACCAACCGCCAAACACCCACCGCGCCCTCAACAAAAACCCCCTCCCATAACGACAACCGCAAAAAACGCTCGATTTCGACGGCATCTGCACCCCTGCCGCCCCCTTAGTAAAACCCCAAGGGCATGAATCACAAGGTTTCTCAGCCAACAATGAGATTACATGTGATGTGGCGATGAACGGTTTCTTAAGGTGCTACCATCGACGACCTACCGACGGCGGATATCGGTCAAGGACGTGGGGATGAACGCAAGCGCTGGCCCGGGAGCGGCCGACCAGAAAGTGCCTGTGGTGACGCCGGATGCCCTGCATGCGGTGCTCGCGCCTGAGGAAATGGCGCTGTTCGCGCAGTTCGGCCGCGCCCGCGCACTTCCCGCCGGTACTTCATTGTTCCGTCGCGGCGACATCGGTACCCAGATGTACATCGTCGTATCCGGACTGATCGATCTCGACTTCGGCGAAGACCTGGTGGTCAAACATATGGGACCTGGTGAATTCTTTGGCGAACTTGGCCTGCTCATCGGCGATCACGCCCGCAGCGCCGACGCCGAAGCGGCCGTCGACAGTGCCCTCATCGAACTGGACCACAGCGACTTCCAGAAACTGGTGAGCGAAGACCCTGCACTCACCGCGCATTTCCTGCGCCGCACCATCGTGCGCGTGGTCAACAACGAACAGCTGCTGATCCGCCAACTGCGTCGTCGCAACCACGACCTCGAAGAAGCGCTGGACAACCTCTACGCCACCTCGCACCAGCTCAACCAGACCGAAGAGCTGATCCGCACCGACGAACTCACCGGGCTGTACAACCGCCGCGGGCTGACCTTGCACCTGCAGGAATGCCGGCGCGCCGGTCGATCCGCCGGCACCGCGCTGCTGTTGATCGATTGCGACCGCTTCAAGCGCGTCAACGACGACCACGGACACCTGGCCGGCGATCGCGTGCTGCAGAACGTCGCCCAGATCCTGCGCTCGGTATTGGGCGAGCAAGACCTGGCCTGCCGGTTGGGTGGCGACGAGTTCTGCCTGTTCGTGACCTGCAACGATGGCGAGGACCTGCGCCAGATCGCCACGCGCATCCTGCACAGCGTGCAGGCGCAGCTCAACCACGACCAGGAAGTGCCCAAGATGTGTCCGGTGAGCATCGGCGTCAGCCTGCTCGACCCCAGCAGCAGCTGGAACGACTGGTACGCCCGCGCCGACAGCGCGCTGTACGAAGCCAAGCGCCTGGGCGGCAACCGCCTGCACGGGCTGGAAAACACACCGGCCGCGCTCGCCTGAGCGACCACGGCGGACAGGGAGCTCGCACCATGCATGACGCCCAGCAGCCGAAACTCGATGCGCCCCAGCTGCGAACACTGCTGCTGACGGACCTGTGCGATTCCACCGAACTGGTCGAAAAGCTGGGCGACGCGCGCGCGGCCGAACTGTTTCGCGAACACGATGCGCTCGTCCTCGACTTGCAGCAGCAATGGCGCGGCCGGCTGATCGATCGTTCCGATGGCCTGCTGCTGTTGTTCGAGCGTCCGATCGACGGCTTGGGCTTTGCACTCGACTACCAGCGCGGCCTGGACCAGCTGGGCCGCGACCAGAAGCAGCTGTTGCGCGCCCGCGCCGGGCTGCACGTGGGCGAAGTGCTGACCTGGCGCAACAGCGACGAAGCCGTGCAGATCGGCGCCAAGCCGCTGGAAGTGGAAGGACTGGCCAAACCCACGGCTGCCCGCCTGATGGCGTTGGCCCATCCGGGACAGATTCTGGTATCGGCCGTCGCCGAATCGCTGACCCATCGCGCCGCGCGCGAACTGGGCGAGCGTGGCGAACAGTTGCTGTGGAAGTCCTATGGGCGGTGGCGCTTCAAGGGCATGCCCACCACGATGGAGATCTACGAAGTCGGCGAGATCGGCCGCGCGCAACTGCGTGCACCGAAAAGCTCACAGAAGGCCTGGCGTGATATCCCGCTGTGGCGTCGGCCGGCCGCACTGGTCGCCGAAGTGGCGTTGATTGCCGCGATTGGGGTGGGCGGATGGGTCGCCACGCGGCCGGCACCCGCACTGGCGTTCGCCGAGCGGGACTGGGTCGTGGTGGGGGATATGCACAATCTCACCGGCGATCCGCTGCTGGATGATTCGCTGCAGCAGGCGTTCCGGATCAGCCTGGAGCAGTCGCGCCATGTCAACGTGCTGAGCGACTTGAAAGTAAGGCAAACACTCAAGCTGATGCGCAAGGATGCCAACACCTCGGCGGTAGACCGGACGGTAGGCACGGAAATCGCGCTGCGGGATGGCGCACGCGCGCTCATCATTCCCAGCGTCGCCGAAGTCGGCGGGAAACTGCGGTTCAGTGCGGAGATCATCGACCCACACACGCAGGCCACGGTCTATGCATTGGCCAGTACCGCTTCGAGCGAAGCCGGATTGCTTGGAGCGGTAGACAAGGTGAGCAACGACTTGCGGCAGAACCTGGGCGAAGCGATGGAGGGCATCAGCCAGTCATCGCAGCCATTGCCGACGGTTGGCACCGGCAATCTCGATGCGTTGCGGGCGTTTGCATTGGCTACGAAGCTCTACGGCCGCCGCGAAATGGAGGAGGCCCGCGCGTACTTCATCAAGGCGACCGAGTTGGATCCGGACTTCGCGCTTGCCTACCTCGGTGTCATGCGGACTTACGTTTCGTCGGCGGACTACGGCTCGGCGCTTCCTTATCTGCGGAAAGCCCAGGCCCTGCGCGCGTCACTTCCCGCCAGGGACCTGCTCTATCTGGAGGCATGGTCGGCAGAGCTCAGCGACCAGCCGTGGCAGGAGGCGCCGCGGCGCTGGAACATGTTGGCTGAAATGTATCCGGACTATTTCGCTGGCTTGGGCCAATCGGCATGGCTCGACTTCGCTGGCGGTGATTATGTCTCGGCTAAACGCAAGGCAAGTCAGTTGGATGTCAGCCAGAATCCACTGCGCGACGTGGCAGTCGAGTTGCGTGCCCGAGTGCTGTTGGCCCAAGGCGATTATCTGGCGGCCCAACGCGGATTCGCACAGGCCGAGCAGATCGGCGGATATGGCCCCAGTCGGCGACATGCAGCCGCGTTCGCCGCCGCTGGAGAGTTCGATTCGGCCAACGAGATCCTTAGCAAAGTTGAGCTCGACGAAACGTTGACCAACGGATTCGAGCACATGACCGTGCCGTTGGACGAAGGTCGCCTGGACGCGGCCAAGGCCACTGCCAACCGACTGTATGCGGCGGCGGAAGGCGCGCCGAATCTGGTTCGCTATGGGTTGCGTCTTTCAGCGCTTGCCGTGCTCGCATCCGACGAGAAAGTGGCGACCTCGAAGCGTCGCTTCCTGCCGTTGGCCGAGGAGATCCTCAAGGCTGCAGAACGGGACGATGTCGGCGAAGCCACCGATCTGGCGATGATGTCGATGGCCTCGGTGCGCTTGGCCCAACGCTATGGACAGGCCGTCCCGGCGTCCTTGATCGGGGAGCTGCAGACATATTCGGAGACGACCGGATACCAGCCCCTTCTGACCATGTTGGCCATCCTGAAGGCCGAGCAATTGCGCTTGTCGGGCAACGCCCGAGGTGCCATAACCCTGCTGGAATCGACCCAATCCCCGGGACGCCCCGACCTGTTCCAATGGCATGTCGCCTTGCGTGATGCGCTTCAATCGGCGGGGGACGACGTCCGCGCGGCGCAAGAAAACCGTTGGTTGCTGGCCAATCGCGGCCTTGCGTACGTCGAGCCGTACGGTGCGCTGGCGATGCAGGGGATGAACGTGGTCGATGCGGCGCAGGCACGCCGCTGGAAACCCGATGGTGCGGTACCGCCACCGAGCCGCGTGGCGGTGGCGGTCCGCTGATCTCAGGCCAGGCGGAGGCGACTGGCAACCTCGCCGGACTCGAAAGCGTAGACCACGGTGTGGGCGGCGCTGGCGGTCAGGCTATCCATCAGGGCCTCTTTCGCCTTGGCGATTTCTTCCTTGCTGGCCAATTGCGTGGTGCGCAAGCAGCTTTGCCCGGCGAGTGCGGCCTCGGCGGCCTCGTCGGAAAGCCCCAACTGACGAAGTGCCTGGCCCGGGTCGCGGCTGAACAGGTCGCGGAAGCTATCGTCCTCGGCCAGTCGCGACAGTAGTTCGGTGGCGATAGCCGGGTCCAGAGACGGGTGGCTGCCCTTGATGGTATTCATATTGGTATCCCCTGTAATTTGAGTGTGGCGGAAAGGGGGACAGTCTCGGCGCGGCAAGTGGAAACGCCTTGGGCCGACGCCGGATATTCCCCCCCCGAAATCTAGCCGAGTTTGAAGTCCGATGCGCGTTCGTCGTTGTGCCATTGTCTTGCTGGAACCGCGAGAGGAAACCGCGCTGGACATCGGCGCTCTGCTTGCCGGAGGTAACGGACTCGCGCGCCGCCGCCACTGGCTGGCCCTGGCAGCACACCTGGATGCACCCGTGGAAGTTGATCTCGCCCAGCGCGAGGCGCTCGCCACGATTCCGGTGGAAGCGTGGTCGGACCCGGCAAGCATCGGCGTATCGCCATCGGTGCTGGAGGCACTGTTGGATGCGGCCCTGGTCCTGCGGGAGGATGACACCAGCAAACCCCGTCAACAGGACGACGCCGTCAGGAAGGCGAATTGGTGGCCGCTTTCCGCGTTGGCGCATCGGCACGCGCGGTGGGCCGGATTGGATAGCGTCGCGGCAATGGACGCCAGCGGCATGCGGGAGGTCGCTGGCTTGCGCAAGCGCTTGGGTCCACCTCCCTCGGCAATCGTGGAGAGAGTGCCCGCCGCCGAGCGCGTTGCCTTGCCCCACGTGCCCGACGATGCGCTCGACCAGCACTGGATGACGCGCTGCACCTGTCGCAACTTTGACGCGTCGAAGTCGCTGACGGCTGAAATGCTGGGCGTGATGCTGCAGCGCGTGTTGATGGCCAAGTCCGTATTCGCGCAGGAAGACATGCAATTCCTGAAAACGAACGTCGCCTCTGGCGGAGGCTTGCATCCCATCAGCACTTACCTGCTGGTACAGCGCGTAGATGGCATCGAACCCGGCCTTTACCATTACCACGCGTTGGACCATGCCCTGGAGCCCTTGCCGGCTGCTTCACAGGCCCCGCGTGACTTGGCGATGCGGCTCATGGCGGGACAACATTGGTTCGCGGACGCACCGGTCCTGGTGCTCCTGGCCGCGCGATTCCAAAGGAGCTTCTGGAAATACCGCCAGCATCCCAAGGGATACCGCGCACTGGTGTTGGAGATTGGCCACATCTCCCAAGCGTTCTATCTGAGCGCGCACGAACTGGGTTTGGGCGCTTTCGTGACGGCGGCGATCAACGAGGTCGACGCCGAAGAGGCGTTTGGCCTGGATCCCGCGATCGAGGGACCCATTGCCGTGTGCGGCTTCGGCTGGCGCGGCACGACCATGCGCACGGCGGAGTTCGATCCAGGAGGCCGCTTGTGGGCCCGGGATACGGACCCCTAGCCGCTGGCCGATGCAGCGTCATTCAAGCGCTTCAAACTCCACCAACACCGCTCCCTCGGCCACCAACTCTCCCACCGCCACCCGATATTCCTTCAACACGCCATCGCTCGGCGCATTGAGCCCGTGCTCCATCTTCATCGCTTCCAGCACGACCAGTGGCGTGCCGCGAGTGACGCGGCTGCCGGGCGCGACCGGCAGGGCGACGACACGGCCCGGCATCGGGGCGCTCAGCCCCCCCTGCTCGGCGGCGGGTTGGTCGGCTTCGGCGATGGCATCGTGGTGCAGGAATGGGCGTCCGTGGTCGTGCCCGAACAGGTGCAGGCGCGGGCCGTCCTGCCAGGCGCGCAGCGTCCATTGGCGCCCGTCCAGGGCGATGCGCAAGGTGTCGCCGTGATGGCGTACCGTCGCCGGCAGTTCGCGGTCGCCTACGTTGACGCGCCAGCCATCGCGGTCGGATCGCAGCCGGATCTCGCGACGCACGCCGTCATGCTCCAGCACGACGCGTTGCCAGGCCGGCGCGCCCAGTCGCCAGCCGTCGCCCGATTGCCAGGGCGAGTGCGGATCGGCGGGGTCTGCGGTCGTGGTCGTGCGCAGTGCCCGGCTGGCAAGCGCGGCCAGCCACCAGACGGCGTCGTCGAGGGCATCGTCGGCCGGGAACAGGACCTCGTGCTCGCGTTCGATCAGCGCGGTATCCAGCTTCGCGTGCGCGAACGAATCGGTCGCCACCAGCTTTGCCAGGAACGCCCCATTGGTCGTCACGCCGCCGACCTCGCATTGCGCCAGCGCGTCGCGCATCCGCCGCAGGGCGGCATCGCGGTCCACGTCCCACACGATCAGCTTGGCGATCATCGGGTCGTAGTACGGGGTGATCGAATCACCCTGTTCAACGCCGGTATCGACGCGTACGTGCGCGTCGCCGCGCGGAAAGCGCAGGTGCCGCAGCGTGCCGGTCGAGGGCAGGAAGCCGCGCGTCGCGTCTTCCGCGTACAGGCGGGCCTCGATGGCGTGGCCGTGGATCGCCAACTCGTCCTGGCGCAGCGGTAGCGGCTCGCCGCTGGCCACGCGCAGCTGCCACTCGACCAGGTCGGTGCCGGTGATGAACTCGGTCACCGGATGCTCGACCTGCAACCGGGTGTTCATTTCCATGAAATAGAAATCGCCATCGGGCCCGGCGATGAACTCCACCGTGCCCGCGCCGACGTAGCCGACCGCGCGCGCCGCTTCCACCGCCGCGCTGCCCATCGCGGCGCGACGCGCCTGTGTCATGCCGGGTGCCGGCGCTTCTTCCAGCACCTTCTGGTGGCGGCGCTGCACCGAGCAGTCGCGCTCGAACAGGTGCACCACGTTGCCGTGGGTGTCGCCGAATACCTGGATCTCGATATGGCGAGGCCGCTCGACATATTTTTCCACCAGTACGTGTGCGTTGCCGAACGCGGATTGGGCTTCGCGTTGGCAGCTCGCCAATGCGGCTTCGAAGTCTTCGCTGCGATCGACCCGGCGCATGCCTTTGCCACCGCCGCCGGCACTGGCCTTGATCAGCACCGGATAGCCGATCGCATCGGCCTGCCCACGCAGGAAAGCGGGATCCTGGTGGTCACCGTGATAGCCGGGCGTCAGCGGCACGCCGGCACGCTGCATCAGTGCCTTGGCCGCGCTCTTGTCGCCCATCGCGCGGATGGCGGTGGCGGGCGGTCCGATGAAGACTACGTCCGCCGCGGCGCAGGCCTTGGCGAAGTCGGCGTTCTCCGAAAGGAAGCCATACCCGGGGTGGATCGCTTGCGCACCCGTCGTGCGCGCGGCCGCGAGGATGACCTCGGCGCGCAGATAACTGTCGGCGGCAGGCGCGCCACCAATATGCACGGCTTCATCGGCCAGCCGCACGTGCCGCGCATCGCGGTCTGCATCGGAATACACCGCTACCGTGGCGATGCCGAGCCGCCGACAAGTGGCGATGACGCGGCAAGCGATTTCGCCGCGGTTGGCGATCAGGATCTTGTCGAACATGCGCAGGGTCTCCGGGTCGCTCACAGGCGGAACACGCCAAAGCGCGTCGCTTCGGCCGGTGCATTGAGCGAGGCCGACAGGGCCAGCGACAACACGCGCCGCGTATCGGCCGGATCGATCACGCCGTCGTCCCACAACCGTGCGCTCGCGTAGTAGGGGTGACCCTGCTGCTCGAACTGTTCGCGGATCGGCGCCTTGAACGCGTCCTCTTCCTCGGCCGGCCAGTGGCCGCCCTTGGCTTCGATGCCGTCGCGGCGCACCGTCGCCAGCACGCTGGCCGCCTGCTCGCCGCCCATCACCCCGATGCGCGCATTCGGCCACATCCACAGGAAATTGGGCGAGTACGCGCGGCCGCACATGCCGTAGTTGCCGGCGCCGAACGAGCCGCCGATCACCACGGTGAACTTGGGCACCTTGGCGCAGGCCACGGCCATGACCAGTTTGGCGCCGTCCTTGGCGATGCCGCCGTGTTCGTACTTGCGGCCCACCATGAAGCCGGTGATGTTCTGCAGGAACACCAGCGGGATATTGCGCTGGCAGCACAACTCGATGAAGTGCGCGCCCTTGAGCGCCGACTCGGAAAACAGGATGCCGTTGTTGGCGATGATGCCGACCGGATAGCCGTTCAAGTGCGCGAAGCCGGTCACCAGCGTGCTGCCGTAGCGCGGCTTGAATTCGTCCAGCCGCGAGCCGTCGACGATGCGCGCGATGACTTCGCGCACATCAAACGGTTTGCGGGTATCGGCGGGGATCACGCCGTAGAGTTCCTCGGCCGCGTGCAGCGGCGCCTCCGGCTCGCGCAGCAGCAGCGCCGGCGATGGCTTGCGCCAGTTGAGCTGGGCCACGATCGCGCGTACGCGCGCCAGGGCCTGCAGGTCGTTGTCGGCAATGTGGTCGGCCACGCCGGAGATGCGGGTATGCACGTCGGCGCCGCCGAGTTCTTCGGCCGTCACCACTTCGCCGGTGGCCGCTTTGACCAGCGGCGGGCCGGCCAGGAAGATCGTGCCCTGTTCGCGCACGATCACCGTTTCATCGCTCATCGCCGGCACGTAGGCGCCGCCAGCGGTGCACGAGCCCATCACGCAGGCGATCTGCGGAATGCCTTGCGAGGACAGATTGGCCTGGTTGTAGAAGATGCGGCCGAAGTGGTCGCGATCGGGAAACACTTCGTCCTGCAGCGGCAGGAACGCGCCGCCGGAATCCACCAGGTAGATGCAGGGCAGGCGATTCTGCGCGGCGATCTCCTGTGCGCGCAGATGCTTCTTCACCGTCATCGGATAATAGGTGCCGCCCTTGACCGTGGCGTCATTGGCCACGATCACGCATTCGATGCCGCTCACGCGGCCGATGCCGGCCACCACGCCTGCCCCGGGCACCTCGCCGCCGTACATGCCGTGCGCGGCTAGCGGCGCTATTTCCAGGAAGGGACACCCCGGATCCAGCAGGGCATCGATGCGGTCGCGTACCAGCAGCTTGCCGCGTTGCACGTGTTTGGCGCGCGCCGCTTCGCTGCCGCCGAGCGCGGTGCGTTCCAGCACGGCGCGCAGGTCGGCCACTTGGGCGCCCAAGGCGGCCGCGTTGGCGCGGAAGGTGTCGCTGCCGGTCGGCAGCTGGGTGGTCAGCACGGTCATGGGGTGGCCTGTGATCCCTGCAGGTAAGGCTTCAACGGGTCTTCTCGAACAGCTCGCGTCCGATCAGCATGCGGCGGATTTCCGAGGTGCCGGCGCCAATCTCGTAAAGCTTGGCATCGCGCCACAATCGTCCGGTGGGATATTCGTTGATGTAGCCGTTGCCGCCCAGTATCTGGATCGCCTGGCCGGTGAGCCAAGTGGCTTTCTCGGCGGCGTACAGGATCGCGCCGGCCGCGTCCTGCCGGGTGGTGCGGCCCTGGTCGCAGGCGCGTGCCACCGCGTACACATAGGCACGGCACGCACCCAGGCCCACGTACATGTCGGCCAGCTTGGCCTGGATCAGCTGGAAGGTGCCGATGGGCTCACCAAACTGGCGACGCTCATGCACGTATGGCAGCACGGCATCCATCGCCGCCGACATCAGCCCCAGCGGACCGCCGGACAGCACCACGCGCTCGTAATCCAGGCCGGACATCAGCACGCGCACGCCGCGGCCGACGTCACCCAGCACGTTCTCGGCGGGCACTTCGCAATCCTCGAACACCAGCTCGCAGGTGTTGGAGCCGCGCATGCCCAGCTTGTCCAGCTTCTGCGCGGTCGAAAAGCCCGGCATGCCCTTCTCGATCAGGAAGGCGGTGATGCCGCGCGCGCCGGCCTCCGGGTCGGTCTTGGCGTACACGACCAGCACATCGGCATCCGGACCGTTGGTGATCCACATCTTGTTACCGTTGAGCACATAGCGATCGCCGCGTGCCTCGGCGCGCAAGCGCATCGACACGACGTCCGATCCGGCGCCCGGCTCGCTCATCGCCAGCGCGCCGACGTACTCGCCGCTGCACAGGCCGGGCAGGTACTTCGCCTTCTGGGCGGGGTTGCCATTCTTGCGCAGCTGGTTCACGCACAGGTTGGAGTGCGCGCCGTAGGACAGGCCGATCGAGCCGGATGCGCGCGAGATTTCCTCCATCGCCACCACGTGGGCGAGATAACCCATGCCGCTGCCGCCATACTCTTCTTCGACGGTGAGGCCGAGCAGGCCCTGTTCGCCCAATTGCCGCCACAGAGGGGCGGGGAAGACGTTGTCGTGGTCGGCTTGTGCGGCCAGCGGCGCGATGGCGCTGGCGGCGAAAGCGGCCACGCTGTCGCGCAGCAGGTCGATCTCTTCGCCGAGATCGAAGTTCAACGACGGCACGTGCATGGCGAGCTCCAGGGTGGGCGGGGGCAGGCCGGGCGAGGAGTCGCTTTGCCTGTCGTGCCGGAAGAAAGAAACTGGAGCCAGCCTAGCGGTTCGGCTTTAAGAAGTGAACCGAAATTCACAAATTCAACAATGATTGGAACATGGCCTACAAACGCTCACCCCTGATGGAGGAACGCCTGGCCGGCAACCGCCAGCGCATCCTGCACGCCGCCCGTGGCCTGGTCGCCGAAGGCGGCTACCGCAACGCCCCGGTGACCGCGGTGGCGGCAGCGGCCGGCGTATCGACTGGCCAGATTTACCGGCACTTTCCGTCCAAAGCCGACCTGTTCGTGGAAGTTCTTACTGCGGCGGTGGAAACCGAGATCGCCATCCTGCGGGCGATCGCCGGCGAGCCGCTTCCTGCCCCGGTAAGGTTGCGCAAGGCAGTGGAGTCGTTCGTGCGGCGCGCCCTGGCCGGACCGGGACTGGCCTATGCCTTCATCGCCGAGCCCGTCGAGGCCGAAGTGGATGCCGAGCGCATCCGTTGTCGCCGCCTGCTGGGGGAGGTGTTCCGTGACCTGCTCGCCGAAGGAGTTGAAGCAGGCGAATTGCCCGCCCAGGACCTGGATGCGTCGGCGGCCTGCATCGTGGGCGCGTATACCGAGGCCTTGGTCGGTCCGATCGCGCCCAGTCGAGACAGCCCGCGCGATGGCGAGCGGTTGGTGGAGGCGATCTGCGGGTTTTGCCTGCGCGCGGTGGGTTCTTCTCCCATCTGAGGAGAGGGGGATCGATGATGGCGCTTGTCTGATAGCCGTTTTTGGACGCGATCTGATGGGCGCCGACGGGGCCGCAAGGCTCAGCCCAGCGCCAGCCACGCGGCGGTGGCCACTACCGGCGCGGCCCAGGCCAGCGGCAAGATGGCGCCAGGTCGGTAGGGCAGCAGGCCCAGCACCAGGGTCACCGCCGAGGCGGTGAGCGTGCCGAGCCACAGCACGGGGCCGATGCCCCAGCCGCGCGCCTGCACGCACAGGGCGAACGACACCAGCAATAACGCCCAGCCCAGCCAACGCCGTTGCGCACGACGCGGCGCGGTGGCCGTTTGCTTGCCCAACAGGGCGACGGGGTGCCGCTCCATGGCCAGGTACAAGGCGGTGAAGCCGGCATAGCCCAGCGCGATGGCCAGCCAGGTCACGCGCCTTCCCCGGCGGCCATGGGCGAGGCGACCGGCGGCGGCGAGGCGGCCGTGGCCGCCAGCGCGCGACGCTGCGCGGCGGACAACGGCGGCTGCCAGCGCTGCATGCGCCGGGCCGCCACGCCCAGGCACAGGCCCAGGGCCAGGCAGACCAGGTCCACGCCGGCCAGCGACCACAGACCCGCTGGCAGGGTCACGCCCAGGTGGATGTTGGTAGTCAGCGCATTGAGCACCGGGATCAGCACGAACATGGCCGCGGCCACGTACAACTGCCACGACCACATCGCCCGCTTCGGCCACACGAAGGCGGCCACCAACGCGGTCCCCCAAGCCCAGAAGAAGAGGTCCTGCTCCAGGTTGGCGCGGTCTTCCAGGCCGACCGGCAGCAACCGATTGGCCCAGAAATAGCCGGCAAAGGCGATCGGCAGGCCGGCGATGGCACCGATGTTCAACGCATCGACCAGGCGCAGGCCGAAGCCGATCTTGCCGGCCTTCTGGTGCTTGGGTCGTTCCTTGGCGGCCCACAACACCGCGCCGCTGGCCACCATCAGGCAGCCGATCAGCCCGCAGGCGAAGAACAGCAGGCGCAGTGCCGGATCGGCGAAACGGGCCAAGTGCAGTCCGTAAAGCACGCCATAGGTCTGGCTGGCGCCGCCGGGCGGCAGGCTGCGTTCGAGCAGCTGGCCTTGGGTGCCGTCGAACATCACCGAGGGCGCCGATTTGGACAGCCCCATCGGCTGCGCGGCAAAGGTGATCGTGGCGCTGGCATCGCCGGGACGATTGACCGCGATGTTCTCGATATGGGCGCCGCCGAGCGCGCGGCGGGCGTCCTCCAACAGCGAATCCAGCGGCAGCAACGCAGCGCTCGTGCCAGTGGCAGTGCGGGTGTCGACGATGCGGTTGCTGGCCTCGTCGTAATAGCGCATCTCATCGGTGGGATAGCGCGCGTTTAGGCCCCACGGCAGATACATGAAGACCAGGGTGATGATGCCGGTGTAGGTGATCATCGCGTGGTAGGGCAGCGCCAATACCGCACTGGCGTTGTGGAAATCCAGCCAGGAGCGCTGCCCCTTGCCGGGCCGGAAGGTAAAGAATTCCTTGAAGATCTTCTTGTGGGTGATCACGCCGGTGATGATCGCCACCAGCATGAACATCGCGCAGAACCCCACGATGTAGCGCGCCCAGATCGCAGGCAGGTAGTGCAGGTCGAAGTGCAGGCGATACAGGAATTCGCCGCCGTCGGTGGCGCGCGCGGCCACTGCCTCGCCACTGCGTGGATCGACCGTGGCCGAGCCATAGGCGGCACGACGCGAGGCGCCTTCCGGCGGCGTCGGGTTCATCCAGTACATCTCGATCACCTGCGCGCGCTGGTCGGGCAGGGTGATGTTCCAGCTCAGTGCATCGGCGGCATGTTCGCGCAGGTAGTGCTCGGCGCTGGCCGCCGCGGTGGACGCATCGACCGGTGCCAATGGCAGCTCCGGTCGCATCCAGCGGCTGATTTCCTGTTTGTAGTAGCTGGCGGTGCCGCCCATGAAGATGAGCAGCAACAACCAGCCCACCAGCAGGCCGGTCCAGGTATGCAGCCAGGCCATCGATTGGCGGAAACCGTGCTTCATGCCGCACCTGCGCGGGCCAACCACGCGATGCCGTACAGCGCCGCGGCAGGCAGTAGCAGCCCGGCCCAGGCGCGCCACGCCTTCGAGGTGGCGAAGGCCCACAACGCGGCGCAGGCGCACACCAGCACGCCGGCCATCATGCCGATCAGGACCGCCTGGCTCGGGGCGATCGGCAACATCGCCAGCGCGATCGCGCTGGCGCTGGCCAGCGCGTAGCCGCCGAAGATCGCGGCCAGACTGCGCGACAGCACGCCCAGCCAGGGACGCCGGAACCAGGCCGGGCCGGAGACGTCAGTGAATGCGCGTGTGGGGGACATCGCTGCGGGTCGGTGTCGAGGCGGCCGTTGCCGTTACTCGTTGGCGAAGGTCAGGGTGCTGATGTGATGCATCACCGCGACCTGCTTGCCGGCGATCTGCTGCTTGACCGGCTCCTTGTGGCTGACCACCACGATGTGGCGGCCCGAGCGCAGCGCCGGCAGGGTGATGCGGCCCTGGGCGTCGGACTTGAGCGTCTTGCTCCACTTTTGCGGGTCGATGACGGTGATCTCGGCATCGGCCAGCGGCTTGTCGCGGAACAGCACGGTCAGCGTGTCGCCCCCGGCCTTGACCGGGACCAGTTCCAGGCCCAGTCGGCCGGTGGTGCTTTGGCGGCCGGCGCGCGCGTAATAGGTGACCGACTCGAAGCCGGATTCGCCTTCCCACGGCTCGAACACATCGCCGTCGAACAGCCAGGCATCGCCCGTGCCGGCCAGCGACGCGACCAGATGGTCACCCTGGCGGGTGGCCTTGCCGGCCTTGCCCTTGGCGTCGAACAGGTCGAAATCCTTCAGGCGGTGCAGTTCGTCCTCAGTGGGGTCGGCCACTTCCTGGGCCGGCTCGCCAAAATTCACGCGGACCGGGCCACTGGCATCACGTTCGATCCAGATCTCGTGGGCCTGCGCCGACAGCGATAGGGAGGACAACAGGAGGCAGCCGAGCAGGACAGGTTTCATGGCGGTTCCAGTAGGCAGTGAGTCGCGGAGTTGGGAATGATACTCAATTAGCCCTGCATCGCGAAAGCGGCCAGTCGTGCGGCAATGCGGCAAAAGGACGTATCGCTCCGGGCGCGAGCCGGGCACGGCGTCGCAAATTTCGCGGTGTTTGGCGCGCACCGTGCATCGCAGTCGATCAACCCCGGCGCGCCGGGATTCAATGAATGCGGACTGGCCCTATACTTCGGCGCGTAGCAAAGGTCCTGAACCACTGCCAGGGGTGATTGCGTGCGGAATTACGATCTTGAGTTCCTGAAAAAGTTTTCCATGGTGATTGGCCTGCTGGTGCTCATCACCCTGGGCTTGATCGTGTTTGCCTACTATCTGCAGACGGCCATTCCGGACGAAGTCTCCCCCACCGCTGCCCGGCGCACCGAGCAACGCATTGCCCCGGCCGGGGCCGTGTACGCCGGTGAAACCGGGGCCTCGGCCCAGGCCGCCGCGCATGCCGCGGCCATCGCCCATGCGGCCTCGCAGGTCGCCTACGGCGGCACGACCGACGGCAAGGTGGTGTTCGACAACCTGTGCACGGCCTGCCACACCAATGGCGTGGGCAACGCCCCGACGCTGGACCATACCCATTGGGACAAGCGCATCGCCCAGGGCAAGGACACGCTGTACAAGCACGCCATCGAGGGCTTCACCGGCCCGGACGGCGGGATCATGCCGCCCAAGGGCGGCAACCCGGCGCTCACCGAGGAGCAGGTCAAGGCCACCGTCGACTGGATGCTGGGCAACCTGAAATAGTCCGGGTGTATCTTGCACGCCCCTGCGCCGCCTTCCAGGCGGCGTTTTGTTTTGTCCCGCCTCTGGAGTGCCTGCATGTCGTCCCTTCCCCGCGCCGCGGCGCGTAACGCCTGGTGGATCGCGTTGGCGCTGGCAATACCGGCCCTGGCCCAGGCGCGTGCCGTGCCCGGGTCCCCGCTGAAGATCGGTGCGGTGCAGGGCGAAGCGGACGGCAGCGGGATGCTTGGCCGCCAGGTCGTGGTCGAAGGCGTGGTGACGGCGGATGCACGAGCCGGCCTGGGGGGTTGGTTCCTGCAGGACGGTGGCGACGGCAACGACGCCACCGCCGATGCGATCTTCGTGCAAGCCGCCGAGGGCTCGACGTCGCAAGCGCTGGCCGTGGGCGACCGCGTGCGCGTGCGGGGCGAAGTCATCGAACTGCCAGCTGGCAAGCAAGCCTCGCTGACGACGCTCAAGGCCTCGCGCATCGATCGACTGGCCAGCGGGCAACCGTTGCCGCTGCGCGTGATCACCGCCGCGCCGCAAGATTGGCGCGCACTGGAAGGCGAGCGCGTACGCATCGATGCGCCGCTCACCCTGGCCGGCACGGATCGGCTGGCGCAGTACGGCGAACTGGTCACCGCCTTCGACGGACGGTTGTGGCAGCCCAGCGAAGCGGCGGTGCCAGGCACGCCGCAGTTCGAGGCGCTGGAGCGCGACAATGCGCGCCGTCGACTGGTGCTGGACGACAGCAGCAGCCAACGCAATCCCGCGCAGATCGCTTACCTGCCAGACGATGCGGTGTTGCGCACCGGCAGCACGTTGACCGGCGCAGAAGGCATCGTCGACCGCCGTTACGACGGCAGTTGGCGGCTGCAACTGACCCAGCCGCTGGCCGTGCCGGCGCTGCAACGGCCGGCGCCGCCGGAAGTGGCCGGTCGCCTGCGCGTGGCGGCGTTCAATCTGGAGAACTTCTTCAACGGCGATGGCCATGGCGGTGGCTTCCCGACGTTGCGCGGGGCGCGCACGCCTGCCCAGTTCCAGGCCCAGTTGGCCAAGCTGGTGGCGACGATCCGGCCGCTGCACGCCGACGTGGCCGCGCTGATGGAGCTGGAAAACGACGGCTATGGCCCCGATTCGGCCATCGCGACCCTCGTGCACGCACTCAACGATGGCCAGGGCAAAGCGGGGGACTGGCGCTACGTGGATGCCGGGCAGGGGCCGGGCAGCAATCCGATCCGCGTGGGGCTGATCTATCGCGCGTCGCGGGTAAAGCCGGTCGGCAAGCCCGCGGTGCTGGAAGGCGGACCCTTCGTCGATCACAGCCGCGTGCCGCTGGCCCAGGCTTTCGCCGACAAGCGCGGTGGCGTGCCGTTCGTGGTGGTCGCCAATCACTTCAAATCCAAGGGCTGCAGCGACGCCACCGGCGCCGATGCCGACCAGCACGACGGCCAGGCCTGTTGGAATGCCACGCGCGTGGAGACTGCCCGTCGGCTCGATGAGTGGTTGCGCACCGACCCGACCCGCTCGGGCGGGCAACGTGCCGTGCTGCTGGGCGACTTCAACGCCTATGCGAACGAAGCGCCGTTGCGCGAACTGCGTCAACTCGGCTGGCAGGATGCCTTCGTCGTCGCCGGCGTCGATCACCCTTACAGCTATGTCTACAACGGACAGACCGGGCGGCTGGACCACGCGCTGTTGAGTCCGTCACTGGTGCCGGCGCTGCGCGGCGCGGCCGAGTGGCACATCAATGCTGATGAAGAGGATGCGCTGGGCTATCGCGAGCGCAACGCGGCGGGGCCGTGGCGCAGTTCCGACCACGATCCGCTGTTGCTTGGCCTGGATCCCTGAGGCCCACAGTCAGGCGGGGTGCGGCGTGCCGGTGCAGATCCGGCGATCAGGGGGGGCGAGCCTGCGCTCGTGCGGAATCGTCAATCAGGTTCGCGCGCGCGCGAGCGACCGAGGTAGCGAACCCATCGCTACCTGCCGCATATCAACCCAACGACCCGAAGGCGATCAGCACGATGGCGGCCACGGCCATCAGCAATCCGGCGCGATTCCAGCGACTGGTCGCTTCGCCAAAGCAGAAGATCCCCACCAACGCACCCAGCACGACCACGCCGATGTTCATCGTGGCGAACACCGTGGCCGGGCTGTCGGGCAGCGCCTGGTGCGCGCGCACGTAGAACAGGATATTGCCGAAGTTGAGCGCACCCAGCAGCAGGCCGGCCAGCAGCGAGCGGCGCTCGAATGGCGCCTGCCCTTGCCAGTGCCGCCACGCCTGCCACATCAACATCAACACGAAGGCGATCGCGAAGCACACGGTGAGCGAGGCGGTTGCCGACACGCCGGACTGTGCGATGCGCTTGAGCAGCACGTCGATCAGGGCAAATCCCGCCCACACCGCCAGCAGCCAGGGCCAGCCGCGAACGGCGGACGAAGCGTCTTGCGCCGTGCCGGCCGACGGCCGATGCAGGATCGCCAGCACGGCCATCAAGCCCAACGCCAGGCCGGCGAGCTTGACGGGCGCGGCATGCTCGCCGAACAGCGCAAAGGCCGCCAGCAACGACAGCAACAGCGACATTCGCTGGGCCACGTCGCTGCGGACGATGCCGGCAATGGTCACCGAGCGCGCCAATACCAGGAAGATCGACGGCAGCGCGACCGAGAGCAGGCCCAAGGCCAGCCAGGGCACGTGCGGCGAGTGCAGCACCGCCAACGAGGGGTCCAGCAAAGCCCAGGCCAGTGCAGCGGCCACGGCGTAGTTCCAGGTGATGGCCTGGGCGATGTCGATGCGCTGGCGTGGCGCCCGCTTGAGCAGCACCGAGACCAGGACACTGCAGAGCACGCTGAGCAACAGGAAATGCATGTGAGGGACGGGACAGAGTGTGTGCGGGCCCGGGCATCGGGTGGCCCGGCGGGGCGGTTATTATGACGGCATGACCGAACCCGTATTCCCCACCGAGTCCGGCACGCTGTTGCTGGACGGCCCGGCCGGCGCGCTCGACGTGTCGATCGACCTGCCAGAGGCCGCCGAGGCCGCCGTGCCGGTCGTCGCCATCGTCTGCCATCCGCTGTCCACCGAGGGCGGCACCATGCACAACAAGGTGGTGACGATGACCGCCCGCGCATTGCGCGAGTTGGGCATCACCGTGGTGCGCTTCAACTTCCGCGGCGTGGGCGCCTCGGCAGGCACTTTCGACCAGGGCGAAGGCGAGCAGGGAGATCTGCGCGCCGTGGCCGCCTGGGTGCGAGCCCAGCGACCGGCGTCGCAGCTGTGGTTGGCCGGTTTCAGCTTTGGTGCGTTTGTTTCGCTGCGCATGGCCGGCGAGTTGCAACCGGCCGCCGTCGTGTCGATCGCGCCCCCGGTGGAGCGCGACTGGAATTTCGAAGGCGTGCAGCCGCCGGCCCAGTGGCTGGTGATCCAGGGCGACGAAGACGAGGTGGTCGATGCGCAGGCGGTGTACCGCTGGGTCGCCACGATGCCCGATCCGCCGGTGTTGGTGCGCATGCCCGATACCAGTCACTTCTTCCATCGCAAGCTCATCGACCTGCGCGGCGCGATCCAGCATGGCGTGCGGCCCTGGCTGCCCGATGCCGTTGCGTGAGCCGGGTCGATGAAGCGATGAGCGAGCTGCTGCCCTCGCAACGCTATGCCGAAGGCGTGGCGCGCGGCGATTGGAGCAACGATCCGGCCCAACACGCCGCGTTGGCCGAGTTGGACCGGATCCACGCCAGTCTGGTGGACAGTGAGCAGGATGGCTGGCTGGACCGCCTGTCGGCGTTCTGGAAGAAGCCCGAGCCAGTGCGCGGCCTGTATTTCTGGGGCGGCGTGGGGCGCGGCAAGACCTTCCTGGTGGATCTGTTCTACGACGGACTGCCGATCAAGCAGAAGTACCGCACCCATTTCCATCGCTTCATGCGGGGCGTGCACGAGCGCTTGCGCGAGCATGCCGGCCACAGTGATCCGCTCGCACGCATTGCGCAGGAATGGCGCGAAAACCTGCGGGTGCTGGTGCTGGACGAATTCTTCGTCACCGACATCGGCGATGCGATGCTGCTCGCCCGTTTGCTCGAGCGCTTGTTTGCCGAGGGCGTGACCCTGGTGACCACGTCCAACACCGCGCCGGAAAACCTGTACGCCAATGGCCTGCAGCGCGAGAGCTTCCTGCCGGCGATCGCGCTGGTGCAGAAGTTCTGCGTGGAGCTCTACGCCGAAGGCACCGAGGATTACCGCATGCGCGCGCTCACGCGCTCGCCGGTGTATCGCGCGCCGCTGGACCCGCAGTCGGACGCGTGGCTGGCCGGGCGCTGGACCGAGTTGAGCGGTGGCAGTGCGGCGCATGCCGGCAACATCCAGATCGAGGGACGCAAGATCCCGGTGCGCGGACGCGGCAAGAGTATTGCGTGGTTCGATTTCGCCGCCCTGTGCGAAGGTCCGCGTGGCACCGCCGACTACATCGAGGTCGCGCGGGAGTTCAATACGGTATTGCTGGGCGGCATTCCGCATTTCGACCGGCTTAACGAGGACGCCGCTCGGCGCTTCGTCAACCTGATCGACGAGCTCTACGACCGCCACGTCAACCTGGTCTGCACGGCGCTGGATGCACCGCCGGCGCTGTATTCCGGCGAGCGCCTGCAGGGCGCCTTCGAACGCACCGCTTCGCGTCTGATCGAGATGCAGAGCACCGAGTACCTGTCTACCGCCCATCGGGCCTGAGCGCCGTTTTCCGGCGCGCTTACGGCTGCCGCGGAGCGCGGCTAAAATATCGCTTGCAATTGAATAGTGCGCGATCTAATATCCCTCCCATGGCTAAGACACCCGCCGCCGCCGAACTCCTCAAGCTGGACAACCAGCTGTGCTTCGCCCTGTATTCCACGCAGCTGGCGATGAACAAGTTGTACCGCGGGCTGCTCAAGTCGCTGGACCTGACCTACCCGCAATATCTGGTGATGCTGGTGCTGTGGGAGCGCGACGAGCGCAATGTGTCGGAGATCGGCGAGCGCTTGTTCCTGGACTCGGCCACGCTCACACCGCTGCTCAAGCGGCTGGAAGCCGCCGGTCGGGTCAGGCGCCAGCGCGCCGCCGACGACGAACGGCAGGTCCTGGTCAGCCTGACCGAGGAAGGCCGCGCGCTGCGTCGTCGCGCGGTCAAGATCCCCGAGCAGGTGTTCTGCGCGACCGCCTGCGACCTGGATCAAATGCAGGCACTGCGTTCGCAACTGGAAGACCTGCGCGGCCACCTGGGCGCTTCCACCGACTGACCTGGATTCGATCAAGACATCCGTATTTCGCAACACTTAAAAAAACAAACATCGCGCACGATCTAATCGTGCACAAAACACGCGGCAACGCCGCCATCACTGGAGCACCACCATGGCATCCCCGACCACCGTCCTGTACACCGC
This sequence comes from Stenotrophomonas sp., assembly GCA_036403795.1. Taxonomy (GTDB): domain Bacteria; phylum Pseudomonadota; class Gammaproteobacteria; order Xanthomonadales; family Xanthomonadaceae; genus Stenotrophomonas_A. The sequence continues at coordinate 20,454 of DASWQJ010000287.1, forward strand.
CACCGCCACTGCCACCGGAGGCCGCGAAGGCCGTGCGGTTTCTTCCGACCATGTGCTGGACGTCAAACTGTCCACGCCCCGCGAACTGGGCGGCGCTGGCGGCGACGGCACCAACCCCGAGCAGCTGTTCGCTTCGGGCTATTCGGCCTGCTTCCTGGGGGCGATGAAGTTCGTGGCCGGCCAGGAAAAGATCAAGCTGCCGGGCGAGCCCAGCGTGGAAGGCCACGTCGGCATCGGCCAGATCCCGGGCGGCTTCGGCTTGACCGTGGAGCTGAAGATCTCCGTGCCCGGCCTGGAGCGTGACGTGCTGCAGTCGCTGGTCGACAAGGCCCATCACGTGTGCCCGTATTCCAACGCCACCC
>DASWQJ010000288.1:0-7456 GCA_036403795.1 Stenotrophomonas sp.
TCTACCAGCGGATCCAGCGCGGCGACGAGCCGGCAACGCCGGCCGCGGGCAATAACGACGAATCGGCCGCCTGAAAGGGTTTACGTTGACCCCTCTCTGCAGGTATTCTTCGCGGCCTGCCAGCAACACCGGCAGGCGTTAGATCCGGAGTGATGCCCGAGCGGCTGAAGGGGCTCCCCTGCTAAGGGAGTATAGGGTCAAAAGCTCTATCGAGGGTTCGAATCCCTCTCACTCCGCCACTACGAAAAAGCCGCTGATTCCAGCGGCTTTTTTGTTGCCTGCATGCCGGGCCATCGCTGCCTGGCGCTAGACGAAGAAGCCGCCCGTGGGCGGCTCTTTCGTTGCGGGTTCCAGGGCTGCCGGCGCCAGGTGCGCGCCGGCTGGGTGGACCGCTGTTCAATGCCAACCTTGCAGTGAGAGGTCGAACAGCAGCACTTCTGCCTCCTGCGCCTTCTCCAGCACCAGCAGTGATTCGTCGCTGACCTGGACGGCATCGCCGGCCGACAGGATGGCGCCGTTGACCTCCAATTGGCCCCGGGCAACTTGCAGGTAGGCGCCACGTCCCGGGGGCAGGGCGTGCTCGATGCGGTCGTCGCCATCGAGGATCGAGGCGTACACGCGGGCGTCCTGATGCACTTTCAGCGAGCCCTCCGCCGCGTCGGGCGACACGATCAGGCGCAACTTGCCGCGCTTGCTGTCGGCATCGAAGTGCTTCTCTTCGTAGCTGGGCTCGATGCCGTTGCGCTCGGGGAACAGCCAGATCTGCAGGAAGTGCACCGGATCGGCCTGCGAGCCATTGAACTCGCTGTGGGTGACCCCGCTGCCGGCGGTCATGCGCTGCACGTCGCCGTAATGAAGTACCGAGCCGGTACCCATGCTGTCCTTGTGCTCCAGCGCCCCGTCCAGCACGTAGGAGATGATCTCCATGTCGCGGTGGGCATGGGTGCCGAAGCCTTCGCCAGGGTGCACGCGATCCTCGTTGATCACCCGCAGCGGACCAAAGCCCATGAAGCGAGGGTCGTTGTAGCCGGCGAACGAGAAGGTGTGGCGGGAAGACAGCCAACCGTGCTCGGCCTGGCCCCGGGCGTCGCTCTTGCGAATCTGCAGCATGGTGATTCTCCTGTTCGATGGTTTCGATGATGGGCGGAACCCCGCCTGTCTTTCGTTCCGAGGCCTGCCTGCCCTCGTTGGAGCAAAGTCTGGACCGATCTCCACGGACTGAAAAGCGAGTAGATTTGGCTATGACCATCGAAATATTCGAACTATGAAGATCAGCCTGGAAGCGTTGCAGATACTGGACGCCATCGATCGGCGCGGCTCTTTTGCGGCCGCCGCCAAGGTGCTCTACAAAGTGCCATCGACGATTTCCTACACCGTGTCACGGCTGGAGGAAGACCTGGGCGTCCAGCTCTTCGAGCGGGCTGGCCCCAAGGCCACGCCCACCGACGCCGGACGCGAGCTGCTCAAGGAGGGACGCCATCTGCTGCGGGCCGCGGAGGAGCTTGAGGTGCGGGTGCGCCGGGTGGCTTCCGGCTGGGAGTCCGAGTTCGGGCTGGGATTGGATTCGCTGCTGCCGCCGGACCTGCTGGCCGATGACCTGCAGGCGTTCTACGCGGCCGCTGACAGCACGCGGCTGCGGCTGGTGGCGGAGTCGCTCTCCGGCACGTGGGAGGCGCTGCTGGATCGGCGTGCCGACCTGGTAGTGGCGGCGGGCGAGGGCCCGAGCGGTGGCGGGTACGTGGTCGAGCCCTTGGGGTCGGTGCGCTTTGTGTTCGTGGTGGCACCAGGACATCCGTTGGCTGGCGCCGCACGCGTCAGCGCCGTGGCGCTGGGCGAACATCGGGCGGTCGCGGTGGCCGACTCCGCTCGCCGATTGCTTCCTCGCACCGTGGGGCTGCAGTCGGCGCAGGACGTGTTGAGCGTACCGGACATGCGGACCAAATACGGTTTGCAGTTGGCCGGGCTGGGCTGCGGATTCCTCCCCGAGCCTTGCGCGCGCGATGCGATCGCCCGCGGTGCCTTGGTGGCCGTGCCGGTCGAAGAGCCCAAGCCCGACGAAACCTTCTATCTGGCTTGGCGCACCAGCGAGGAAGGGCAGGCGCTGGCGTGGTGGCTGCAACGCTTGCGCATGCCGGGCAAGTTCGATCAGTGGCTGGCCCGGTTGGCCGGAACGGAATATCCCGCCGACGCGCCTGGCGCCGCGCGATAATGGCCTCACACTCGCTGTCCCCCCGCTGGATGCGCGCATGCACGCCTTGATCGAGCAGTTCGGACTGGCCCTGGTTTTCGTCAACGTACTGGCATTGGCGCTGGGCTTGCCGGTGCCTGCGATGCCTACGCTGATCCTGGTTGGCGCAGGGTTCGCGATGCAGGCTGGGCCGGTAGCCTGGATAGGCTGCGTGGCGGCGTGGCTGTTGTCGGTGAGCGCCAGCCTGCTGGGCGACACGGTGTGGTTCCTGGCCGGGCGCCGCTACGGCACGCGCACGCTGCAGTCGCTATGCCGGTTGTCGCTGTCGCGCGATACCTGCATGAAGAAGACCGAACGCTTCTACGGTCGCTTTGGGGTGCGTGTGCTGTCGGTCGCCAAGTTCGTGCCCGGGCTGTCGATGGTATCGGTGCCGATGGCCGGCGCGATGCAGGTGCGCCTGCGTGCGTTCCTGCGCTACGACGCACTAGGCGCGGCGTTGTGGGCCGGCGCAGGGATTGGTCTGGGGGTGGTGTTCTCGGCGCAGGTCGACTACGTGCTCGATGTGCTGGCGCGGCTGGGATCGGGTGCGTTGGTCGTGGTGGGCATTGCCCTGGCGTTGTACGTGGCCTGGCGCTGGTGGCGGCGACAGCAGCTGATGCGTTCGCTGGAAGCAGCGCGGATCAGCGTGGATGAGTTGTACGCACTGATGCAGGATCCGGCGCGTACGCCCGCGGTACTGGATATTCGTGCGCCGGGTTATCGCGATATCGAGCCCTATACGATCCCGGGAGCGGTGTTCGCCGACGAGCGCGAGCTGGGCACGATCTTGTCGTCGTTTCCGTCGGATCGCAGCATCGTGATCTATTGCGCGTGTCCCAACGAAGTCTCGGCCGCGTGGCTGGCCGCACGACTGCGCGAGCATCGCTATCGCGACGTGCGGCCATTGCTCGGTGGCTTGGATGCGTGGCGGGCCGCCGGCTACGAAACCTCGGCGCTGTTGTCGCCACCGTCGGCAGGCAACGTGTCGCCGCCTGCGATGGCGTGATACGAGCGTGGCGGCACCGAGTGGGGCGTGGCTTTGTGGAAGACAAAAAAAAAGACGGCAAGTAAACTTGCCGTCTTTTTGACGTTGGTGCGCCCGGAGAGATTCGAACTCCCGACCGCCTGGTTCGTAGCCAGGTACTCTATCCAACTGAGCTACGGGCGCGCGTCAGGAGGAGAATTATGCGGGAGCGCCCAGAACGCGTCAATCCCCTCCACGGAAAAATTTCACGGGATCGATCCTTGCAGGGCTTCAGCAACCGCAGCCGGTTGCTTCATCCATGCGAAATGGTCGGCTCGCGTACCCAGCCGCTCAGCCGAGAGCAATTGCAAGTGCGTTGGGCCTTTCATGCGCGCGGTCAACGCACGTAGCGAGGTGCCGGGGGCGAGTCGATCGTGCTCGAGCAACACGGCATCCACGGGCACATTCAACTCGCGCAGGGCCGCTTCCAGGTCTTCGGACAGGCCGCGCGCCGCGTAGTGGTCGGTCAGGCCCACACGCGCCCAATCGGTGATGAGGCCGCGGGCTTCGGTACCGCCAAAACCAATCCGCTTGCCGGGCAGGGTGCCATGGACGCGCGCCAGCCAGGGCAGGAAACGGTACACCGCGGGCAGTGCGTATCGCATGGGCGGCGGAAAGCTTTGCCACCCAGGCGTGCCACTGGCGACCAACCACAGGCGCGAGAAGCTGGAGGGTTGCAGGCCCGCGTAGCAACTGGCCAGCTGTCCGCCCAGGCTGTGACCGCCGATGAGCAGCGGCATATCGCCAGCCCAGGTGCGCAACTGGCGATGGCTGGCAGGCAAGTCCTGCTGAAGGATCTCGCGATAGCCCCAATCGTGCTGGCGCGAGGGTCGCAGGCTGCTGCTGCCGTTGCCACGCCATTCGTGCAGCAATACCGCAATCCCGCGATCGGCTAGTGCCTCGGCGAAACGCTCGTAGTGGCGCGCGGCCACGCCCAATGCCGGCAACCAGAGCAACGCGGCACGTGCACGTGCCGGCCTGCGACCTGCCAGTTGCCAGCGGTGTCCATCGTCGGCCTGCAGTTCGAACAGGGGCGTGGGGTTCATCCGTGGCGCGCCGCGCCAAAATGGTCGAGCACCAGCACGTCGCTGCGGCCGGGGCGATAGCCGCCCTGCAAGGCGCGGGCGACATAATCGATGGCCGCCTCGCACGCATTGGCCAACGTCAGGCCGTTGCACAACTGCGCAGCGACCGCCGAGGCGAGGGTGCAGCCCGTGCCATGGGCGTCGACCGGCAGGCGGGCGTGGATGTATTCGTGACGCGAAACGCCGTCGTCGTAGCGATCCACCACGCGCAGGCCTTCGAATAAATGCCCGCCTTTGAGCAAGACGGCGCTGGCACCGAGTTCAAGCAGCGCGGCGCAGGCGCGTTCGGCGGCATCGCTGTCGTCGATCGCCTGGCCAAGCAGCAGTTCGGCCTCGGGGATGTTGGGCGTCAGCAGGGTGGCCTTGGGCAACAGGCGCGTGCGCAGTGCTTCGAGTGCGGCGTCTTCGAGCAGTTTGGCGCCGCTGGTGGCGACCATGACCGGATCGAGCACGACGAAGGGGGGGCGATGACGTTCGAGCGCATCGGCCACGCAGGCGATGACTTCGGCATTGGCGAGCATGCCGAGCTTGACGACCTGGATGTCGAAATCTTCGAAGCACGCTTCGATCTGTGCGGCGAGGAAGTCCGTGGAGGGCACGTGTACCGCGGTGACGCCGCGGGTGTGCTGGGCGGTGAGGGCGGCGATGGCCGACAGACCGTGCACGCGATGGGCCGCGAAGGTCTTCAGGTCGGCCTGGATGCCGGCGCCGCCACCGGAGTCGGACCCGGCGATGGTCAGTGCGGAAAGGATCTGGGAGCTCATCGGCCGATTGTGCACCGGCGGCCGGTCTCGTGCATCGAGTGTGCCGGCCCCTGCGGCCTCAACGACGAGTGCGCGGCGCCCACCATTGCCGATAGAGGAAATACGCGATGCCGGTGCTGCCGATGAGGGTGGCGGGCACGTACAGCGCCTGATGCTGGAAGTGGATGAACAACCAGACGCCGAGCAGGCTGCCGGCGAAGAAGCCGCCGATGATCAGGCTGCACAGGATCATGCGCCGGGCCTGCAACGGCAGGCCGCGCAGCAGGTGGCCGACGCAAATGCCCAGGTCGGTGAGCATGCCGGTGATATGCGTGGTGCGCACCACCGAGCCGCTGTAGGTGCTGGCCATGGCGTTGAGCATCCCGCAAGCCATGGCCAGTATCCACGTCGCCCAGACCACCGGCCCCTCGAACATCGTGGTGGCGAGCAAGATCATGGCCGCGATGAGGGTCAGCGTGACGCCATAGCGGCGGCCCAATTGCAGCTCGTCGTCGCGGATGAGCAGGCCACTGATGCTGGCTCCCATCACGAAGGCCAGGAGCAGTCCCGACAGCAGTCTGGCCGCTTGCCAGTCGCCTTGCGCAAGCGCCACGCCCAGCAGGCTGGTGCTGCCGGTTACGTGGCTGACAAGCAGCCGGGTAATGCCGAGATAGCTGACGACATTGATCATGCCGGCGGCGGCGGACAGCACCCATGCGCCAATCCAGACCCAAGAGGGCAGCAGTTTCATCGATCACCTGATTGAGATGACCTGGCTGCTGTCAGTCGTGGGGGGTGCTGTCAGCCCGGTCCGTTGAAGCTCACGTCCGAAAACGTGCCGAGCTCGGGATCGTACAAGGCGCCCCAGAATTGCGCGCCGCCATCACAGACACGGATGGCAGTGCGCGCAGGATCCATTTCACTGTCGTTGGGTAAATGGAACGCGTTGATATAGATCAGGCGACGCCCGTTGGCCTCGATGCCGACGTACTGCCGATCGAAGTCGCCGGGATTGGCGACTTGCGACTGCAGTTGCGCCAATCGCGATTCCAGCTGCTCGACCTGCTCACGGCTGGGTGCCCAGTAGCCCGTGACCTCGCCGGGATGGCGCGCGGGGCTATCGCGGGAGCAGGTGTCCAGTACTTGTGCCGCGACCAGTGGCCGGGTGACCACCCAGGATTGCCCGGCCTTGATCGAGGTCGGCACGGTGGAGCCGGGAACGCCTCCATCGGTGGCGCAGCCGGTGGCCGCGATGACGGCGGCCAACAGGCAGATCCGAAGCGGTTTCACAGGACCTCCGAGGCATAGTCGGCCAGGCGCGAGCGTTCGCCGCGGCGCAATGTCACGTGTGCACTGTGGGGCCAGTTCTTGAAACGGTCGACGGCGTAGGTCAGCCCCGAGGTGGTCTCGGTGAGATAGGGCGTGTCGATCTGCTCGACGTTGCCCAGGCAGACGATCTTGGTGCCGGGGCCGGCGCGGGTGATCAGTGTCTTCATCTGTTTGGGCGTGAGGTTCTGCGCCTCGTCCAGGATGAGGTATCGGGACAGGAAGGTGCGCCCGCGCATGAAGTTCATCGAGCGGATCTTGATGCGGCTTGCCAACAGGTCGTTGGTGGCCGCACGGCCCCATTCGCCGGCAGAGGACCCGCCCATGGCCAGCACTTCGAGGTTGTCGTCGAGGGCGCCCATCCAGGGGCCCATCTTTTCTTCCTCGGTGCCGGGCAGGAAGCCGATGTCCTCGCCCACCGGCACGGTCACGCGGGTGACGATGATCTCGCTGTAGCGGCGGTCATCGAAGACCTGGGCCAGCGCGGCGGCCAGAGTCATCAGCGTCTTGCCGGTGCCGGCGGTGCCGGTCAGCGTGAGGAAGTCGACCTCGGGATCCATCAGCAGGTTCAGCGCGAAGTTCTGCTCGCGGTTGCGCGCCGTGATGCCCCAGACGGCGTTCTTCGCGTGCGTGTAGTCCTTCAGCGTCTTCAGCACCGCCGACTTGCCGGTGATCTCGGTGACGCGGGCGTACAGCGGCGCGGCGCCGGGCGTCTCCAGGTAGACGAACTGGTTGATGAGCAGCGAGGGCACCAGCGGACCGACGATGCGGTAGTAGGTGTAGCCGCCCTGGTTCCAGCTCTCCATCGTCTTGCCGTGCTTGTCCCAGAAGTCGGCCGGGAGCGCGAGGACGCCGGTGTAGAGCAGGTCGCCATCGTCGAGCGTCTTGTCGTTGAAGTAGTCTTCGGCCGGCAGGCCCAGCGCGCGCGCCTTGACGCGCATGTTGATGTCCTTGGACACCAGCACGACGTCGCGCGGCGCATGGCGTTCGCGCAGGGCCTGGACGACGGCCAGGATCTGGTTGTCGGCCTTGCCCTGGGGCAGGCCGGACG
>DASWQJ010000289.1:0-20535 GCA_036403795.1 Stenotrophomonas sp.
CGATCTGGTCGGGGGCGATCACTCGGTAACCGGCGTCGGCGAGCGCGGTGATCGTGTCCTGCCAGGTCGCGGCGCAGAAGTTCTTGCCGTGCAGCAGCACGACGCTGCGACCTTTCGGGGTGCCGCTGGGCGCCACGTCCAGATAGGCCATCTCCACGTCTTGGCCCTGCGACTGGAAGCGGTGGATGTGCACCGGGTGCGGATAGTCGAAGCCTTCCAGGCGCGGTCCGTAGGCGGCAGACGGCTGGGCGGATGCGGTCCCCGCGCTTAGCGCGAGCGACAGCAGAAGAACTAGGGCACGTCGCATAAAAAACGGCCTCCGCTGGGGGAGGCCGCAGGTTATCGCATCGAGGTGAGCCGGCCGTGCGGGGCTGGCCCGGACCGGGATGCGCGCCAGGCCAGCCTGATCAACACACCGGGCAGAGCTGTCGGTTCAACACTCGATGACGTTGACCGCCAATCCGCCGCGACTGGTTTCCTTGTATTTGTCCTGCATGTCGCGACCGGTGTCGCGCATGGTCTTGATGACCTTGTCGAGCGAGACCTTGTGCTTGCCATCGCCGCGCATCGCCATGCGCGAGGCGTTGATCGCCTTCACTGCACCCATTGCATTGCGCTCGATGCAGGGGATCTGCACCAGCCCGCCGATCGGGTCGCAGGTCAGGCCAAGGTTGTGCTCCATGCCTATTTCGGCCGCGTTCTCGACTTGGCCGGGCTTGCCACCCAACGCGGCGACCAGGCCGCCGGCGGCCATCGAACACGCCACGCCCACCTCTCCCTGGCAGCCGACTTCGGCACCGGAGATGGAGGCGTTTTCCTTGTAGAGGATGCCGATGGCGGCGGCGGTCAGCAGGAAATCGAACAAGCCTTGTTCGGTGCTGCCTGGGCAAAAACGATCGAAATAGTGCAACACCGAAGGGATGATGCCAGCGGCCCCGTTGGTAGGCGCGGTAACGACCCGTCCGCCCGCTGCGTTCTCTTCGTTCACCGCCAGCGCGTAGAGATTGACCCAGTCCAGCGTGGTCAGCGGATCGCGCATTGCCGCCTCCGGTTTGGAGGACAGTTCGCGATACAAGGCCGGCGCGCGCCGCGAGACATGCAGGCCACCGGGCAACGTGCCTTCCTCGCGGATGCCGCGCGCCACGCAGTGCTGCATCGCCATCCATATCTCGCGCAGGCCATTGCGGATCTCGGTCTCGCTGCGCCAGCTCTTCTCATTCTCGAACATGAGTTCGGCGATGCTCAGGCCGCTGCGCGCGCACTGCGCCAGCAGCTCATCGCCACTGTTGAACGGATAGGGCAGAGGCGTTTGATCGGCCACGATGCGATCGTCGGCCGCGTCGTCCTGGTTGACGACAAAGCCGCCGCCGACCGAGTAATAGTCGCGCGTGGCGATGACTTCGTCGGCCGCGTCGTAGGCGGTGAAGCGCATGCCGTTGGTGTGGAACGGCAACTTCTGGCGCTTGTTCATCGGCAGGTCGCGCTTCTCGTCGAAGGCGATCTCATGCTGGCCCATCAACTTGAGGCGCTTGCTGCTGCGGATGCGTTCCAGTGCGGCCGGGATGAGGTCTGGATCGATGAGGTTGGGACGATGACCCTCCAGGCCCAGCAGCACCGCTTTGTCGGTGCCATGGCCGCGACCGGTCAAGGCCAGCGAGCCGAACACTTCGGCCCGGATGCGGACCACCTCCGCCAGCCGGCCGGTGTCGAGCAGCCAACGGTGGACGAAGCGCTCGGCCGCGCGCATCGGCCCGACCGTATGCGAGGAACTCGGGCCAATGCCGATCTTGAACAGGTCGAACGTGCTGACTGCCATGATGCCGAAACCAGGGAAAGGTCGAATATTCTAAGGGTCGGGCCGCGACAGGCCTGAACGCAGTGCAGCAATTCCGGAGCCCGCATGCCCTTGACCCTGTACCAGCGCGACGACTGCCACCTGTGCGACCTGGCCGTGGAGACCCTGGCCGCCGCGCGCGCCGGCGACTTCTCGAGCGTCTATATCGACGATCAGCCCTTGCTGGAGGCCCGCTACGGCAGCCGCGTCCCGGTCTTGCGAGACCCGGCCGGCCGGGAACTCGACTGGCCGTTCGATTCGGCGGTCCTGGCGGCGTGGCTGGATGGGCGGGCCTGAAATGCCGCGGCTCGCGCCTGGCCCAGCGCTATCGCGCCGACGCCGCCCACGCGCGCAAGCCACCGGAGGCGTTCGGCGCCCACGCGCCCAAACGCCCAAACGCCCAAGTGACGGGAGCTGACCAGCGCCCGTGCATCCCAGCCACCGCAGGACGGCCGACTCCCGCAGCGCAGGCCTACTTCGCCTTGAGCACGACCTTGGTACTGATCGCCGTCTCGTTGGGAATGGTGCCGGTATCGGCCCAGTCGCCGCCGCCCACGCCAAAATCCAGGCGTTTGACGGTGGCCTTGCCAGCCAGCACCGGTTGTGCGCCCGGCGTCCAGGTGAAGTTGAGGGTGACCGGCTTGCTGACGCCGCGCAGTTCCAGCGTGCCATCCGCCGCGTACTGGTTGCCGCCCAGGGCGCGGAATTTGTCGGCCCGGTAATGCGCCGTGGCGAACTTGGCCACGTTGAAGAAGTCTTCCTTCTGCAGCGTGGCGTCACGATCGGCATTGCCACTCTTGGCGCCGGCCAGCGGAATGGTCACCTCAAGCCTGGAAGCGGCCAGATTGGCCGGATCGAACGTGAGCCGGGTGTCGAAGCCGGGAAACGTGCCGGTAAATACTTCCCCGTCGTACTGGGTGGCAAACACCAGGGTGGAGCCCGGCGCCTGCACGTAATCGGCGGCCAGCGCCGGCGCGGCGGCCAGCATCGCCACCAGGGTGGCGGCCACGGCGGCCGGAGAAGCGAATGGGGTGGACATCAGCGGGTTTCCTCTTCGGGGGAAGTGAGCCAGCCACGCGGGAGCATGCGTGCCAGCGTGGCATCGTGCTGGAACAAGTGGTGGTAGAAGGCTGCGCCTGCGTGTAGCAGCACGACGGCGATCAGCAGCCAGAAACCCCATTCATGGAAAAAATGGGCCAGCCGGGCCACGGATTCGTCCGGCGCGCTCAGCTTGGGCATCTCGGCCAGGCCGAACCACCGGAACGGACGCAGGCCGCTGGCCGAGTCATACAGCCAACCGGACAGCGGCAGGGCGAAGGTCATCAGGTACAGCAGCACATGGGTGAGCGAGGCGGCTCGCTCCTGCCAGGTCGGGGTGCCAAGCACCGGCTTGGGTGCGCCCGCAACCAGTCGCCAGCCCAGCCGTGCGATGACCAAGGCCAACACGCTGATGCCCAGCGATTTGTGGGCGGTGTAGACCCAGAAATATTTGGGTGTCCGGGGCAGTTCGCCCATGATCAGGCCCACCACGCCCAACAACAGGATCAGCAGTGCAATCAGCCAGTGCAGTGTCTGGCTGATGCCGCCCCAGCGCTGGGCGGTGTTCTTCAAGGTCATGGCGTGTCGTCCTGGGCGGGTGCCGAAGGCGGGACTTCGGTGGGTTCGAGTGGCGCATCGTCGGCCTTGCCTTTACGAACGGCTTCGGCCTCGATGCGCAATTCCACACGGTCGCCGATCATCGATTTCCAGGCATCGACACCGAAGTCCGCGCGACTGAGCGTAGCAGTGGCCGAAAAGCCGGCGGTACGACGGAACGGCGGCATCGGGTGGCGCTTGAGTTGATTGAGGGTGACGTCCAGCGCGACTTCGCGGGTGACGCCGCGCAGGGTGAGGTCGCCGACGACGCGCGCGTGCTGGGCGTCCACCGGTTCGATGCGTGTGGAGATGAAATGCGCGTCGGGAAACCGCTCACCGTCGAGTAGGCCGTGTGCGAGTGCAGCCTGGTTCCATGGGGCGTCGCCCAGCTCCAGCCGACTGACCGGCACGGTGACTTCGAGGTGGGCCGAAGACCAATCGTTCGGGTCGAAGCGCAGGACGCCCTGGCTGCCCGACACGGTGCCCAGCGCCTTGGAGAAGCCCGCGTGGTCGACGGCAAACAACACTCTCGTGTGGACGGGATCCAGTGCGAATTCGGCTGGCGCGGCCACCACCGGGCCGGCAGCCAACGCGGCGGACACCAGCAGGGCGGACGGCAGCAGCAATCGGATCGCGGGGTTCATGGCGCCGATTCTAGGCACATCGATCCACTCCCGCCTTGGGTTGCGCCCGAAACGATCCGTTGCGAGCATGCCCGATCAGGAAGTTGGACGACAGGGAGGAGCGGCCATGGGCGTGCTCAAGTGGCTGGGACTCGGCCTGTGGATGCTGGCCGCTTGCGCCTACGGCGCCGTGCCGGAGTTGCCGAGGTTCGGCGTGGTCGACAGCGCCGACGGGCTTCCGTCCACCGACATTACCGGCATCGCCCAGGACCGCGACGGATATCTGTGGCTGGCCACCGGCGACGGGCTGGCCCGCTACGACGGCACGGGCTTCACCGTCTGGCGGCACGACCCGGACAATCCGCGCTCGTTGCCTGGCAATGCACTGCAAGCGCTGTACATCGATGCCGAAGACCGGATATGGATCGGCACCGAGGGGCGCGGCGTGAGCATGCTCGACACCGCGCGCCAGGGCTTCCGCCACTATCGCGTCGATGCAAGTTCGCGCCCGGTGGAGGAGGGCGTGTTCGCCCTTGCCGGGCGCGGCAGCGAGGTCTGGTTCGGCACCCAGGGCGGGCAGCTCTATCGCATTGCAGCTGATGGCGAGCTCACGCATTTCGACCTGAGCCACCAGTTGCCTGCCCCGTCGCTGCATGTGATGGCGCTGGCCAGCGATCCGGCCGGCGATCTGTGGATCGGAACGACCGCCGGGCTGCTGCGCTACGACGGCAAGAAACTGCAGCGCGAGGCGATGCCGGTTGAAGACGGTGTCTTCGCGCTGGCGTGGATCGATGAGCGACTGTGGGTGGCTACCGGCGCCGGGGTCATGCAGCGCGATGTGCGCGGACATTGGCAGCGCCCGGACTGGGGACGGGGTTTCAACAGCCAGGCCAGCAACATCCTGTGGGCAATGGCCGCCGGCGGTGATGGCCAATACTGGCTGGGCGGCGAACAGGGCCTGTGGCGGGTGGATGATCGCGGGCAGCCGGTGCGCGTGGCGATGGGCGACTCGGGCGTGCCGGAGCGGCGCGTGGTCCAGGCGGTGTTCCGCAGCCATGAAGGCGGGTTGTGGGTGCCTGCGCTGGGCCGGGGCCTGGCGTACCTGCGCGCAGATTGGAAGCGCACGGCGGTCATGGCCCTGCCGCGTGACCTGGGCGACGGCGTTTACTGTCCCTTGGCGCCCGCACGCCAAGGCGGGCTGTGGCAGGTCGCGGCGGAGGGCAGGCTCTCGCGGCTCGATACCCAGACCGGGCAGCAATACCCCTTGCCTTGGCGCAACGAGCGCCTGCGCGGTGTGCAGATGACGACGGGCCTGGAAGACCATCGCGGGCGGCTGTGGCTGGGCAGCTACCAGACAGGTTTGGCCCGAATTGATCTGCGCAGCGGGGCGTACCAGGAATGGCCTGCCGGGGTCGCCAATGGCGTGCCGCTCTACGGCGCGCCGGAATGGATGATCGAAGACGCCCGCGGCGATCTGTGGCTGTCCGTCGTCAACACGGTCCAACACCGCGACGGGCGCAGCGGTGCGGTGCTCGACGAGATCGTCGGTGACGCAGGCGGAACCCTGGACAGCAGCAGCATCGAACAATTGGGCCTGGGGCCGGCGGGGCAGGTCTGGCTCGCGGGCAATCGCGGCATGCACGAATGGAACCCGGACCAGCGTCGATTCAATCCTTTGCCGGGCCTGCCACGTGAAGCAGTCGACGCCTTCGCACTGGATGCGCAGGGTGGGTTGTGGACCTACCGCCTGGCCCGCCTGGAGTACTGGCGCCGTGCCGAAACCGGTTGGCAACGGCGGGTAGGTTACGGCGCGCATGACGGGCTGCCGGCCACCGAAGTGATGGGTCTGCAGGTCGATGAAAGTGGCCGATTGTGGTTGTCCACGCGGCGGGGGTTGTGGCGTTTCGACCCCCATGCCACGCCCGAACATGCACCGGTGCGGCAATTGGGCCTGCGCGATGGCCTGGCCAGCCGGGAGTTCATCGACGAGTGCCTGCGGATGGATCGCGGTGGCGTGCTGTTGGGCGGCACCGTCGACGGCACCATGTTGCTGGTCGACACGCGCATGCCCGATGCCTTGCCGGCCTTGCCGCGGCTGCGCATCGAGGAGGTCAGCGTGCTGCGCGACGGCCGTCGCCAGGCGCTCACGCCGCCTGCCGGCCTGCAGCTGCAGGCGGGGGATCGGCAATTGCGGGTGTCCACGCGACTGCTGTCATTCGGCGAACCCCAAGGCAATCGCTATCGTTCGCGCCTGATGGGCCTGGACGAAGACTGGATCGAGCAGGGGCAACTGGGCCAACGCGAGTTCTCCGCATTGTCCGCCGGCGACTATGCGCTGCAAGTGCAGGGCGTGGATTCGCGCGGCAATACTTCCACGGTGCGCAGCCTGCATTTCAGCGTGTCGCCGCCGTGGTGGCGCAGTCGCGGAGGCGTCGCGGCGTTGGTGGTGGCCGGTGCCCTGGCGATCCTGGCCTCGTTCGGGCTGTATCGCCGCAGGCTGCGCGCACGGCATGTCTGGCAGCTCGCCCAGCACAAGCGCGAGCTCGCCGAACAAGCGTCCCTGGCCAAGACACGCTTCCTGGCCACGCTCGGTCATGAGGTGCGCACGCCCATGACGGGTGTGCTGGGCATGACTGAACTGCTGTTGCAGACGCCCTTGAACGAACGCCAGCACGGCTACGCCAGCGCCATCGATGCCGCCGGCCGGCATCTGTTGCGCCTGGTCAACGATGCGCTGGACCTGGCGCGTATCGAGGCGGGCAAGTTGTCGCTGGAGCAACGCGACTTCGACCTGCGTTCGCTGCTCGACCAGGTCGTGGCACTGGCGCGGCCATTGGCTGAACGCAAGGGACTGGTTTTCCAGTGGCAGTTGGCGCCCGGATTGCCGGCCGCGTTGCGCGGAGACCCCAACCGGGTGCAGCAGATCCTCCTCAACCTGTTGTCCAATGCGATCAAGTTCACCGAGCGCGGCGAAGTGGTGCTGCACGCCATGCCAGGTAGCGACGCCCGCGGCGTGGTCTTCGAAATCAGCGATACCGGACCAGGCCTGAGCCAAGAGCAGTTGGCGCGCCTGTTCCGGCGCTTCGAGCAGGCAGAGGGCGCCCATACCCAGGCCCGCCACGGCGGCAGCGGGCTGGGCTTGGCGATCTGCCGTGAACTGGCCACCGCCATGGGCGGGACCATCGAAGTCGACAGCCTGCCCGGCCGCGGGGCGCGGTTTCGCGTCGAGTTGCCACTGCCTTGGCTGAAGCATGCCAACGCGCTGGTCGTGGCCCAGGACGGTCCACCGCTGCCGGTATTGCGGCTGTTGTTGGTGGAGGACGACGCCACCGTGGCCGAGGTCATCGCCAGCCTGCTGCGCGCGCGGGACCACCAGGTCGTCCACGTGTCCAACGGGTTGGCCGCGCTGACCGAGTTGAGCGTTCAGCATTTTGACGTCGGTCTGTTCGACCTGGACCTGCCCGGCCTGGACGGCTTGGCCCTGGTGCGGCAACTGCGGGCGATGGGTGACGCTCTACCGGTGATCGCGGTGACTGCGCGCTCCGACGCCGATGCCCAGCCCTTTGCGCTGGCCGCCGGCTGCGATGCCTTCCTGCGCAAACCGGTGACGGGCCAAGCGCTGACCCAGGCACTGGCGGGGGTATGGCGGGGCCGCGCGGCCGCGCTGGAGCAGGCCGAGGCGGTGGACTGAGGAACGCGGCCCCGTCGACCAGGGCCCTCGACTTGCCAGCCACCGCGCCTGCTTGCACGATGCCGACCGGGGAAAGTTCGGGACGACGATGGCGCGCATGGGGCAAACAAGACAGTCGCGCCAGGCGCCTGGCGGCGCGGCGCCTGACAAAAGGCCGGCGCCACGGCGGGTGCCACGCGGTGCGCGTCTACCGGCCGCCGTGGTGTTGGGTGCCTGGCTGTGCGTTGTGTCTTTGTTGGCCTGCCATGCCGCATGGGCGGCGGTCCCGGCCACGCCACAACCTCGCCAGCTGACGGTGGCCGATGGCCTGCCGTCCAATGCCATCAACGGATTTGCCGAGGATGCACACGGTTATCTGTGGCTGGCCAGTAGCGACGGCCTGGCGCGCTATGACGGCCGCGGGTATCGCATCTGGCGCATCGAGGATGGCTTGCGCGACAACATGATCTGGGCGGTGCACGTGGATCGCCGCAACCGGGTGTGGATAGGCACCGAGAACGCCGGCTTGCTGATGTTGACCGCCGATCGCCGGCGCTTCCATTACTACGATCCCAAAGGCTACCCGCAGATGCTGGGCGCCACGGTGTGGTGCATCGAGTCCACGCCTGACGGCAGCGTCTGGTTCGGCACCTCGACCGGTGGCCTGTACCGCATCGCGCCGGACGGAAAGATGCAGCGTTTCCTGCCGGCGGCTGGCGATGAGCGCAGCGTGCCGTCGGCCTCGATCAATTTCCTCAAGGTCGCCCCGGATGGCACCCTGTGGATAGCGACCAAGAACGGCGTGGCGCGATGGACCGGTCATGATTTCGAACGGTTGAAGCTGCCGGGAAATTTCAATCGCTTCATCAACGGGATCACCATCGAGGCCAACGGCAGCCTGTGGATCGCCGATGCCAGCGGCAATCTGCTGATGCGGCGCCCCGATGGCGCCATCGTCGAACGACCCTGGAGCGGTGTCGGCGATGAATCGGCGCTGGCGGTGCTGCTGCGCGACAGCGCCGGCAGCTACTGGCTGGACACACTGTCCGGACTGGGCCGCGTCGCCGACGGCCGGTTGAGCAACGTGCCCTTGTATAGCGCTTCGGCGCGAGGCCTGGTCAAACCCAACTGGTCCACCGCCTATGAGGATCGGGAAGGCGGCCTGTGGTTCGCCAGCCCCAACACGGGCCTGTGGCACTTGCCGGCGAATTGGCGCCAGTTCGCAGTACTGTCCAACCGCCGCGATGCGCCCGAGACGTTGGCCAATCCCTATGTGCTGGCGGCCGCCAGCGCGGCCGACGGCAGCTTCTGGCTGGTGGGCACGCGCGGGGTGCTGGATCGACTGGATCCGGCCACGGGCCGCATCGAACATCACCTCTCGCCCGTCGATGGCCGGCGCTGGCCGCAGTCGGTGCTGGAAGATCGGCAGGGCCGGGTATGGATCGGCATGCTGCGCGCGCTGGTGCGCTACGACCCCCACGATCGCTCGGTACGGCGCTGGCAGGACGACGACTCGCAGGATCCGGCGACCGCCGGCGAGGCGGAGATGTTGCGGCAAAGTGCGGACGGCCGATTGTGGATCTACTCCGACGTCAACGGCTTCCAGGTGCGTGACGAAGAAGGCCACGTGCTGCGCGACATCGCGCATGACACGCATGGCCTGAGTCCGGAACTGGCGGTCAACGACATGGAAATCGGTCCGGACGGCGCCTTGTGGTTGGCGAGCAGTCGCGGGCTGTTGCGCTGGGTGGAAGCGCGTGATCGCTTCGAACCGGTGCCGGGGTCGCCGACCTTGCCGTTGTTCGCGTTCCGGGTGACGGAGACCGGCGTGGCCTGGCTGGCTGGCATGGGACAGGTGCAGCGCCATCTGTGGACGGGCCAGCAGTTGCAAGTGCTGGATGTGATCGGCCGCCCGCAGGAGTTGCCGGCGTTGGAGCCGGGCGGCCTGGTCGTCGATGGCGCAGGCGTGGCGTGGCTGTCGAGCATGCGCGGCATGATCCGCATCGACCCGGCCAACGGCGCCATCCGCATCTACGGCGTGCACGACGGTTTGCCCAGCCAGCAGTTTCGCCGCCGCACACTGCTGCAATCGCGTAACGGACAACTGATCGCCGCCACGCCCGACGGCTTGGTGGTGTTCGACCCGGCGCAGGTGCGACCCGCCACGCGCCAGCCGCCGTTGATGATCGAGCGGGTCGGCCTTCGCCGAGGCGAGAAAGGCCTGGACCTGACCTATGTGGAGCCGCTGGTGATTGCCGACGGCGACCGCGACCTGCACATCGTGGCGCGCATGCTTTCCTTCAGTGATTCGGACGCCAACAGCTATCGGTTCCGGCTCAGCGGCTACGACCCGGAGTGGATCGACGTGGGCCCCAGCGGCGAACGCCTGTTCTCGCGGTTGCCCGCCGGCCACTACACGCTGGAAGTACAGGGCAAGACCGTCGACGGGGTGTGGTCGAAGATCCGCACCTTGACGTTCGAGGTCCTGCCGCCGTGGTGGCGCAGTCCCTGGGGCTTGGCTTCGCTGGCCATACTGGGCGCGTGCGTGATCCTGGCGATCGTGCTGCTGTACCGGCGAAGATTGCGCCGCTTGCACGCCTGGCAGTTGGCGGTCCACAAACAGGAGCTGGCCGAGCAGGCATCGCTGGCCAAGACCCGTTTCCTGGCCACGCTCGGGCACGAGGTGCGCACGCCGATGACCGGCGTGATGGGCATGAGCGAACTGTTGCTCAATACCGCGTTGGATACGCGGCAGCGCGGCTACACCGAAGCCATCCGTCGCGCCGGTGCGCATCTGTTGCGGCTGGTCAACGACGCACTGGATCTGGCGCGCATTGAAGCCGGCCGGCTGGAACTGGACCTGCAGCCTTTCTCGGTCAACCAGCTGGTGGAAGAGGTGGCGGCGATGACCGCGCCGCTGGCCGAGAGCCGCGGCCTGCTGTTCGTGTTGGAAGATGCATTGGATGGCGAGATCGCTGCCAACGGCGATGTCACCCGCGTGCGCCAGATCCTGCTGAACCTGCTCAACAACGCGGTCAAGTTCACCGAGCGGGGCAGCGTGACCTTGCGGGTGGCCGCGCCGATACCGGGACAGGGCCTGCGTTTCGAGATCGCCGACACCGGTCCCGGCGTCAGCCTCGAACAGCAGCAACGCCTGTTCCAGCGTTTCGAACAAGGCGAGGGCCCGCGTACCGCCGCGCGCTACGGTGGCAGCGGCCTGGGGCTGGCGATCTGCCAGGAGCTGGCCGTGGCGATGGGTGGCCGCATCGATATCATCAGCCGATTGGGCAGTGGCACCCGCTTCGTGGTCGAGCTGCCGTTGCGCTGGGTGCCGTCGGGCGCCTCACGCCAAGGAGTGAGCCGAGAGGCACCGGCACCGCATACACCGCTGCGCATCCTGTTGGTTGAAGACGATGCCACCATCGCCGAGGTCATCGTGGGTCTGCTGGGCGTGCGGGGGCACACCGTCGTGCACGCGGCGCATGGACTGGCCGCGCTGACCGAGGTGGCCGACCAACCGTTCGACGTGGCCTTGCTTGATCTGGACCTGCCCGGCCTGGACGGTTTCGCCTTGGCGCGCCAATTGCGGGTATTCGGTCATGAAATGCCCTTGATCGCAGTGACCGCCCGCGCCGATGCCGATGCCGAGCCGGCTGCGCGCGCCGCCGGCTTCGATGGCTTCCTGCGCAAGCCGGTCACCGGCGAGATCCTGGGCGAGGCGATCGCGCAGGTGCTGCATCCCGAGCCGCCCGCGGGTTGAGCGCGGGCCTGGGCACGACGACTTCAATCGTCGAGCAGGTCCAGTAGCGATTGATGCGTGGCCACGCCGGCGAGGGCGCCCTCGCCGATGGCGAGCGCGACGCTGCCGGTCATCCTCGCCACGTCGCCACAAGCGAACACGCCGGGCACGGTGGTCTGCTTGGCGGCATCGGTCGTCAGGCAATCCCCCAGCGTGCCGGATTCGAATTCGCAGCCCAGCTGCACCGCCAGCGGGCTGGCCGGCCGCGTCACCGTGCTGACAAACAGACCGTCCATTTCCACGCGGCGTCCATCGGCCAGCGCGACGGTGGCGTGTCCTTCCACGTGCAGCACCGGTGACCGCTCAATGTGGACGCCGCGTTCGGCGAGCCGGCGGCCCAGTGCAGTCTCTGGCGCGAAGGAAGCATCGTGGCCGAACAGCGTGACCTTGCCCCAGTCCGGCAGCATCTGCGCCAGATGCGCGGCGCCGTGAGGCGGCTCACCCAGAATGCCGATGCGCTGGTCGGCCAGTTCGTAACCATGGCAATAGGGGCAGTGGAAGACACTGCGACCCCATCGCTCGGCCAGTCCATCAATCGTTGGCAGTTCGTCGCGCACGCCATAGGCCAGCACCAGGCGCCTGGCAGAGAACCGGGCGCCATCGGTGGTGGTGACCTCGAACGTGTCTTCCTGTGATCCCGTACCGGACTCGACCCGTGCCTCGCGCCAGTGCACGGTGGGGTAGGCCATCAGTTGCGACCGGGCCTGCTCGGAGATCTGCGCCGGGGTGTCGCCGTCGCGCCCGATCAGCCCGTGCGAATGGCGCGCACGCCGGTTGCGGCACTCGCCAGCATCGATCACCAACACGTTGCGCCGGGCCCGCGCCAGCTGCAAGGCAG
Organism: Stenotrophomonas sp.; assembly: GCA_036403795.1. Taxonomy (GTDB): domain Bacteria; phylum Pseudomonadota; class Gammaproteobacteria; order Xanthomonadales; family Xanthomonadaceae; genus Stenotrophomonas_A. The sequence goes on from DASWQJ010000289.1 coordinate 12,400, forward strand.
CGGACATGCCGGCGTAGCTGCCGCCAACCACGATGGCGTCGAAAGGCTTGGAGCGGTCGGACATGGGCAGGCCTCCGGAAGAGCGGCCAGTGTGCCGGCCGGTCCGTGTGCGCCGCATGCACGCCTACTCGGCCACTTCTTCCACCTGCCGTGGTTCGGGGCGCGTATCGGCCAGCTGCCAGAAGATCAGCGTCGAGGTGAGGGTGATCGCCCCCACGCAGGCAAACGTGGCGTGCAGGGCCGTGGTCGCGTCGCCGTGGTTGGTGACGCCCAGGTGCTCGCTGAAGGCCGCCAGCAGGCTGCCGGCCGCGGCGGCGCCAAAGCCGGTGGCGAGCATCATGACCATCGACAGCAAGGCATTGCCCGGACTGGCCAAACCACGGTCCAGGTCGCGCAGGGTCACCGTGTTCATCACCGTGAACTGCAACGAATTGACGGCGCCGAACACGGCCAACTGCAGCAGTCGCCACCCCAGGTGCTGGCCGGGCACCACGAGCACGAAGCTGGCCATCATCACGCCCACCAGCACGGTGTTGACCATCAGCACGCGACGGTAACCAAAACGGGTCACCAGCCGCACGGCCGCGCGCTTGGACGCCATGCCGGCGGCCGCGACGGGAATCATCATCAGCCCGGCATTCAGCGGGCTCATGCCCAGGCCTACCTGCAACAGCAACGGGATGAGGAAGGGCATGCTGCCGCTGCCGATGCGCGCGAACAGGTTGCCGAGGATGCCGATGCGATAGCTGGCCACCTTGAACAGCGCCAGTGGAAACAGTGGCGCACTGGAATTGGCGGCATGCAGCCAGTAGCCGATCAGCGCCGCCAGGCCGCCGATGGCCAGCAGCATCACGAAGGCACTGCGCAGCCCCAGCTCGGAGATGCCGTCCAGCGCGAGCGACAGCGCGACCATGCCGAAGGCGAGCATCAGGTAGCCCGACACGTCGAAGCGCTGACGCTGCTCGCCGTAGTGGTCGGGCATCACCTTCAGCGCGAAGGCGAAGCCGATCACGCCGATGGGCAGGTTGATCAGGAACACCCAGTGCCAGGAGGCGATTTCCACCAGCCAACCGCCCAGGGTGGGTCCGATCAGCGGGCCGACCAGCGCGGGGATGGCGATGAAGCTCATGGCGCGCAGGAATTCCTCGCGCGGCACCGAACGCAGGACCGCCAGCCGTCCCACCGGCAGCAGCATCGCCCCGCCGATGCCTTGCACCACGCGCGCGGCCACCAGCTGCCACAGCTGTTCGGAGCCGGCGCACAACAACGAGCCGATGGTGAAGACGATGATCGCGCACAGGAAAGTGCGACGCGTGCCGTAGCGGTCTGCGATCCAGCCCGAGGCCGGGATGAACATCGCCACCGCCAAGGCATAGCTGAAGATCACCGACTGCATCTGCAGCGGACTTTCGTGCAGGCTGCGCGCCATCGCCGGCAACGCGGTGTTGACGATGGTCGAATCCAGCATCTGCATGAAGATCGCCAACGACACCAGCCACAACAGTGGACGCAGGGTGATGTACGTGGGCGTGGTGTTCATGGGCGACCGCAGGGAAGATGACGACCCATTATCCGCGCTGCGCGTGGAGGGCGCGCATGTGCGCCGACGCCATCGCCATCGCCATCGCCGGGGACGGCTCGCGTCCGGCGCACGATGGCGCGAAAGGCGGCAAACAGCGTGCCGCCCCGCAGCGGCCCGCCCCCGCCGGTGTAGCGCGGAGGCCGCCGCCGTGCAGGACGCCGCCGCCGGCAACGGCTAGAAGCCTCTAGCGCGCGCTCAGTTCGTGCACTGCGTCCACCAGCACACGCACATGCTCCGGATCCATGTCCGGCGACATCCCGTGGCCCAGGTTGAAGACATGGCCTTCGCGCGAGCCGCCGTTGCCGTCGGCATAGCTGTCGAGTACGCGGCCGGCTTCGCGCGCGATCGCCTCGGGCGAGCCGTACAACGTGGCCGGATCCAGGTTGCCCTGCAGGGCAACGCGGCCGCCGGTGCGGCGTGCGGCATCGGCCAGTTCCACGGTCCAATCCACGCCCAGGGCATCCGCGCCACTGACCGACAAGGCTTCCAGGTGCACGCCGTTGCCCTTGCCGAACAGGATCAGCGGTGCGCGCTCCTCGCCTTGGCCGCGCTCGAGCTCGCGCGCGATGCGTGCCAGGTAGGGCAACGAGAACTCGCGGTACATCGCCGGCGAGAGCACGCCACCCCAGGTGTCGAACACCTGCAGCGCCTGCGCGCCGGCCGCGCGCTGCGCGCCGAGGTAGGCGATCACCGCGTCGGTGACGACTTCGAGCACGCGATGCAACAGCGCCGGTTCGTTGAGGGCCATGGCCTTGATGCGGGCGTACTCCTTGCTGCCGCCGCCTTCGACCATGTAGCAGGCCAGCGTCCACGGGCTGCCGGAAAAGCCGATCAGCGGCACCTTGCCATCCAGCTCGCGACGTACCCGGCGTACGGCATCGGTGACGTAGCGCAATTCGGTTTCCATGTCCGGCACGGCCAGTTTTGCCACGTCCGCGGCGCTGCGCAGCGGATGCTGGAACTTGGGGCCTTCGCCGTCGACGAAGTACAGGCCCAGGCCCATCGCATCGGGCACGGTCAGGATGTCCGAAAACAGGATCGCCGCATCCAGCTCGAAGCGCTGCAAGGGCTGCAGAGTGATCTCGCAGGCAATCTCGGGGTTCTTGGCCATGGCCAGGAAACTGCCGGCACGCGCGCGGGTGGCGCGGTACTCTGGCAGGTAGCGCCCGGCTTGGCGCATCAGCCAGACCGGCGTGCAGTCCACCGGTTCGCGGCGCAAGGCGCGCAACAGTCGATCGTTCTTCAACATGGATTTTCCTCAGCGCGGAGCATCGCTGCCGCGCACGAACATGAGCTGGTAGCCGCGCTTGAGTTGCGAGTCACGGGCTTTCTCGAAAGCCTGCTGGGCCTGGTCCTGCTGCAGGTACTGCTCGCGGCGCAGTTGGGCCCGGCCGCCGACCTGGCCGGTCTCGCGCAACAACTCCCAACCGCCGAACAGATCCGGTTGCAGGGTCAGCTGGACGTAGCGGGGCGATTCGATGCCGCCGGGCAGCTGTTGCAGGTAGATGCGCATGGGGCCGATTGTAGGGGGTCGCGGGAGCGTAGGTGAGGGAGGGACGGTGCCTGGTGCGGGGCGCGCTGCGACCCAGGGTCGCAGGTGGGCTCAGGCCGAGCGGAGGACGTCCAGGACGACGGCTTCGTCGACGTCCGGGACAACCTCGGCGTGGCCGATCCCGCGCCACAGCACCAATCGTAGGCGGCCGGCGATGTTCTTCTTGTCCAGGCGCATGCGCGCGAGCAGTGCCGGCGGCTCCAGGCCCGGCGGCAGCGCGACCGGCAGGCCGAAGGCGGTGAGCAGGTCGCGCAGGCGGTCGGTATCGGCCGGCGGCGCCATGCCCAGGCGGGCCGACAGGCGCGCGGCGAGCACCATGCCTACCGCCACCGCTTCGCCGTGGTTGAGGTTGTCATTGTGCGGGGCGCCGTAGCCTTGTTCGGTCTCGATCGCGTGGCCAAAGGTGTGGCCCAGGTTGAGCAGGGCCCGCTCGCCTTTCTCCAGCGGATCACGCGCGACGATCTCGGCCTTGTGCTCGCAGCTGCGCGCGATGGCCTGCGCGGTAACGGTCGCTTCGCCGCGCAGCAACGCCTGGCGTTCGGCGCCCAGCCATTCGAAGAACAAGGGATCGCGGATGGCACCGTACTTGATCACCTCGGCCAGGCCTGCACGCAGTTCCCGGGCCGGCAGGCTGTGCAGGGCGGTGGTATCGGCGATCACCGCGCGCGGCGGATGGAAGGCGCCGACCAGGTTCTTGCCCTGCGGGATATCGATCGCGGTCTTGCCACCTACCGAAGAGTCCACCATCGACAGCAACGTGGTGGGCAACTGCACGCAGTCCACGCCGCGCATCCAGCACGCGGCGGCAAAGCCAGCCAGGTCGCCGACCACGCCGCCGCCGAGGGCCAGCACGCAGGCGTCCCGGGTGGCGCCGAGTTCGGCCAGCGCCGCGATGGCGCCCCCGAAATGTTCCAGGGTCTTGGAGGCTTCTCCGGCCGGGATCACCCACTCGCCCACGACCAACTCCGGCCGCGCCTGCAACAACGCCTGGCGCACGCGCGCGGCATACAGCGGGGCGACGGACGAATCGCTGGCCAGGAGCACGTGCCGGCCGCGAATCGGCGCCGACAACCGTGCGCCATCACTCAGCAGGCCCGGCCCGATGGCAATCGTGTAAGGGGTCGCGCCGCCAACTTCGACGGTGCGCAGGGAGGAGGGTTCATTCATGCGGATGTGGTCTGTGGTTGCCAGGCGGCGGCCAGTCGCGTCACCAATTGCGCGGTGGCCTCTCCCGGAGAGAGGTGGTCGGTGTCCAGGGTGAGGTCGGCGACCTCGCGGTACAGCGGCTCGCGCAGCACGGCCAGGTCTTGCAGCACCTGTTCGCGATCCGGCCGCTGCAGCAGGGGGCGGGTGCGATCGCGCATCAGGCGTTCGAGCTGGCCGGAGACCCCTACGTGCAGATGAATGACAAAGCCGCGCTGGCGGATATGCAGGCGATTGTCGGCATCGAGCACCGCGCCGCCGCCCGTGGAGATCAGCTGGTTGTCGCCTGCCAGCAGGCGTTGCAGCATGTCGCGCTCGTGGGCGCGGAACACTGCTTCGCCGGAGAGTTCGAAGATGGTGGGGATGGTCGCACCGACCTGCTCGACGATGGCATGGTCGACGTCGACGAACCGCAGCCCGAAACGTTCGGCCACGCGGCGGCCGATGCAGCTTTTGCCTGCGCCCATCGGGCCGACCATGACGATGTTCGGTGCGGATTTCATGATTGCGATGCTATCACCGCCAAGACGACGCGCCGGGCGCGTTGGCGAGGGCTGCTGGCGGCGCCGGCCATCGCATGTGCGCACGTTCGCTCACGATCGGTGCGCGATGCGGTGGACGGCGTCCCGGTGCGCTCGCGTTGGTGCGTGGAGCGCTTCCGGCTGGGGACCGCTGGGGGTTCTGTCATGCGAGCGGTCGCCGCTGGTGGTCCAGCGTGACCACGCGGTCGGCGAGCGCCGGCAGGGTGCGCAATGCCTGGCGGCTGATGCGCTCGTAGTGCTGCAGGAACCGCGACAGCGCGGCCGGATCCATCCCGCGCCGACCCGGCTCGGTGGCTTGCAAGGTCTGCTCCTGTTCGGCGCGCCACTGCGCCACGATGTCGAAGCCGGGGGCTTGCAGCAACCAGAGGCGATCCACGCGCCGCCACAGCGCCGGATAACGCTCGCGCAACGCCGTGTTGCAGTAGCCGCGCCATTGGCCGGCCGCATCTTCGTCGCGTTCGAGCACATTGATCGGGGTGGTCAGTGCGGCATCCGGCTCGGCGGGCGTTCCCAGGCACCATCCCTCCAGCACGACCAGCGCCAAGGGCGTCTCCACCCTTGGCCAGTCGCGTTCGGGCAACCGGTCGTCCCCCAACTTGTCGAAACGCGGCAGGCGCACGGGACGACCCGCCGCCATCGCATCGAATACCTCTGAGGCCAACGCCAAGTCATGGGTGCCGGGCGGTCCCCGCGTCGCCAGCAGCGGGTGCACCTGCGAGGCCAACCGGCGTCGCGCATCGCCGGTCAGGTAAAAATCATCGAGCGACACGGTCGCGGCGGGTACACCCCTATGGCGCGCCGCTTCGGCGACCTGGAGCGCCAGGGTCGACTTGCCGCTGCCCTGCAGTCCGCTGATTCCCAGCACCTGCGGCCCGGCACCGGCAGCCCTCGTCGCGCATGTGTCGTCCAGCACCGCCTGGACCAGGTGCTCAGCGAATCCCGTGGCGGAAGTCATGGGCGTTTTCATCGGCATCGGGCCACAATAGTGCCAACTTTGCCGCCGCCGAATGGTTGCCATGACCGATCTTTACGTCGAAGCCCTCTCCACGTTCGCCACGCTCTACCAGGAAGCGCAGCACAGCGAGGAGACGGAGCCCAGCGCGATGACCGTGGCGACCGCCAGCCCGGATGGCCGTCCTTCCGCCCGCACGGTGCTGTTGAAATCTTTCGACGAGCGCGGATTCGTGTTCTTCACCCACCTGGAAAGCCCGAAGGGCCGCGACCTGCAGACCAATCCGCAGGCGGCCTTGCTGTTCCTGTGGCGGGGGCTGCGCGAAGCCGGTATCCAGGTCCGCATCGAGGGGGAGGTGCAATTGGTTTCCGCCGAGGAGGCCGACGCCTATTTCGCCTCGCGCCCGCGCCAGAGCCAGATCGGGGCCTGGGCGTCGATGCAGTCGCGCACGCTGTCCTCGCGGGAAGAATTCGAGCAGCGCATCGCCAAGGTCGAGTCGGGCTTCGAGGGCCGCGAGGTACCCCGGCCAGAAGGCTGGGGTGGCTTTCGCGTGGCGCCCCACCGTTTCGAGTTCTGGTACGGCGCGAAATTCCGGTTGCACGAGCGGTGGCGTTACGACGCCGACGCCGCTGGCGTGTGGTCCAAGCGGATGTTGTTTCCCTGAGGAAGGCGCGATGCGGCTGCGACCGATGTACCGGATCACCGTATTCGTGCCGCCAGCGCAGCTACTTGATGTGCAGAACGGGATCGTGGGTGTCGATGCCCTGCGCGATGGCCACTACGACCAGGTCATGTGGACCAGCGCACCGGGCCAGGAACAGTTTCGGCCACTCCCCGGCGCCGAGCCTGGCGCCGGACGCATCGGCGAGCTGAGCCGACTGCCCAGCGTGCGCCTGGAATTCGTGCTTCCGCGCGATCCGCTGCTGCTTGAGCGCGTGTTGCGCGATGGCGTACGCGCCCATCATCCGTGGGAGTCGCCTGCCATCTTCGTCGACGAGATCCACTTGCCGGAGTAAGCCGCAAGGCGTGTCTTCCGCCGCACCCGGTCTCTCGTTCCCGGCGTGATCGTGACCGGCACCCAGCCTTCTTCACTGCCGAGGCGATCGGACAGATCATGGCGACCACGCTGGACAACGTGACTGCCTTCGCGCGGGGCCACCCGCTGGTCAATCGGATTCCGTTGCCGCGCCCCTCGATCCGTCGGATATAGGTACCTGCAACGCGTGACCGATGGCTCCGGCGCCACGCCGGGCTGCCAGTGCGCCGCGGCGACGAAAGGTGCCGCCGCCACAAAGGCTGCCGTCGAAGGTCCCGTGGGTTGCGCGGTCGCAGCAAGCCGTCCCTGCAAGGACGTTTCAGCTCCCCGACAACTCGCGGCCACGCGCGGTGGCCGCTTCGATCGCACGCCCCACCAGCGGTTCGAAGCCGCCGGCCTGGAAGGTCTCGATGGCCGCCTGCGTCGTGCCATTGGGCGAGGTGACGCGACGGCGCAGCTCGCCCGGGCCCTCGCCCGATTCGACCAGCATCCGCGAAGCGCCCAGTAGCGTGTGCGCGACCAGGGTGGCGGCGGCCGCCTCGGGCAAGCCTTGCGCCTGCGCCGCGGCCTGCATCGCCTCGGCCAGCAGGAAGACGTAGGCCGGCCCGCTGCCGGACACGGCGGTCACCGCATCCATCAGGGCCTCGTCGTCGATCCACACCGTTTGCCCGGCGCTGCCCAACAACGCCTCGGCCAGCGAGCGTCGCGCCTGCGTGACCTGCGCACCCGCATACAGGCCGGTGACGCCTGCACCCAGCAGGGCGGGGGTGTTGGGCATCGCGCGGACGACTTGCGCGCCGGCGCCCAGCCAGTCCTGCAGACGGCCGCTACCGATGCCCGCGGCAATGGATACCACCAGGGGCGAGGCGAGGCGGACCAGGCCGGACAGGGAAGTGCAGACCTCGTGCATCACCTGGGGTTTGACTGCCAGCAACCAGGTCTGGCAACCCTCGGCGGCCTCGCTGGCGGTGACGTGCGGATGGACGCCAAAGTCGATCGCCAGTCGCTCGCGCAACGCGTCCACCGGCTCGGCGACGTGGATCGTGTTGGCCGGCACACCCTGCCGAACCAGGCCCGCGATCAGGCTGCGCGCCATGTTGCCGCCGCCGATGAAAGCGATCTGGGCGGCGTTGGGGGTCTCGGTCACGGGCTTCTCCTGGCAACGGGTCCGATGGTAGCGGCAACGGCGCGGGTCGAGAACGGGGTGAGAAACGGGGTCAGGTTCAGTTCGCAAGGCGAACAGAACCTGACCCCGTTTCTCACCCCGTT
>DASWQJ010000290.1:0-3735 GCA_036403795.1 Stenotrophomonas sp.
CGCTCAGCGCGCGGCTTGAGGCTGATGAACATCCGCCCCTGGTTCTCGGGAAGGCCGGCAGCGGCGCCGATGTTCATGCCGGTCGCCGCGACATCCGGATCATGCTGTACGATGCCGGCCAGAATCTGAGACGTCCGTGACATCTGCTGGAACGAGATCTCGGGGGCGGCCTGGATGGTGCCGAGGATGAGACCGGTGTCCTGCTGCGGGAAGAACCCCTTGGGGATGCGGACGAAGACGTAGCCCGTGCCTGCAAGCGTCGCCAGGAACACCATGAGCGTCACCAGCCGGTGCCGCAGTGCGACGTCGAGCGTATGGCGGTAAGCCGCTTGCAGCGCCTCGAATGCGTGCTCCGAGACGCGGTAGAGCCGCCCGTGCTGCACTTGGCCAGGTGCCTTCAGCATGCGGGCGGCCATCATCGGGGTGAGCGTCAGCGAGACGAGGACGGAGACGACGATTGTCGCACTGACCGTCACCGCGAATTCGCGGAACAGGCGTCCAACCAGCCCTGACATCAGGAACAGCGGTATGAAGACCGCGATGAGCGAAACACTGATCGAGACGATGGTGAAGCCCACTTCACCAGAACCGCGCAGTGCCGCGGCATGCGGATCCATCCCGCTTTCCACATAGCGCTCGATGTTTTCCAGCACGACGATGGCATCGTCCACGACGAAGCCCACTGCGATGGCAAGCGCCATGAGCGACAGGTTGTCGAGGCTGTAGCCCAGTGCGTACATCACCCCGAAGGTGGCCACCAGCGCCACCGGCACGGTTACCGACGGAATGATCGTCGCCCGCCAACTGCGCAGGAACAGGAAGATAACCGTGACCACGAGTGCGATGGTCAGCAACAGCGTAAACTGCACATCGGTGACCGAAGCGCGGATGGTCTCGGTGCGATCACTGAGTACACTGACCTGGACGGTGGGCGGAATAGCGGCTTGAAGGGCCGGCAGCGCCGCTTTCACCCTATCAACGGTCGTGATCACGTTGGCGCCCGGTACCCTGGTGATGGGCAGCAGGATGGCCGGCTTGCCGTTGGCAAAAGCCGCGAGGCGAGCGTTCTCGGCGGCATCGACTGCCTGACCGATGTCCTGCACCCGCACCGGTGCGCCATCGCGGTAAGCGATGATGGCGTTGTTCCAGGACGCCGCGGTGAGCAACTGGCTGTTGTCGTAGATCGTGAAGGACCGGTTGGCGCGCTCGATCGAGCCTTGCGGCGCGTTGGTGGTCAGGGTTGTGATTGCGCTCCGCACATCCTCGAGCTGAAGGCCGAGCGAGGCGACCTTGGCTGGGTCCACCTGGACACGGACTGACGGCTTTTGCTGGCCACCAATCTCGACCTGCGCAACCCCGGAGATCTGACCGAGATGCTGGGCGAGGATGGTCTCCGCGTACTCGTCCACCTGCGTCAGCGGCAGCACGTCGGATTGCACTGCCAGCACCAGGATGGGCGCATCGGCCGGGTTCACCTTCCGGTACTGGGGTGGTGAGGGCAGGTTGGTCGGCAGTTGGCCAGCCGCCTGGTTGATCGCTGACTGGATATCGAGTGCGGCGCCATCGATGTTGCGGGTGAGGTCGAACTGCACGGTGATCGAACTGGTGCCGAGGATGCTTGTAGATGTCATCGTCGTCACGCCTGGGATCTGCCCGAATTGCCGCTCCAGAGGTGCTGTGACGGAGGTAGCGACAGTTTCAGGGCTGGCGCCCGGCAGCTGGGTGCTCACCTGGATGGTGGGAAACTCCACCTGCGGCAGGGGTGCCACCGGCAGCAGCGGATACGCCGCAATGCCTGTGAAGAGCAGGGCAACCATCAGCAGGATAGTTGCCACTGGCCGGGCGATGAAGGGTGCTGAGAGGTTCACCGCTGCGTTCCCCCACTCTGGGTGGGCGGAGCCGCCTGCGCGACTTCGATATGCGCGCCCGGGGCGAGGCGGTACTGACCGGTGGTGACGACCATCGTGCCGGGTTCAGGCCCGCCTTCCAGCACAGCGATGCCACCGCCGTACCGGCGCACCTTGACGGGTTGCACCGTGACGGTGTGGTCCGGCTGCGCCACATAGACCCAGCTGCCGTCCGGACCGCGCTGGATGGCAGTGGAGGGAACGGTGGGCACACTGCGCTCGACCCGAAGCAGAAGCTGGGCGTTGACGAACTGGCCGGGCCACAACGCGCCATTCTGGTTCGGCAGCTTGGCCTTGAGCCGCAGCGTCCCGGTGGCCTGATCGATCGTGTTGTCCAGGAGGGCTAGCGTCCCCTCGCCAAGGGGCTGCTGGTCCTGGCGTTCCAGGACGGTCACATGCAGCGGCCCGGCGGCCATGCTCTGGCGGATTTCCGCCAGGGTCTCGGTCGGTAGGGTAAAGACGACGGAGATGGGCTGGACCTGGGTGATGACCACGATGCCAGTCGCGTCGGTGGCGCGGAGCAGATTGCCCTGATCGACCAGCCGGATGCCCGTGATGCCGTCCATCGGCGAGGTGATCGTGGTGTAGCTGAGCTGCGTCTGCGCGCTCTCGATTGCTGCCTGGTCGCCGCGTAGCTGTGCCTCCAGCTGGGCCACCATCGCTTGCTGCGTCGCCAACTGCTGGTGGGACGCGAAGGTGCCGAGGCCGGCGTAGCGTTGCAGGTCCAGCCGGGCGTTCTGTAGCTGGGCCTCGTCCTGGGCCTTCTTGGCCGTAGCCTGGTCGAGCGCTGCTTGGTAGGGGCGCGGGTCGATCTGCGCCAGCACCTCGCCGGCCCGGACCGATTGGCCCTCGGTGAAGCGGATCTGCTGCAGTACGCCACCCACCTGAGCGCGAACGGTAACGGTGTTGAAGGCCTGCACACTGCCGATCCCCTGCAGGGTGAAGGGGATATCGGCGGTCTGAACCGCCGCCACCTGCACGGGAACCGGCGCCGGCTGCGCCGAGGCATCGGGTGCGGCGGCCGAAAGCAGCAAGGTCGCAGTCAGGACCGCCACGGCGGGGCTGGAGTTCGCGCGGGTCATGGTGAGGCTCCTGTGCGGGCGCGCTTGCGGCCGACCGGTGGTGAGGTCAGGCGGTACCCGAGGGCACGGGAGTGGGCTCTTTGCTCCCGGACGGAGGTCATCGCGTCCTGGACCATGGCCATCGTGGCCGGGACGGCCCCGCACAGCAGCAGGATCAGTCCCAAGAGGAAGCGATCGGCCTCGATGCTCGACCCTGTCAGCACGGGCCCGAAGCCGACGGCCAACCCCGCCAACAGAACCAAGCCGATGCCGCCCAGCGCCGCGCGCCGGCCACACAGTGCTCCGACGACAATGACGGTTGTGGCCGCCACGCACTCGACCGGCGAGGTAGGGGCGGCGGCCCGCGCTGCCTCCCACACGCCTCCGCTCATCTGCCGGGCTCCGTCGGGCTCCTGTTCACACCGCCAGGGCTGGCATGCAGGTAGGCAATCTTCGGATGCCCGTCGCCGTCAGCCCCGGTGATCACCGGGACGCCCCCGTTGCGCAAGCCAGAGCGAGAGTCAGAGCCGCGATACTCGATCACGGGATGGCCTTCGCCGTCGCTGCCCACGACGACCGGGATGCCGGCCGAGACGGTTTTGCTTCCGGGCGCGGCAGCACCCGAGCTCGAGCCGCGGTACTCGATTACGGGGTGACCGTCGCCGTCATTACCGACGATGACCGGAACGCCGGCCGAGCTGTTCCCGCTGGCTGGTGGGGCAGCCGTTGCAGCTGCCGGGTCCAACGCGGCCTTGCCAGCGACGCCG
>DASWQJ010000291.1:0-28641 GCA_036403795.1 Stenotrophomonas sp.
ACAACCAACCGCCAAACACCCTCAGCGCCCTCAACAAAAACCCCAACTCGCAAGCCGCGATCCAAAAGCGCCCAGGGAAGGCCATGGCGCCTTCTCCCCAGAAACAAAAAAAAGGCCGCCAGAACGGCGGCCTTTCAACGCTGACGATCACAACCCGCGCATCACCAGAACAACGTGTACAACGCGACCAAGATCGCGACCACGCCGATCGCACCCACATTGAAGCTCACCGACGTGTCATAGGCCACATCATCGGTACGGATCATGTCGCGCGTCGGCGCCGGCGGCGTCAACAGCGACACCACCACCGCCGCCAGCAACGACACCAGGAACACCACGCCGACCCGATCCATGAACGGCAGTGACGGCCAGGCCAGCTTGAACACGATCGACAACACGAACGAGCCAATCGCCGCGGTCAGCGCGCCGGCCTCGTTGGCTCGCTTCCAGAACAGACCCAGCATGAAGATCACCACGATCCCCGGGGTAAAGAACCCGGTGAATTCCTGAATGTACTGGAAGCCCTGGTCGAAACTTCCCAGCAACGGACGCGCCGTGACGATCGCCAACAACACCGCCACGAACGCGGCGATCCGACCCACCCGCACCAACCGCTTCTGGTCGGCCTGCGGACGCATCTTGGCGTAGAAGTCCAAGGTGAAAATCGTCGCCACCGAATTGATCTTCGATGCCAACGACGCCACGATCGCCGCCACCAACGCCGCGAACACCAGACCCAACACGCCGGTGGGCAGCAACTTCATCATCGTCGGATAAGCCTGGTCCGGCTTGGCCAGGTCCGGCGCCAGCACCACCGCCGCGATACCCGGCACCACGATCACCACCGGCATCAACAACTTCAGGAAGCCGGCAAACACCATGCCTTTCTGCGCTTCCTTGATGTCCTTGGCCGCCAGCGCGCGCTGGATGATGTACTGGTTGAAACCCCAGTAGCTGATGTTCATGATCCACAGCCCGCCCAGCAACACGCTCAGGCCCGGCAGATCCTTGTAGAACGGATTGTCCTTGGTCAGGATCATGTGGAAGTGCTCGGGGTGCTGCTGCCACAAGTGCTGGAAGCCCGCCACCACGCCCGCGCCGCCGCCGATCTGCGACAACGTCAGCCCGGTCACCAGCAGGCCGCCAAGCACCAGCAATGTCACCTGCACGATGTCGGTGAGCGCCACGGCCTTCAGGCCGCCGTACAGCTGATAAGCGAGCGCAAACAGACCCATCAGGGTCAGCGCCAGCATCTGGTCCATGCCCGTCACCTGGGTGACCGCGATCGAACCCAGCCACAGGATCGAGGTCAGGTTGACGAACACGTACAGGCCCAACCAGAACACCGCCATCAGGGTGCGGATGCGGTTGCCGTAACGCTGCTCCAGGAACTGCGGCATCGTGTAGATGCGGTTGCGCAGGAAGATCGGCAGGAAGAACTTGCCGACAATCAGCAGCGTCAATGCCGCCATCCATTCGTAGGACGCGATGGCCAGGCCGATCGCATAGCCCGAACCGGCCATGCCGATGATCTGCTCGGCCGAGATGTTCGCGGCGATCAGCGACGCACCGATCGCCCACCAGGGCAGCGATTTTCCGGCCAGGAAATAATCTTCGGCACTCTTGGTGTGCCCTGCCTTCTCGCGCGAGACCCACTGTGCGAGCAAGAAAATGCCCGTCAGGTACACCAGCACGATCACGATATCCAACGTCGCCAGACCCACATCATTCTCCCGGACGGTCGCGCGGGCGGCCGTCTGCATGCGCCGCACGCGGCGCGTTCAATGGTTGTTGAAAAAAACGCACGGCAGCCTCCCCGGCCGCCGCGCGTCGAGTGTGGTTACTTCGTCGCGCAATCCACCGGGACCGCGCCGCCTTCCTGGGTCTGCCCCAAGGCGATGCGCGAGAACGACAGGCCCGCCTTCGCTGCGCTCGACAGGTACGGCACCTGCACCAGCTTGGCCATGTCCGCGCCTGCCGCCTGGAAGCACTTCAACGGCACGCCGATCACCTTCCATTCGCCGGCCGGCAGCGCACCGACCGTCTTGGCGATGTCGATCTGGCCCGAGCACCCTTGGCCACAGCCCACGCCCAGCCACAGCGGCGCGGTGACTTCGGTATCGCGACGCACGGTCAGGTACAGCAGGATGTCGCCGTTGGTTTCACGTGTCAGATCGATGGGACGTGCCGACGCCAACTGGGCCCGCGCCTCGGAAGCGCCCGACCAGTCCAGGCGACGTGCGTCTTCCTGTGCCTTGTGGTCGACCGCACTCATCTTCAGGCTGCCGTCGGACAGGCCCACCGGCACCGTGGTGGCCGGCATATCCGATTGCGACGCGCTCGACAGCTGCATGGCGATGCCGATGGCCGGCTTGCCGCGCACGAAGTACACCCCGCCTGCCGACTGCTCGCCGCTCACGCCGGATTCTTCCGGCAGCGGCGCCAGGTCGCCCTTGTCGGCAAAGGTCAGGCCAAAACCGAAGGCGAACTGCGGGTCGTAGTCCTTCTGGCCCACGTTGTTGTGGAACTGCATGGCATTGCGCGGCCACGAGAAGCTGAGCTTGCCCTTGAAGTCGTTCTGCACGCTGCCATCGGCCTTGCGCAGGATGACGTCGGCCAGGCCGCCGCCTTCCGAACCCGGCAGCCAGGCGGCCACGAAGGCATCGGAGGCATTGATCTCGCGGTTGAGCCACAACGGACGCCCGCTCAAAAATACCGCCACCACCGGGATGCCATCGGCCTTGAACTTCTTCAGCAGCGCCAGGTCGCTATCGTCGCCGGGCTTGTAGAGCAATGTGGCGATGTCGCCCTGGAACTCGGCATACGGGTTCTCGCCGAAAATCACCACGGCCACGTCCGGCTTGGTCTTGTACTGGCCGTCGATGGCCAGCTCGGCCTTGCCGCCGGCCGTGTCGATCTGCTGCTTCAGGCCTTCCCACAGGGTGTTGCCATTGGGATAGTCGGCGCGCGTGGTGCCGGTACCCTGCCAATTGAGGGTCCAACCACCGGACTGCTTGCCCATGTCGTTGGCACCGTCGCCGGCCACCAGGATGCGCTTGTGCGGATCCAGCGGCAGCACGCCCCCGTTGTTCTTCAGCAGCACCAGCGACTCGCGCACCGCCTGGCGGGCGATGGCGCGATGCTCGGGCGAGCCCAGCACCTCGAACTTGCCACCCAGGGTGCGTTGCGACGGCTTGCCGGCCTCGAACAGGTTCAACCGCATCTTGACGCGCAGGATGCGACGCACCGCATCGTCCAGGCGCTCCATCGGAATCTGTCCCGACTTCACCGCCGCCAGCTGGCTTTCGTACAGGCCCTTCCAGCTGTCGGAGGCCATCGCCAGGTCCACGCCGGCCAGGAACGAGGCCGGGCAGTCGGTGGTCGTGCAGCCCTTCACCTGGCCGTGGCCATTCCAATCGCCGACCACGAAGCCGCCGAAGTTCATCCGACCCTTCAGCACGTCGGTCAGCATGGCTTTGTAGCCGTGCATCTTCTCGCCGTGGAAACTGTTGAAGGAGGCCATCACGCTCTGCGCGCCGGCTTCGATCGCCGGCGGGTAGCCGGCGGCGTGGACATCGCGCAGCACCGCTTCGTCCACCTGGGTATCGCCCTGGTCCTTGCCATCGGTGGTGCCGCCGTCGCCGACGAAATGCTTGACCGAGGAGATCACGCGCGTGCCATCCAGGAAGCCCGGCTTGCCCGGTTCGCCCTGCAGGCCCTTGACCATCTCCGGCGCGTAGCTGGCGACCACTTCCGGCGATTCGGAATAGCCCTCGTAGCTGCGGCCCCAGCGATCGTCCTGCGGCACGGCCACGGTCGGGGCGAACGTCCACTCCATGCCCGTCGTGCGGGTTTCGGCAGCGGTGACTTCGCCGATCTTGCGGATCAGTGCCGGGTTGCGCATCGCACCCAGGCCGATGTTGTGCGGGAACAGCGTCGCGCCGACGATGTTGCTCTGGCCGTGCACGGCGTCGATGCCGAACAGGATCGGGATCGCATGGCCTCCCTTCGAGGTATCCATCGATGCCTCGTAGAATGCGTCGGCGAGCTTGAGCCATTCGGCAGGGCTGGCGTTGTACTTGCCACCCGGATCGGAGCTGCCGCCAGCCAGGATCGAACCCAGGCGGTATTTGCGCACGTCATCGGGGGTGATGCTGGAGATGTCGCCCTGGATGGTCTGCGCGACCTTCTCTTCGACGGTCATCGGCGCCATCACGTCATCGATGCGCTTTTCCAGCGCCGGATCGGCCGGGAACGGCCACTGCGGCGTGGGCCACTGGTCCGGATGGATGGTCTGCGTGGACGCGGTATCGGCGGCAGGCTTGGCTGCTTCTGCGGTCGGGTTGGCCTCCGTGCCGCGGTGGCAGGCAGCCAGTACCAACAAGGACGCGGCGGTGGCGATGGCCATCGCGTGGCGGGTCAGGCGCGCGGCAGCGCGACGGGGCAGCTTTTCCAAAGGCGGATCTCCAGGCAGGTTGCCGACGACCCTTCCGGGGCCGTCGAACGCGGCCGTACGCTTTCGCATTTGGACAGCGCTGTCAAACGTTTCGAACGTTATAGCCCTGCGGCAAGTCCATATCGAAATGCGATATAGGCGGTAAGAGGGGGAAAATTCCCAATCTTGTTGGCGAATCCGCCCACTGTCCGGCCGCCCGCCCCGTCGCCCGGCGCGCCTGAAATGCGGCGCCGCACCATTGCGCACCGTGGGCGTTGCGCAAGCCTTTCGCGGCCGCGTCGCGCTGCTGGAAGCTGCCCAAAAGCAACGGGCGCCCTGGGGCGCCCGTGGCATTCCATTGGCTGTCGGCGTCAGCCGCCGCGCGCGACGATCTCGGCCAAGGCAGCACGCGTCACCGGATCGGCGAGGGCTGCGGGCGAACCCTGCAATGCCGGTAGCAGCTGGCTGGCCAGCTGCTTGCCCAACTCCACGCCGAACTGGTCGAAGGCGTTGATGCCCCACATCACCGATTGCACGTACACGCTGTGCTCGTACATCGACACCAGCGCGCCGAGCGCCTGAGGCGTGAGTCGGTCGATGAGGATCAATGTGCTGGGACGGCCGCCGGGATAGTCGCGCGCCGGATCCTGGCTGCCCTGCCCGTTCGCCAACGCCTCGGTCTGGGCCAACAGGTTGGCCAACAGGGCCTGGTGGTTCACGGCATAAGGGTCGTCGTTGTTCACCGTACCGATGAAATCGGCCGGGACCACACTGGTGCCCTGGTGCAGCGCCTGGAAGAAACTGTGCTGCACGTCCGTGCCCGCGCCCCCCCACCACACCGCCACGGTGTCGCTGTCCACGGCACTGCCGTCGAGCTTGACGCGCTTGCCCAGGCTTTCCATCACCAGCTGCTGCAAATAGGCCGGCAACAGCGCCAGGCGCTGGTCGTAGGTCATCACCGCGTGCGTGGCATGGCCCAGCAGGTTGCGGTTCCACACCGCGGTCAAGCCATGCAACACGGCGACGTTGTCGGCAGCCGGTGTATTCAGCACATGGGCATCGAATTCGGCCGCACCGGCCAGGAGTTGCTCGAAGCCTTCGAAGCCGATGGCCAGCGCGATCGGGAAGCCGACGGCCGACCACAACGAATAACGCCCGCCCACCCAGTCCCACATCGGCAACACGCGGGCCGCAGCGATGTCGAAGGCCTGCGCGGCGCGCTCGGGATTGGCACTGACCGCGTACAGGCGATCGCTGCCGCCCAGCCAGTCGCGCAGGATCTGGCCGTTGAGCAAGGTTTCCTGGGTACCGAAGGTCTTGGAAATCAACACGCCGGCGGTGGTGCCCGGGTCCAGCGTGGCGAGGGTGCGCTGCATGGCCGCGCCATCCACGTTGGACACGAAGTGCACGCGCAGGCGCGCGCCACTGGCCGGACGCAACGCATCGGCGATCAGGCGCGGCCCCAGGTCCGAGCCGCCGATGCCCACGCTGACGATGTCGGTCACCGGGCTGCGTTCGAGCGCTTCGACGAGTTCGCGCATGCGCGTGCGCACGCCCGCTGCAGTTTCATAGGCCTCGTGCGCGACAGGTGCATCGGTCAGGTCGCCGCGCAGCGCGGTGTGCAGCGCAGCGCGCCCCTCGGTGACATTGACCTGCTCGCCGCGAAACAGCCGCTGGAAAGCAGGCTCCAGGCCACGTTCGGCCGCCAGCGCCAGCAGCGCATCCAGGGCGGCGGCATCGTATTTCTGCCGCGCGAAGTTGAAGTACAACGGACCGACCCGTTTCGCGTACCGCACCGGCCGGTCCGCATCGGCGGACAGCAGGTCGGGGATGGCAGCGCCACGCAGGCGCTGGGCGTGGGCGAGCAGCGAGTCGAATCCGTTGGACTGTGTCATGCGGCCTGTGTCGGGATGCTGTGGTTGGTGTGGGTGATCTGGTTGCGCCCGTCGACGTAGACCAGGTCAGGCTGGAAGTTCTCGGCTTCGACGGCGGTCAGGCCGACGAAGGCGGCCACGATGATCAGGTCGCCGACCTGCACGTGGCGCGCGGCCCCGCCGTTGAGCGAGATGATGCCGCTGCCGGCTTCGGCGCGCAGCGCGTACGTCGAGAAGCGGCTGCCATTGGTCACGTCCCAGACGTGCACCTGCTCGAACTCACGGATGCCGGCGGCCTGCAGCAGCAGGTCGTCGATGGCGATGGAGCCCTCGTAGTTGAGCTCGGAGTGGGTGACGGTGGCGCGGTGGATCTTGGCTTTCAGCAGGGACAATTGCATTGGAAGTACGGCACGTAGGAAAGGCGGTGAGTTTAGCGGCCGGGGCGCGGGAAAGG
The DNA here is from genome assembly GCA_036403795.1 of Stenotrophomonas sp. Taxonomy (GTDB): domain Bacteria; phylum Pseudomonadota; class Gammaproteobacteria; order Xanthomonadales; family Xanthomonadaceae; genus Stenotrophomonas_A. Next base: position 6,764 of record DASWQJ010000291.1, read on the forward strand.
TGAAGGCCGGCCCGCCGCCGGATGTTGGGCCTGAACGGGGATGCCGCTCAGAACTCCAGGTTGTCGATCAGGCGGGTCTTGCCGAGCTTGGCGGCGACCAGGACCACGCGCGGGCCGCCCGGCGCCGGGACTGTGTCGGACAGGTCGGGCGCGCGCACCGAGACGTAGTCGACCTGGAATCCGGCGTCCTGCAGTTGCGTGGCGGCGGTCGCCTCGGCCACTTCGGGTGCGGCGCCGGCCAGGCAGGCGTCACGGGCCGCCACCAGGGCGCGACGGATCTGCGCAGCCACCGGCCGCTCTTCGCTCGACAGGTACTGGTTGCGCGAACTCATCGCCAGGCCATCGGTCTCGCGCACGATGCCGCCGCCGAGGATCTCGATCGGGAAGGCCAGGTCGGACACCATCTGTCGAATCACGGCCAGTTGCTGGAAATCCTTCTTGCCGAAGGCCGCCACGTCGGGCTGCACCTGGTTGAACAGTCGCGCCACCACCGTGCACACGCCATCGAAATGGCCCGGCCGGCAGGCCCCTTCCAGTACATCGCTGACGCCCGGCGCATGCATGCGCATGGCCAGCGAGGTGCCCAAGGGGTACATCGCCTCTACGGTGGGTAGCCACAGCACGTCGCAGCCGGCGTCCTGCAGGCCGCGGATATCGGCGTCGGGGGTGCGTGGATAGCGCGCGAAGTCTTCGTTCGGACCGAACTGGGTCGGATTGACGAACACGCTGGACACGACCCGATCGGCGTACTGCCGGGCCAACATGACCAGCGAATAATGGCCGGCGTGCAGGTTGCCCATGGTCGGCACCAGCGCGACGCGCAGCCCTTCACGCTTCCAGGCAGTGACCGTCGCGCGCAGGCGCGACAGCTCGGTAATGGTTTCGATCATGAGGCGTAGGCGTGGGCTGCGTCGGGGAAGCTGCCGTCGCGGACGGCGGCGGCGTAGGCGCGCACGGCCCCGGCGATCGAGCCGCCTTCGGCCAGGAAGTCCTTCACGAACTTCGGGCGGCGATGGCCGCTGTCCAGGCCCAGGAAGTCGTGCAACACCAGCACCTGGCCGTCGCAGCCCGGGCCGGCGCCGATACCAATGGTGGGAATCGGCGATTCGGCGGTGATCTGGGCCGCCAGCGGAGAGGGCACGCATTCCAGCACCAGCAGGGAGGCGCCGGCCTCGGCCACGGCCCGGGCCTCGGCGCGCAGGCGCTCGCCGGCCTCGCCCCTGCCCTGCACCCGGTAACCGCCGAAACGCAGCACCGATTGCGGGGTCAGGCCCAGGTGCGAACACACCGGGATTTCGCGCTCGACCAGATAGCGGATGACATCGAGCTTGTGGCCGGCGCCTTCGAGCTTGACCATCTCGGCGCCTGCCTGCAACAGGCGAGTGGCGGCCTCCAGGGCCCGCTCGGGCGTGGCATCGGCCTGGAAGGACAGGTCGCTCACCAGCAAGGCACGACTGAGCCCGCGGGCCACGGCGGCGGTGTGGTAGACCATGTCGTCGGTGGTCACCGGCAAGGTCGAGTCGTGGCCTTGCACGACCATGCCGAGCGAGTCGCCCACCAGGATCAGGTCGGCGCCGTTGGCGTCGAAAGCGCGGGCGAATCCGGCATCGTAGGCGGTCAGCATCACCAGCCTGCGGCCCTCTCGTTTGGCCTCGGCCAGGGCCGGGACGGTCCAGGGCTTGCTGTCGGCTTGGCTGCTCATAAGCTCGTTACGGGGGGTTATAAGCCCGACATTATCTACCCAATCGGGAGCTGCTCGCCTGCCCGGATACGGGCAAGGGCGGCCTTGACCGTTCCATGCCCGGGAATCACCGCATCCGGAGCGATTTCAGCCAGCGGCGCGAGCGCGAAGACGCGTTCGTGCAAATGCGGATGCGGTACTTGCAGGCGCGGCAGGTCCAGGCACTGCTCGTCGATCAGCAGGATATCCAGGTCCAGGGTACGCGGCCCCCAGCGCTCCCCTTCGGTCCGTTCGCGGCCATGGTCGCGTTCGAGCGCGAGCAGTGCGTCCAGCAATGCCTCCGGGCCCAGCCCGGTCTCGAGCGTGGCGGCGGCATTGACGAAATCAGGTTGGTCGGTTCGGCCCCAGGCCGCGGTGCGGTACAGCCGCGATGCCGCCAGCAGCCGCGTTTGCGGCAGCTTTTCCAGTGCCTGGATGGCCGACCTGAGCGTTGCCGGTGCATCGCCCAGGTTGGCGCCCAGTCCTACGTGGGCGATCACCATGGCTCAGTCGGCGTTGTTGCCGCCGGTGGTGGGAGCACCGCGCCGGCGTCGGCGACGGCGCCGAGGGGCCGCCCCCGACTCGTCGGTCGGCCCCAGCTCGTCGTGGGCAACATCGATGCCCGTCGACAGCTCATGCGGCAACGATTGCTGCGCCTCCTGCCAGAACGCGATGTCGGCCTCGTGGTCGGTAGAGGCACTCTGGCGCAGGACCAGGAAATCAAATGCGGCGCGAAAGCGCGGGTGCGACAAGGTGCGGGATACCCGCTTGCGCTGGCGCGAAGAGAAGCGCGACTGCAGCAACCAGATTTCCTGCATCGGCAACGAGAAACGCCGCGGCAGGGCCACGCGCTCGAGCTGGTGCACGGTGACCCGGTCAGCGGCCCGGCGCTGCGCTTCTTCGGCCTGCACGCCTTGTGCCTGCAAGCCCATCAAGGTCTTGCAGAACGCCGGCCACAGCAGCAGTGCAAACAGGAAGGCCGGCGAGACCGGCTCGTCATTGGCCACCCGCGCATCGGTGTTGCGCAGGCCTTCGATCAGCATGCGCCGCAACGCGCCACTGCGATTGCTGCGCAGCGCCGCACCGCTCTCCGGGAACAACGTGGAGAACAGCCCGTAGCGTTCCAGGCTCTCAAAGCCGGCCACCGCGTGCCCGGACAGGAACAGCTTGAGGATCTCTTCGAACAGACGCGCCGGTGCCGCCTCGGACAGCAAGCCGCCCAGGCGCGGAATCGGTTCGGCAGTAGCCTCTTCGATCGTAAAGTCCAGCTTGGCGGCCAGGCGCACGGCGCGCAGCATGCGCACCGGATCCTCGCGGTACCGCTGCTCGGGATCGCCGATCAACTTCATCAGCCGCGCCTGCACGTCCTCGAAGCCGCCCACGTAGTCGCGCACCGAAAAGTCTTCGATGGCGTAATAGAGCGCGTTACAGGTGAAGTCGCGGCGCACTGCATCGTCTTCGATCGAGCCGTAGACGTTGTCGCGGACCAAGCGACCGTTGTCGAGTTCGCGATCGCCGCTGCCGTCGTCGATGTTGGCCCGGAACGTAGCCACTTCGATGATTTCGCGGCCAAACACCACGTGGGCCAATCGGAACCGGCGGCCGATCAGGCGGCAATTGCGGAACAATTGCTTGACTTGTTCCGGCGTGGCATCGGTGGCGACGTCGAAGTCCTTCGGGTGGCCACCGACCAGCAGGTCGCGGACGGCGCCACCTACCAGGTAGGCACCAAAGCCGGCCTCGCGCAGCCGATACAGGACGCGCAGCGCGTTGGGACTGATGTCGCGGCGCGAGATATTGTGCTGGTCGCGCGGAATAAGCCGCAGGGTGAACGGAGATGTAACTGGCGTTTCGATGTCGGCGGTTCCCAGGCTCGAATCAGGATTGCGGGACGGCGTTAAGCTCTCTATACTAACGCGCTCGGCTGCACACAGCCAGAAATGCTCCCTTCGTCTAATGGTTAGGACGTGGCCCTCTCAAGGCTAAAACAGGGGTTCGAGCCCCCTAGGGAGCACCAGTAAGAAGCAAAAAGGCCCGCGAAAGCGGGCTTTTTTGCGTCTTGCGAGTGCAGACAATACTGCGCCGCAGGATGGGGGCCAAGGGCCATGCGCCAGGGGCCGGTCAGCTCGGCCAGGCTCTACCCCCGGACCAGACGCCCTGCTTCCAGGCGCACGGCCTGCCGCTTGCCCGCCTTGAGCTCAAAGGCCAACACCTGCTCGCCATAGACCAGCTCGTAGCGCCCACCCTGCTCGCTGTGCAGCGTGGCCGCGAGCAGCCGACCATCGCGCCAGGACAGATCGATGCTGGCCGCGCCGCGCACCCGCATCCCCCGCACCTGCCCCGTGGGCCAGGCGGCCGGCAACGCAGGTAACAGGAACACGCTGCCGCCCCAGCTCTGCAACAACATCTCGGTGATGCCCGCGGTGCCACCGAAGTTGCCATCAATCTGAAACGGCGGGCAGGAATCGAACAGGTTCGGGTAGGTCCGCTCCGGCGACAACAGCAACTCAAGGATGCGGTGCGCGTGGTCGCCGTCGCGCAGGCGCGCCCACAGGTTCATGCGCCAGCCCAGGCCCCAGCCAGTAGCGTTGTCGCCGCGAATCTCCAGCGAACGCTGCGCCGCTGCGGCCAGCTGTGGGGTATCGCGAAGATTGATCTGGCTCGACGGGTGCAGCGCGTACAAGTGCGACACGTGCCGATGATGGATCTCCGGCGCTTGCATGTCCCAATCCTGCTGCCACTCCTGCAGTTGCCCGGCCTTGCCGATGCGATTGGGCGGCAATTGCGCGCGCAATGCGCCAAGTGTTTCGCCGAATTCCGCATCCATGTCCAGCACCTTGCCCATCGCGATGCACTGCGCGAACAGGTCCCGCAGAATCTGCGCGTCCATGCTCGGCCCCGCGCATAGCGCCGCGCCAAACGGATGCTCGTTTTCCGGCGATATGGAGGGATTGGTTACCATCGCGCCGGTATTGGGGTCGCGCAGCAACGTGGCAACAAAGAACTCCGCCGCGCCCTTGAACAAGGGGTAGATCTTGCGCAGGTAAGCGCGATCACGACCGTAGTCCCAGCGATCCCACAACTGCTGCAGTAGCCACGCGCCACCCATTGGCCACAGGCTCCACTTCGCCCCATCGATCGGGCCAGCCGAGCGCCATACATCGGTGTTGTTGTGCACCACCCAGCCCGGCGCGTCGTACATCGCCCTGGCGGTATGCGCGCCGGTCTCGGAAAGCTCGAACAACATCCGTTCCAGCGGCTCCACGCATTCGTGCAGCGCGTTGGCCTCCGAAGGCCAGTAGTTCATCTCGGTGTTGATGTTGATGGTGTACTTGCCTTCCCACGGCGGCGACATCAACTCGTTCCAGATACCCTGCAGGTTCGCCGGCTGGCTACCGGCGCGTGAACTGCAGATCAGCAGGTAGCGACCGTACTGGTGGTACAGCGCCGACAGCTGTGGATCGCCACCGGCAGCAAAGCCACGCACGCGCGCGTCGGTCGGGCGCTGCATCGCTTCACTGCGTCCCAGGTCGATGGCCACGCGGCGGAACAACGCCTGGTGCGCGCGCAAGTGATCGGCTCGCAGCTGTGCATACGGAATTTTTCTGGCCGCGGCGAGTTGCACGGCGGTGATCGCCAGCGGATCACCACTGACATCATCGAAGCGTTTGTAACTGGTAGCCGCAGTGAGCAGCAGCACCAGCTCATCCGCACCCTCTACACGAATGCGATCGCGCAGGATCGATACCTTGCCGCCTTTTGCGATTGGCAGCACGCGCAGGGCGAAAGCCAGCTTGCCTTCGATGCCCTCGCGGGCCTGGTTGCGACCGGCGAACAACAGGCTTTCGCCATCATTGCTCACCTCGCCGTGCTGCGGGCTGTCCACGCCGACGCGCAGCGAAACCCCGCCGGGCTTGCTCGTGCTCAAACGCACCACGAAGCACTGCGCATCGGGCGAGACAAATACCTCGCGAAGATGCTCGCGGCCTTCGGAACGGAAACGCGTGGTCGCGGTGGCCGTATCCAGATCCAGCTCGCGTCGGTAGTCGACAGCGCCATCGGTACGGTCGAAGTCGAGCAGCAAATCCGCCAAGGGCTGGTACGGCATCTGCTTGAGCGGGCGCGACAGCATGCCCTCGTTGGCCAAGGTCTCGGCTTCGGCATAGCGACCGGCAAACACCAGCTCGCGCACCATTGGCAAGGTCGTCAATGCCTTCGGGTTGGTGGCGTCGTAGGGACCGCCGGCATACAGCGTGTCCTCGTTGAGCTGCACGCGCTCATGGCCCTGCCCGCCCCACACCATCGCCCCGAGGCGGCCATTGCCGACCGGCAATGCTTCCACCCATTCGGTGGCCGGGCGGGCATACCACAGCACCAGTTCGCCCGGCGACGCCACTGGCGGCGGCACGACCGGGATGTGGCGGCGCGCCGCCAGTGCGCCAGGGGCTGCTGCCATGGCGGCAGCCCCCAGACCCACGGCCTTGCACAGTTCGCGACGACTCAGTTCCAAGGCCATGCTTGCGCTCCGCTTACTTGCGTTTCACGACAACCGGCTTGCCGGTGTACTGCACCTGCTTGTCGGCCTTGGGCTCCAACGTGCCGGCATCGTCGCGCGGGCCATCTACGAAGCGCACCTTGATCGTCCGCTTGGCCTGCATGCCCGGCCACTGGCCTTCGCGTGCGCCAAGACGCAACTCACCCTTGGCCTGGTCCCACTGCATCGGAACGCGGCTGAACTCGCCCTTCTCGTAGCCATAGCCCTTGCCGTCGTCCTCATACAGCGAGAACGCACCATCGGCGCCGGTGTAGACCACCACGGTCAGCGGTGCATCGGCCTTTTCATCGACGTACTGCTGCACCGGGCCGGTCGGCACGATCGAGCCTGCACGCACGAACAACGGCATGCGCTCGATGGGCGCGGCGGCCTCGATGGTCTGCCCCCCCTCGTGGCGCGTGCCGCTGTTGAAGTCGATCCAAGTGGTTCCCGCAGGCAGGTAGACCTGGCGCGAGGTCGCACCGAACTCGGTCACCGGAGCCACCAGGAATGCCGGTCCGAACAGGTACTGATCGTTGATGTCGGCGACCTTCGGGTCGTTCGGGAAGTCCATCGCCAGGCCGCGCATCATGACGCCGTCGCGATGATAGGTGTCCCCGGCGAGCGTGTAGATGTAAGGCAGCAGCGTGTAACGCAGTCGGTCGTAGTAGGCCAGGCTGCTGTAGAACGGCGTGCCTTCCGGCGCAATGTTCCAGATCTCGCGGAACGGGAACTGGCCATGCGAGCGGAACAACGGCACGAACGCACCAAACTGGAACCAGCGCGTATTGAGCTCACGCCACTCCTGCAGATGCGCCGGGTCCTGATTCTCGTAGCGCTTTTCCACCGAGAATCCGCCGATGTCGAAGGTCCAGTTCGGCAGGCCCGACATCGACACATTCACGCCGGCGCTGATCTGGTCCTTCATATCGTCCCAACGCGAGACGATGTCGCCGCTCCACACCGCCACCGCATTGCGCTGTGTGCCGGCGTAGCCCTTGCGCGACAGGATGAACACGCGCTTGTCGTCTGCGGCGCGATCGCCTTCGTACACACCGTGGGTGTGCGGCAGCGGATAGGCGTTGAAGTATTCGGTCGAACTGCCCAGCGCATTGGGCGTCAGGCGTTCCTTGCGGGTGCCCACGTCCAGGTTGGAATGAATGTCCGGCTCGTCGGCATCCATCCACCAGGCATCGATGCCCTTGCTGTTGAGCTTCTCGTCGATCTGGCGCCAGTAGATCTTCTGCGCCTCGGGCGCGAACGGATCATAGAACGCGTTCAGATAGCCGTTGCCGATCCAGTCCAGCTCCCCGGCTTCCACGTTCTTGGTGAACATGTAGCCCTTGGCGGCCAGCTCCTTGTAGTTGGCCGTGTTGGGATAGAACTTCGGCCAGATGGAGATCATCAACTGGGTGTTGTGGTCGTGGAAATACTTGACCATCGCATCCGGGTCCGGCCAGAACTTCTTGTCGAAATCGTGCGAGCCCCAGGCATCCACCGGCCAGTACGACCAGTCGAGCACGATATTATCGAGCGGCAACTCGCGGCGACGATACTCGTCCACCACGTCTTCCATCTCTTGCTGGTTCTTGTAGCGCTCGCGACTCTGCCAGAAGCCGTAAGCCCACTTGGGCAGCAGCACGGCCTTGCCGGTGAGCTCGCGGTACCCGGCGATCACCTGGTCGGCATTGGCGCCGGCCACGAAATAATAGTCGACCATGTGGCCCGCCTCGGACCACAGCGACAGATCCCGTGCCTCGGTGGCCGGCAGCGGGTCGCGGTGCAGCAGCGCGATGTAGCTGGGGTCGATCAGGTCCCACTCGATCTTGACGTGGTGGCGCTTGCCCGGCTCCAGCGGCAACGCGAACTCGTGGTGCCACGGATTCCAGTTCTGGCGCCAGCGATCGACGATCAGCTTGCCGTCCACCCAAAGCTTGGCGTACTCACTGTTGTACAGCGAGAAGGTGTGCTCGCCGCCGGTCTTGGCTTCGATATCGCCTTCCCAGCTCACTTGTGCCCGCCCTTCCTTGCCCGGCTTGGCCTTGGCCGGGAACTTGGCCTGGTCCTTGATGAACTGGTAGTTGACCTCGTTCTCGCGGCGCTCGACTACGACCTTGCCGTTGAGCGAGTAGCGTGCGGTCAACGCGCCGGGCTTGCCCTTGGCGTCGTAGAGCTTGAGCGAGTCGCCCACCGGCTTGAGGCCGCGCGGATCGCCCATGCGGGTGATCGAATCGTTGTCCCACAGGATGCCGTAGTTGCGGCTGGACACCAGGAAGGGCACCGCCATGTCGATATTGCTTTGCAGCAGTTCGACGTTGCGGCCCTTCTGGTTCATCCAACCCTGCTGGTGCTGGCCGAATCCGTAGATCGCTTCATCGTCGGGGGACGCAAATCGCTGGCGTGCGCTCAGCAGGCCGTCGGCGCCATCGACCTTGATCGGGGTGAACGTGCGACCGCCGGCCACTTCGGTCAGCAAGGCCTTGCCGGCGGCGTCGGTAAAGCTGACATGGCCATCTACGGTGGAAACGTGCGCGGTGAGCTTGGCGGTCTTGAGTTGCACTTCGTCGCCCTGCTCGGCGACCTGGAAAGCCGGTACCGGCTTGCCGGTCTCGGCGCGCATCAGGCTGGCCGAACGCTTGAAATCCCCATCTGGATCGGCGCTGACGCGGATGATGCTGTCATCCACCACCTGCAGCCGTACCGGTGCGGCACCGGCCTGCGCCGGCCGCACGATCACGCCTTCGGCGTTGCGATCGACTTGCTGCGCGCCGGCCGAGCCGGTCATCGCCAGCCATGCCAGCGAGATCGCCAGGCCCTGCACCAGCGGTCGCCGTGCGTGGATTGCGCGCTTGCGCACCGAATAATTGCCGTTCTGCATGTTCACTCCCTATCGATGTAGCGTAAGCAGCGCGCCGACCCGATGCCGGACGCTGCGGATGTCATTGCCAGGTAGCCAATTTCACTTTCAGCAGCGTGTCGGCGCTGGAGAAGTTGAGCCCGTAGTCGGTCTGGTCGCCGTTCCAGTTGCGCTGGAACTGCCAATTCCCTTCCGCATCGAAGTGCCCCTGCTCCACGCGGTCGTAGACCATGTTGGCGGTGGCCGCACCGGTCGGATGCAAGGTCACGCGCGCGTGGTAGCCGGTAATGAGGAACTCATCGGGGCCCAGCTCGGCGATCAACGCCGCGCCCACCGGCTCGGGATTGCCCGGCGGCTCGCCCTGGAACCAGAATTGCGGCACGCCGTAGGTGATGGTGGCCGCCCAGCGATCGTTGAGCGCGATCTCCTGTACGGGCTGGCCCGGCTGTTCTGCCACGCCATGCAACCTGCCCTCGGCCGAGGCCTGCGCAAACGCGGGCAGGCCCAGCTTGACCAACCGATAGCCGAGCGCGAAGGGAGCCAGTGTTTCCTTGTCGACGTTCTTGGCGCCCAAGGGGAAGTTGGTGTAGCGCGTGTAATCGATACCGAAGGTCGACCAGCCGATGCCGTCATGCCCCAGCGCGGGAAACAGGTAGCGCGCGTATTCCGGGCGATTGCCCGTCTCGGCGACGAACAGCGCGTTGTCCGCCCGTGCATAGCGATCGAGCACGGTGGTGTACATCAGGTACTCGGGCATATAGATGTCCGGTGCGAGCAGATCGATGTGCGGTGCCCCCGCCTTCCAGATGTCCAGCACGTTGTCGGTCGGGCCGCCGCTGGCGTACTTGCCCGGCTGGCCCGGATTGAAAGGACCGCGCAGCGCCGCGTTGACGTACATCGGCAACGCATACTCGGCCTTGCCTGCCTCGGCCACTTGATCGATGAAGCGCGCGATGTGCCACGCGTGGAAGAACTCGTCCGCATCCACGCCGAATACCTGTGACCAGCTACCGGCCGGCTTTCCGACCTTCTTCAGCAGTTCGTCCGGCACCGGACCATTGAAAGCCTCCTGTGCCATCGGCGAGAAGTCGCGGACGCTGCCGTAGGTCCCCGGCTCGTTTTCCGGCTGCACCATGATCACGGTCCGCTGCGGATCGACTTGCTTGAGGTGCTTCATGAAGGCCACGAACGCCTTGCGGTCCGCTTCCAGCGTTTGCTGGCCCAGCGGCGACAACGAGCCGATGCTGCGCCCGTCGCTGGTGACCACGCGCGGGAAGCGCTGGTTGTCCGTCTTGACCCAGTGCGGGGTGTAGGCCGGGCCGTTGTTCTTCCAGGTGCCGAACCACAGCAGCACCAGGCGCACGTCATGTTCGCGTGCCTGCGCCAGCAGCGTATCGACGAACGAGAAGTCGAACTTGCCCTCCTCCGGCTCGATCTGTTCCCACGCAATGGGGACCTGCACCGTGTTGGGGCCGATGTCGGCGATGGCTGGCCAGACCTGGTCCAACACGCCTTCGTAGTTGCTCGAATTGTTGACCTGCGCGCCGAGCACCAGGAACGGCTTTCCATCGACCATCAGCGAGTGCTTGCCATCCTTGCTGAGCAGCTGCGGGATCGGTGCTTCCTTGGCGGGCTGCTGGGTCGCGCCGGGAGGCCGCGCATCCGCCGTGGCCGGCAGCTGGACTTCCGCTGCGCGCTGGCAGCCGGCCAACGCGGCCAGCAGCAGCGTCGGCAATGCCAAGCGCTGCATCGTGGACAGGGAAGTGTTGTTCTGCTGCTTCATGCGGGACATCTCCGTATTACCAGTTGTCTGTTCGGAACGGCGAGGCAGGCAGCTGCTCGCGGTTGACGAGGTTGGCGTCGGGGTTGCCGTGCCAGGCATAGCGCACGGCGACCGGATGCGGCACCGCGCTACTGCGCACCACGACGCGATCGCCGTCGATACGGGCCGTCGCCGGGTGGAAAATCCGGTCGGTGCCGGCGAGCGAGAAACCTGTCAACGCGCCTTCGCCGCGGGCGGCCAAAGCGCTGCCCTGCAGGTCGAAACGCAGCGTCGCGACACCCTGCGCGAAGCGCGCGTCGGCCAACGTCGGGCCGCTGTAGACCAGGTTTTCGCCGTAAGCGACATGACGGGCAGCCAACGCCAGCCGGTGGCCCACCTCGCGCTTGTTGGTCGGGTGAATGTCGTCGCGGTTTCCGATGTCGATGATCACGGCCTGACCGGTGGCCGGCAGCGACAGCGTTTTTGACTGCGACTCACGCAACAGCGACCAAGGACTCACATCGCCCTGGTCCGAATGGTCGTCGAAGTTCGCCAGCTGCACCCAGAGGAATGGCAGCTGCGCCTGATGGCGGTCGGCACGCCAGGACTGGATCATCGTGGCGAACTGCTCGCGATAGCTCAGCGCCGCGTTGTGCGCCAACTTTGCGTTCGTCTCGCCCTGGTACCAGATCACGCCGCGCACCGGGTAGCGTTGCAACGGATGAATCATCACGTTGTACAGCAGTGTCGGTTGCAGGTTCTTGTCGTCGATCGCAGAGACCGTTCCCCGTTCGGGACGGAACTTCCAGGCGCCGTCCAAGGGCCGGCGAGCAGCGCCGGCCGGCGCCACGTACAACTCCGCCGCTTCGCCGTGTATCCCGCCGCCACCACCGGTGTCCACCGCCTGGATGGCAACCACATTGCGGCCCGCGTGCAACGCCGCGGCCGGCACCGTGTAGGCGCGCAATGCGTCGTAACTGTTTTCGGTATGCCCCACCCGCTGCCCATTGACCCACGTGGTGTCGGTGTCGTCGATACGCGCAACGCCCAGGGTCAAGTCGCGCCTGGCTTCCTCGGCGCTCAAGGTGAAGCTGGTGCGATACCAGCCGATGCCGTCCATGCCGGCATAACCACCACTTTCCCACGCGCCGGGCACGGGGATGCGGTCCCAACCGCTGTCGTCATATTCGGCGTTCCGCCAGGCATCGCTGCTTTGCCCTTCGGGAAGCACGTAGCGCCGCAGTTTCTCTCGCGTGGCGACCAAGGCCGCCTCGTCGCGACGCTTGATCGCTTCGCCCTGTTGCGCCAATGCAGCGGCATCCACGCCCTGCGAGGCTGCGTCCATCCACGCCTCGATGGCGCTGCCGCCCCAAGTGCTGTCGATGATGCCGATCGGCACCCCGGCGCTGCGTCGCAACGCTTGCGCAAAGTAATACGCCACGGCCGAGAACTCGGGCGCGTTCTGCGGATTGGCCGATTGCCACTTGCCGCCTGCCAACTCCTGCTCGGGCTGCGCCGACCACGACTTGGGTACCTTGAAATGACGGATCTGCGCATCATTGGCCGACGCGGCGGCCTTGGCGCCATCGTCGGCCTTCGCCAACGGAAACTCCATGTTCGACTGGCCACTGGCCAGCCACACGTCGCCCACCAGGACGTCTTTCACCTGCAATGTGGCGCCGTCGCCGCTGACCTGCAACGCATAAGGTCCGCCCGCCGCATGCGTGGGCAGCAACACCTGCCACTGTCCCTTGGCGTCGGCTTCCGCTTCGGCCCGCGACCCGTCCAGACTCACCAGGATCTTCGCGCCCGGGGTCGACCAGCCCCACACCGGGATCGGCTGGTCGCGCTGCAGCACGGCGCCTTCGCCAAACAGCAACGGCAACCGCGGCGCCGCCAGTGCCGACGGCATCGCCGCAACCGAAGCCAACAGCACGCTGGCCAATGCAAAACGAAGTAAAGCCAAACTCATCGCGGATCTCCATAGACGATGCCGCGCCCGCCCGTGGCGAAATACACGCGCCCGGGAATGCGAGGGTCGCCGGTGACGGCATAGGGGCGGCCAAAACGATGTGCATCGTCATCGATGCGCTGCCAGTGTGCGCCCTCGTCGGCGGACCGGAACAGTCCGCTTACCCCGTCGATACGACCGGCCAGGTACAGCGTGGGCGGTGCGCCGGCCCGCAGCGGCGCACCCAGGCCCAGCGAGCGCGCCTCCTCCATGCGCGCAAGCACGCCCAGCTTGCCGTCTTGCCAGCGCATCACCCCGTGCTCGGCGCTGGCCAGGTAGACCACGGCGGCGCGCCAGGGGTCGGGGCGGAGCTGCGGACGCGTGCGCTCCACGCGCGAGGGCAAACCGACTTCCAGCCCGGTGTCGTGGAAATCAATACCCCCGTTCTCGCTGGTATAGAACCGACCGGTGGCGCCATCGACGCCGTACCAACGCTGTGGATCGACCCGGTCGGCCTCGATCAGGATGCTGTCCGGCACCCCCGTCACCGCTTGCCAATGCGCGCCAAAATCGGCGGTCGTCCACGCACTACCGCCCGCCGGAGTCCACACCACCCGCGTACCGTCGGCATTGATGGCCAGGTGGCCGGCGCCCTCGCCGTTCGGCGGCTCGCTGGCAAAGGCCTGCCAATGCGCACCACCATCGCGGGAAAACTGTGCGCGAATCTCGTTGTTGCGACGATTTCGCACGGTACCGCTGCGCACCACGATCGCCGACTGCTGGCCAGCGGCATCGATGCTTTCCCCATTGGTCAGGCGCGGACCGTCGAACTGCATCTGTGCGCTGTCGAGGTCGTCGTGGCGGAAGCCGTCGATGTCGCCCAGGGCACTGAGCAGCGGCGCACCGGCCATGGGGCTGAGCAGGTCCAACGGCACGGTCTCCTCCAGGCCCTCGTCCTGGAACCACCACTGCACCGCGGAACGACCGTCGTCGAAACGGCGAAGGTTGCGCGAGGCCCAGATGCCATAACCGGTGACGAACAGCGCGTGATCCGAATCGAAGGGATCGATGGCCAGCGACGCCATCCAGTGCGGCTTGGCCTGCACGGTCCACGGCGCATTGCCGTGATCGAACTGCGAGCGCTCGAACAACGGCCGCCAGGTGCGTCCGCCGTCGGTACTACGGAAAATATCGTCATGCGGCTCATAGCGGCGGAACGTGCTTGCGAGCAAGACATCGGGATCGCGCGGATCCACCGCCACCGCGCCCCACCCAAAGCCTGGACCGGACGTCGGTTGCCGCACCGGTGAAATGTCGCTCCAGCGTCCATTGCGTGGCTCGTATTTCCACAGCGCGCCATCGGCCATCAGGTCAGGGCCCGGTTGATCGCCATAGCTCAGGTACCAACTCCCGTCGCCGCCGCGCGCCATGTGGCTCGGACGCAGCCCGGTCGGCTGCCCGGGTAACGCGTGCCACTGGTGGCCGCCGTCATCGGATACGAACACGCTGGTGCCGTTCGTGGACACGCCGGCGTACACGCGCTGCGAAGGCCCGCCGGTGCTTGCACTGCCAGGCTCGAACTCGACAAACACGATGCCGATCTTTTGCTCGCGGCCCACATGGTTGCGCGCCGAGGCCCCGGGCGAGGTGGCGGCATCGGGAAAGCCCGTCACCGGACGCCAGGTGGCGCCGCGATCCTCGCTGCGCCAAAGCCCCGAGTCGCGCGAGCCCAGGAACAGGATGCGGCCATCCCGCGGATCGACCGCCAGGCGTTCGCCGTTGCCGCGCCCGAGCTCATTGCCACCGAGCTTGAAAGGCAGGTCGGTACGCAAGAAAGTCCGGCCGCGATCATGCGAGCGAAGGATCGCCGCATTGCCTGCGCGTTCGTGCATATAGGTACCGGCGGCCAGATACAGCGCGTCCGGGTCTTGCGGGTCGATGGCCATGCCATCGATGCCCATGAGATTTTCGTCTTCGGCGCCGATCCAGTCGGTCAGCGCGATCCAGCGCGATTGGCGGGCATCCCATCGATAAGCGCCACCCACGTCGGTGCGCGCGTAGGCCAGGCCGCGTTCGGCCGGATGAAACAGCACGCCGCTGACGAAGCCGCCACCGCCGATGGCGACGTTGCGCCACTGGTAAGCCACGGCATCGCTGGCCCAGGCGGGCACGGCGCACAACAGCAAGGTACACACCCACGCGAAGCCGCGGCACGCGTCGATGGCAGTCTGGCAGGCACGGGGCGTCAACTTGCCCATCGGTCGTCAGGCTCCATTCGGTTCCGGCAGGTCAGGCGGCCGGGGGTAAAACACCGGTCCGGTGGCACGAGGCACACCGGACCGGAGACGCACTTCCTACGGCACGTTCTTCAGTAGCTGGCGCGCAGCGTCAGGCCAAAGCGACGATCGTTGATCACGAAATCGCGGTAACGCGTGTCGAAGCCGGTGTAGCTTTCCTGGCGGGTATCAAGCAGGTTCACGCCATCGACCGACACCGACCAGTTGTCGTTGATGTTGTAGCGGACCGAGGCATCAAGCTGGCCAAAACCCTTGTTGTAGACCGGCAGGGTTCCCGTGCCGTTGCCGGCCGTGGTGACCAGCCAGTCGCTGCGCCAGTTGTAGGCCACGCGCGCCTGGAACTTCGACATCTCGTAGCTCAGGATCAGGTTGTAGCTGTTCTTCGACAGACCTTCCAGCGGCACGATCAGCGCATTGCCTTCATTGTCCATGGCGCTCGGGCTCGGCGCTTCGGAGTTGACGTAGGTGTAGTTGGTCTGCAGGCCGAAGCCGCTCAGCCAACCCGGCAGGAAGTCGAAGAACTGGGTGTAACCCACTTCCACGCCCTTGATCGTGCCCTCGTCGCCGTTGACCGGACGCGTCACATAGAGATTCTGCACGCCACCCGGGGCGCTCGGATCACTGAACTGCTCATGGGTCACCGCATTGGCGATGAAACCCTTCACCTTCTTGTAGAAGACAGTGCCGTACACCATCGAGCCCTTGCCGAAGTACCACTCCAGCGCGGTGTCGAACTGGTCGGCCGTCATCGGGCCCAGGTTCGGGTTACCGGCCGTGGCGTAGACGTCGCCGCCGGTGGGGTTGGCGCTGAACGACAGGTTCGGGTTGAGCTTGTCGAAGCCCGGGCGCGAGATGCCGCGCGAGGCCGCGAAGCGCCACTGCAGGTTGTCCTTGAGGAACCAGCGCAGGTTGAGGCTCGGCAGCACATCGGTGTAGCTCTGCTGCACGCTGATCGGGATCAGGCCGCCTCCCTCGCTAATGGTGCCGCTGCGCACGCCGTCCGAAGTCACCTCGGTGCGCACCACGCGCATGCCGATGTTGCCGTCGAACGGAATGCCCGCATCGTCCACGCCAAAACGCAACAGGCCGTAGGCGGTGTAGGTCTTCTCGTTCTGGGTGTTGATGTTGGTCGGCCCGAACACGATCGGCGTACCGCCCAGCGTCGCCAGGGTGTCGGCGTAGTTTTCCACCGCCGAGTCGGCTGCGGTGTAGGTCGGTCCGAACACGTAGCTGTCGCCACGGAAGAAGTCCGTGATCGGGTTCTGCACCAGGCCGATGCTCGGGTAGTCGGCGAACGGCACGCCGGTGCAATCGTTGAGGCACATGAAACGCCACACGTTGCCCTTGTTCTCCGCGTCGCGGTCGGTATAGCGCACGCCAGCCTTGAAGCTGCGCACGAAGGAGTCGTCGAAGGCCAGCTCCATGTCCGAACGCCAGGCGAACTCAGTGCCCTTGTTGTCGTCCTTGTTGTCCAGGTGCCACTTCCAGCCCACGTAGTTGCTCGGGTCGGACAGGTAGCCCTGGTTGCCGGCCGCGTCGGTCACGGTGAGCTGCGGCAGGTCGCCGGACAGGTCCATCGTGTAGTACGGCACGTTGTTCATGCCGGTGGCCAGGATGTAGCGCGTGCCCTTGGTGGTCGCATCGACGTACTGGAAGTCGGTGCTCAGGGTCAGGCGGTCATTGACGCGCCAGGTGGCACCGGCCGAATAGTCGGTGGTCACCGAGTGGCGCTGGGTCAAACTGGTGTTGGAATCGGCCGGCGTATCGCGGAAGGTACCGCTAACAAACTCGCCCCGGTCGTTGACCACGATGTCGCGGTCGCCAACCATCGGGTTGCCGTTTCCGTACACAAAGAACGAATAGTCGTGCCACTGGAAGTCGTAGTCCGAACGCAATACCTGCGCGTAGACGTCGATGTCGTCGTTCGGACGCCACTGCAGTGCGACCGAACCGGTCTTGCGCTTGCGATCGCCCTCGGTGGTGTTGATGCCGGCGCCGCGCGGAACGAACACTTCCTGGCCCTCGTGGCCCGGCATGTCGGTCTGCACCCACCACGGCTCGATCGAGATCGTGTCCTGGCGGAAGGAGCCGTCCTGCTGGGACAGGTTCACCAACAGGCCGATGTCGCCGATGCCGGTCTGCCAACGGTTCGAGAACAAGCCCGAGAAGGCCGTCTCGCCCTTGTCGGCCAGGTCGTAATAGTTGTATTGCACGCTGCCCGCGACCTTCATGCCGTCGTAGTCGAACGGCAGACGCGTGCGCAGGTCGACGGTGCCGCCCAGGCCACCTTCGATCATGTCGGCCGACGGATTCTTGTACACGTTGATGCCGGCCAGCAACTCGGCCGACACGTCTTCGAAACTCAGGCCACGGCCGTCGTTGGCGGTGAAGATGTCGCGACCATTGAGCTCGGTGCGGACCTGGGTCAGGCCGCGGATCGCGATGGTGCTGCCTTCGCCGAAGGCGCGCTGGATCTGGATGCCCGAGATGCGCTGCAGGGCTTCGGCGACGTTGTTGTCCGGGAGCTTGCCGATGTCCTCGGCCACGATCGAGTCGACGATCTGCTCGGCGTTCTGCTTGACCAGCTGCGCCTTGGTGACCGAACTGCGGGTACCGGTGACCTGCACCGTGTCCAGGTCGGTGGCGTTCTGCTCGGCCGGGTTGCCCGGTTGGGCATCCTGCGCATAGGCCTGCGTGCTCAGCAGCGCAGCCACGCTCATGGCCATGACGGAACGGCGGAAGTTACGGGTTGCCGGAACATGGCGATGTTGCACTGACATGGTGCTCCCTCCCAGGACGCATGTACTTTTACTTATGGGCAGTGGTCGTGCCGACGTGGCCGCCCTGCCCTCGATTTTTTGGTGTTGGACTGATGCCCGCATCGCGGGCCTTCGATCCCTGGACGCAGTTCACACTCCGCCATCAGTCGAGCGGAGGATAGGCAAGCCCCCCATGCCACACCAATGAAATATTGACGTTCTGGTATTACGGAACGGCATGCTGCGATGCACAAATGCGATACCCGGCCGAATGATGCCCGCGCGTCTGCGTCGACCCCGCGGACGCGGCAGTCCGCGACGCTCGTCGAGGGGCGCCGGTGATCGCAGCGAGCTTCAGCTCAGCGGGCGAGGCAATCGCCTCAGCCCTTGCCCTGCAATTGCGGATACATGCGCCGCGCCGTACTGCGCAACGCATGCAGGATGCGTTCGGCGCCCGGCGGAAGGACATAGTCGCGGCGCAGGATGATGCCGAACGATTCCATCCGCACCCCCAGCTCGATCGGCAATACGGTCAGCAACTTGGCCTGGATCAGCGGTGCCACCGAGTCGGGCGGTAGCGCGGTCAGCAAGTCGCTGCCCCGCAGCAAGTTGGTGGTCACCGGCAGCGAGGCGGTCTCGATGATGTTGGTCGGCGTATGCACGCCGTGTTCGAGGAACATCGCATCCAGGCGTGCGCGCAACACGCTGTCGGCCGGCGGCAATACCCAGCCGTAGCGAACCAGGTCGGCGTGCTGCAGCGCCGGGCGCGTGGACAAGGGATGGCCGGCTCGCGCGACCACCGAATGGGGCTCATCGGCCAACGGCTCGAAATCCAGTTCGCCGGCGCCCTCCGGACCCATGATGCGGCCGATCACGATATCCAGCTGGCCATCCAGCAACTTGCCCACCAGGTGCCGGCTGTAGTCCATTTCCACCCGCACCAGGATGTCCGGATACTCGCGTTTGACCTCGGCAATCGCCTGCGGCACCAGGGTGGTGCCGGGGTTGACGACGGTGCCGATGGACGCCTGGCCCATGCGGCCACTCTTCAGTGCCGCGATTTCTTCCTGCGCACGGCCGATCTCCGACATCGCCGCCCGCGCGCGTCGTACCAGCACCTGGCCATACCAGGTCGGCTCGACACCGCGGGCGTGGCGCTCGAACAGTTTCACCCCCAACAGGTCCTCCATTTCGGCCAGCAGCTTGGAGGCGGCCGGCTGGGTCATGCTCGCCGCCTCGGCGGCCCGCAGCACCGAGCGTTGCTCGTACAGGTGCAGCAGCAACAGCAACTGGCGGGTCTTGAGGCGAGAAGCGTTGAACCAAGGGGTGCTGGGGGATGCCATGGGGGACTCTTGATTAGGATGGTGCGTATTCGCCAGGGGAATAGGATATGACGAAAAATTCATTTGCCGCACATATCTCGCACACGCGAGGCTATCGATCGCCGAGCGTGGAGACCCCCACCTCCCGATCGGCGGCCACGACAGGCGTGCCCCACCCCCGCCCCACGGCGGAGTGGCAACGCGCCGACGCCAGCCATTGGAGGAGGAACCAGATGGGGAGTCACCACGGGCCGTTCAGCGGCCGTCAGCCGTGCGCGCCGGAGAACCGGCCATGAGCGCCGGCCGCCTTCAAGGCAAGCATGTCATCGTCACCGGTGCCGCCAGCGGGATTGGTGAAGCCACCGCGCGCCTGTTCGCCGAGCACGGCGCCCAAGTCGCCGGTTTCGATCGCAACGCACCGACCCATCCCGACACACGCGTGCACTACCACCGCGTGGACATCACCGACGTGCCCGCCATCGAGGCCGCCGTGGCAGCGGTACGCGAGCGCAGCGGCGGGCGCATCGACGGGCTGGTCAACAATGCCGGCGCCGACGTGTTTTCCGATCCATTGCAACTCGAAGACGCCGAGTGGCTGCGCTGCCTGGACCTCAACCTCAAGGGCGCATGGAATGTGTGCAAAGCCGTGTTGCCGGCCATGGTCGCCCAACAGGCCGGCAGCATCATCAATATCGCCTCGGTACACGGCCACAAGATCATCCCGCACGCCTTTCCTTATCCAGTGGCCAAGCACGGACTGATCGGGTTGACGCGCGCCTTGGGCATTGAGTACGCCGCGCAAGGCATTCGCGTGAACTCGGTGTCGCCCGGGCTGATCCTGGTGCCGCGGATCGAAGCCTGGTTCGCCAGCAGCCCCGATCCGGAAGCCAAGCGCCGCGAACAGGCCGACTTGCTGCCGCCCAAGCGCATCGGTACGCCGGACGAGGTCGCCTACACGGCCCTGTTCCTGGCCAGCGACGAAGCGCGCTTCATCAACGCCACCGACATCCTCGTCGATGGCGGACGCTCCCAGCTTTATCACGAATGACAGCCAGCGAGTACGCCATGACGCCCGCATCCCTGCCGCAACACGGCCCGTTCAAATTGCCGTTGATCGCGATCCTGCGCGGCATCACGCCGGAACACACGGTCGAACACGTTGGCGCGCTCGTCGAGGCCGGCTTCGACGCCATCGAAATCCCGCTCAACTCGCCCGATTGGGCCCAGAGCATCGCGCTGGCGCAGCAGCATTACGGCGACCGTGCGTGGATCGGTGCCGGCACCGTGCTGCGCAACGAAGACGTGGACACGTTGGCCGACATCGGCGCACGTTTCATCGTGACCCCCAATACGCGGCCCTCGTTGATCGCTCACGCCGTTGACCGCGGGCTGCTGGTGGTGGCCGGTTTCGCCACCGCCAGCGAGGCATTCGACGCGATCGATGCCGGCGCCGGAATTCTCAAGCTCTTCCCCGCCGCCACGTATGGCGCCGGGCATGTCCGTGCACTGCGTTCGGTGTTGCCGCCGCACGTGCCGGTGTACGTCGTCGGCGGCGTCAGTCCGGACACTCTCGCCGGATTCCTCTCCCAAGGCGCCGCCGGCGCCGGCATTGGCGGCGAGCTCTATCGCCCCGGCCAACCCCTCGCCACCACCCAGACCCAGGCACGCCAGTTCGTGCGTGCTTTCCAGGAAATCCAGGGATGAAGATCACCCGCCTTAGCACTTACCACGCCGCACCGCGCTGGCTGTTCCTCAAGATCGAAACCGATGAAGGCATCACCGGCTGGGGCGAACCGGTCATCGAAGGCCGCTCCCGCAGCGTCGAGGCGGCCGTGCACGAGCTGTCCGATTATCTGGTCGGCAAGGATCCCTCGCGCATCAATGATCTGTGGCAAACGATGTACCGCGCCGGCTTCTACCGCGGCGGTGCCATCCTGATGAGCGCCATCGCCGGCATCGACCAGGCGCTGTGGGACATCAAGGGCAAGGCACTCGGCAAGCCGGTCTACGAGTTGCTCGGTGGCCTGGTGCGCGACCGCATGAAGACCTACCGCTGGGTGGGCGGCGATCGTCCCTCCGAGATCATTGCGCAGATGCGCACGCATCTTGCCGACGGCTACGACACCTTCAAGTTCAACGGCACCGAGGAAATGAAACTGATCGACAGCCCGCGCGCCGTCGATGCCGCCATTTCCAAGGTGGCCGAGATCCGTTCCGCCCTGGGATACGACGTCGACTTCGGCATCGATTTCCATGGTCGCGTCGGCGCGCCGATGGCGCGCGTGTTGTTGCGCGAGCTGGAGCCGTTCAAGCCCTTGTTCGTCGAAGAACCCGTGCTGCCCGAACTGGCCGAGTATTACCCGCGCCTGGCCGCCTCCACGCCCATTCCGCTGGCCGCCGGCGAGCGCATGTATTCGCGATTCGAATTCAAGAACGTGCTGGCCGCCGGTGGCCTGTCGATGCTGCAGCCGGACCTCTCCCACGCCGGCGGCATCACCGAGTGCTACAAGATCGCCGCCATGGCCGAAGCCTACGACGTCGCCTTCGCCCCCCATTGCCCGCTGGGCCCCGTCGCGCTGGCCGCGTGCCTGCACGTGGACTTCGTCTCCCACAACGCGGTACTGCAAGAGCAGAGCATCGGCATCCACTACAACGAAGGCGCCGACCTGCTCGACT
>DASWQJ010000292.1:0-16559 GCA_036403795.1 Stenotrophomonas sp.
GTCCTGTCGGGGTGGTGGGTCAGTGGGCCATGGATGGCCCACGTGCGGTGAGTGCGGCCATGGATGGCCGCTCGAACCGCGACCCACCATCCCGACAGGACGGGGCCCGCACCGTAAGCCGCCAAAACCAACCGCCCAAACCAACCCGCGCCCACAATAAAAAACCCAACTCGCAAGCCGCGATCAAAAACCGCCCAGCAAAAGGGAGAAGGCCAGGATAGCGCCACGATCCCCAACGCCCAGCGATAGGTGCGCCCCCGCGAACTCAGCCGGTGTTCTGCACGCCCTGCGAAACCCCATTGACGCAGGCCACCAGCGCCCGCAGCAACGCCTCGTCCTCGCCTTCGGTCTGGCGCCAGCGCCGCAGCAGATCCACCTGCAGCACGCTGATCGGATCGATGTAGGGATTGCGCAGACGGATCGACAGCGCCAGTCGCGGATCGTGCTGCAACAACGACTGCTGCCCGCTCAGCGACTTCACCCAATGCTTGGTCAGCGCCAACTCCTGGCTGATGCGCGGGAAAAAGCGCTCGTGCAGCGGCCCGGCCAGCTGCGAAAACAGCTCCGCGATCTTGAGGTCGCCCTTGGACAGCACCATCGCGATGTCGTCGAGGAAGGTGCGGAAGAACGGCCAATCGGCGGCCATTTCGCGCAGCGCCTCTTCATGGCCGGCATCGACGGCCGCCTGCAGGCCACTGCCCACGCCGTACCAGCCGGGGATCACCGCGCGCGCCT
The DNA here is from genome assembly GCA_036403795.1 of Stenotrophomonas sp. Classification (GTDB taxonomy): domain Bacteria; phylum Pseudomonadota; class Gammaproteobacteria; order Xanthomonadales; family Xanthomonadaceae; genus Stenotrophomonas_A. Next base: position 736 of record DASWQJ010000292.1, read on the forward strand.
GGCTCCACGCAAACACCCAGGGGATCGCGCGCAGGTTGGACAAGGCCGCATCCTGGCCCAGGCGCCGCGACGGACGCGACCCCAGGGTCATGCGCTCGATCACATCGATCGGCGTGGCCAGGCGAAAGTACTGCATGAACTGCGCATCGCCGACGAAGGCGCGGTAGGCCTGCGTGCTGGCCTCGGCCACCTGGTCCATCACCGGCCGCCACTGCAGCTCGCGCGGCTCGAGGGCGCGCGGGCGCAGGCTCGATTGCAAGACGGCGCCCGCCATCTGCTCCAGGGAGCGCAGTGCCAACGCGCGGATACCGTACTTGCGATGGATCACCTCGCCTTGCTCGGTCACCCGCAAGCGACCATCGACGCTGCCGCGAGGCGCCGCATCCAGCGCGCGCGTGGTCTTGCCGCCACCGCGCACGATCGAGCCACCGCGACCATGGAAGAACGTCAGGCGGATGCCTGCCTCGGCAGCCAGGTCCAGCAGTTCCACCTGGGCGCGCTGCAGGCCCCAACGAGAGGCGGCGATGCCGCCATCCTTGCCACTGTCCGAATAGCCGAGCATCACCATCTGCATGTCGCCACGCGCACGCAAGTGGTGGCGATAGACCGGGTCGGCCAGCAAATCGCGCAGGGTGGCGGTGCCGCCCTGCAGATCGTCGACGGTCTCGAACAGCGGCACGATGTCCAGCGGCACCGCGCCATCGTCGACCAGCCCGCCGCGACGGGCCAGGGCCAGCACGGTGAGCACGTCGGCGCGGTCGTGGGCCATCGAGATCACGTAACTGCCTATCGCATCGCTGCCGTGGCGGCGACGTGCATCGGCGAGCGCCGCGAACACAGCATCCAGGCGCGCGTTGCCCTCGTCCAGGCCCGTGGGCAGGATCCGTTCGCCGCCGGCATAGGAAGCCAGCAGGTCGGCGCGAGCGGCCGCATCGCCCTGTTTGAAGGCCTCGCTCCCCAGCGCCGCCGCAACGGCACGCGTATGGATGCTGGATTCCTGGCGCACGTCCAACCGGGCCAGGTGGAAGCCGAACGTGCGCACCCGCCATAGCAGGCGACGCACCGCAAACCAGCCCGCATGGATGCCGCGATTGGCCTCCAGGCTGTCGAGGATCAGTTGCACGTCGGCGATGAATTCTTCCGGACCGCCATAGCCGCCGTCGGCATCGTCCCGCGTCGCCGCCAGGCGCGCACGCACCAGATCGTTGAACAGCCGGTAAGGCATGTCGGCATGGCGCGGCCGCGAACCGGCGACCGCATCGGGCAGCAGTCGCCGATAGTCGTCCAGTCGTGACTGCAACGCCTCGCTGACCGGCACCAGCGTGGTCGATTGGCTGAGCAGGCTCGCCAGTTCCCACAGCTCTTTCAGGTAGCGGTCGAGTACGGCGCGTCGCTGTGCATCCAAGGTCGCGGCCACGGTGGCGGCATCGACATTGGGGTTGCCATCCATGTCGCCACCGACCCACGTGCCGAAGCGCAGCAAGCGCGGCAACGCGATGCTGGCACCGTAGGTCTCTTCGATCGCATGTTCGAGCGTTTCGTACAACGCCGGCACGATGCGGTAGAGCACCTGGATCAGGTAGAAGCCGACGTGCTCGCGCTCATCTTCCACCGTGGGCCGAACGGGCGAGGAGTCGGCGGTCTGCCAGGCGGCGGTCAAGGCCATGCGGAAGCGCGCCGCATCGGTGGCGCGCTCACCCGGCGTGCGCAGCCCATCGAGGTCGTTGACCAGGCTCGCCACCATCAGCTGTTCCTTCTCCAGCAGCGCGCGACGCACCGCTTCGGTCGGATGGGCGGTGAAGACCGGCTCGATGTCGATGCGCGGCAACCATTGCGCCAATTCGTCCACCGTCACGCCCTGCGCCTTGAGTCGACGCAGGGTGTCGTGCAGGCCTTCGGGCTGGGGCGTGTCCGTGCTGCGCTGGTAATCGCGCCGGCGACGGATGCGGTGCACCCGTTCGGCAATGTTGACCACCTGGAAATACGTACTGAAGGCTCGCACCAGGGCCTCGGCCTGGCGCGGCAGGCGGCCTTCCATCAGCTCGCTTAGCGACGACGGTGGTGCCTGGCGCTCGCGCCGCGCGATCGCAGTGGTGCGGACGCGCTCGATCTCATCGAGGAATTCGGGCGAAACCTGCTCGGCAAGCATGTCGCCGACCACGGCGCCCAAGCGGCGCACGTCATCGCGGAGGGGAATATCGGGTGTGGCGAAAACCAGACTGCTGCGGTACTCGTTCATCGATCACCGGCGTGGCGTTGCGTGGGGCGTCTGTGGGGGCGCCAGGGTCGCCCAGCCTAACCGAAAAACTTGGACGGTTAGCACGCCTGAACGTGGTTTCTCCTGCAACGAAATCGCAAGCGAAACAGGCGCTTGGCGCTCGCCGGACGGCGTCGCGCCAAGCGCCGCGTCGCGCCGGTCAGGCCGGGGACGGGCCGGCTTTGGCGTAGCGCGTTCATACCCGGCGGGGCATGGACGATATAATTGTCTTCTGTCCGCCGAGGGGCGCTGCGACCAGGTATCAGCTGGCCAGGCTCGGTCGACCGTCCACGCACAACGGCGCCCGGAACCCGCGATCATTCGCTGTTACCGGAGCCATGCCATGAATGCCCAATTGAAGACTTTTTCCACCGACGGCGATTACAAAGTCGCCGACATCTCCCTGGCCGAATGGGGCCGCAAGGAGATCGACATCGCCGAGCACGAGATGCCGGGCCTGATGTCCATCCGCCGCAAGCACGCCACCGCCAAGCCGCTCAAGGGCGTGCGCGTGACCGGCTCGCTGCACATGACCATCCAGACTGCGGTGCTGATCGAGACGCTCAACGACATTGGCGCCGACGTGCGCTGGGCCTCGTGCAACATCTTCTCGACCCAGGACCAGGCCGCCGCGGCGATTGCCGTCACCGGCACGCCGGTCTATGCCTGGAAGGGCGAGTCGCTGGAGGAATACTGGGACTGCACGCTGGCCGCGCTGACCTTCACCGCCGCCGACGGCACGCTGCTGGGCCCGGAGCTGGTCGTGGACGACGGCGGCGATGTCACCCTGCTGATCCACAAGGGTTATGAGCTGGAGAACGGCTCGAAGTGGGTGGACGAAGCGGCTTCCTCGCACGAAGAGCAGATCATCAAGAACCTGCTCAAGCGCTTGGCGGTCGAGCGTCCGGGTTATTGGACCCGCGTCGTGCAGGACTGGAAGGGCGTCTCCGAAGAAACCACCACCGGTGTGCACCGCCTCTACCAGCTGGCCGAGGCCGGCAGCCTGTTGGTGCCCTCGATCAACGTCAACGATTCGGTCACCAAGAGCAAGTTCGACAACCTCTACGGCTGCCGCGAGTCGCTGGCCGACGGCCTGAAGCGTGCGATGGACGTGATGCTGGCCGGCAAGGTCGCCGTGGTCTGCGGCTATGGCGATGTGGGCAAGGGTTCGGCGCATTCGCTGCGCGCTTACGGCGCGCGCGTGGTGGTGACCGAGATCGATCCGATCTGCGCACTGCAGGCCGCGATGGAAGGCTTCGAGGTCAACACGATCGAGTCGACGCTGGGCCGTGGCGACATCTACGTCACCACCACCGGCAACAAGGACATCATCACCATCGAGCACATGAAGGCGATGAAGGACCAGGCCATCGTGTGCAACATCGGCCACTTCGACAACGAGATCCAGGTCGATGCGCTGGCCGGTTTCGCGGGCGTGCAGAAGATCAACATCAAGCCGCAGGTGGACAAGTACGTGTTCCCCGGTGGCAATGCGATCTTCCTGCTGGCCGAAGGACGCCTGGTCAACCTGGGTTGCGCCACCGGCCACCCCAGCTTCGTGATGTCCAACTCGTTCGCCAACCAGACGCTGGCGCAGATCGATCTGTGGCAGAACAAGGACGTGTACGAGAAGACCGTGTACCGCCTGCCCAAGCATTTGGACGAGGAAGTGGCACGCCTTCACCTGGAAAAGATCGGCGTGGTGCTGACCAAGCTCTCCGCCGAACAGGCCGCCTACCTGGGCGTGGCCGTGGAAGGTCCGTACAAGCCGGACCACTACCGCTACTGATGGATCACCGCGTCATCGCGCGGGGATAGAAGAACGGGGCCCATCGGGCCCCGTTTTTTTGGTCGGATAACGAAGCCGGATAACGGGGTCAGGTTCAGTCGCTGCGCGAACTGAACCTGACCCCGTTATCCGAACCTCGTTACCGCACGGGTGGTCACCTCGCGGGCGCCAGCTCCACGGCATCCAGGTCGAACTGGCCCGATTTCGCGCCCACCACCAGCGTGTTGCGACCTGCCATCAAGCGGGCCGTTGCGCTGCCACCGTTGGAAGACAATGTCTGGTCGTGGCGCACACCGTTGACCTGCAGCCACGCCTTGCCCGCGCCAGCGCCGCGCAGCGTCAATCGATACTCACCGGCCTGCGCCACCTCCACGGTGTACTGCAGCCACTCGCCCGGCTCCAGCCCGGCCACCTGCAGCTTGCCATCGGCGCGCTTGGCCAGGTCCACGCCATCGTTGCGGTAGGTCATGGCAGGATTCCAGTCCACCCGCTTGCCACCGTCGGTGACGTGCTCGTTGGCCGGCGTGAGATCACGATAGGCCACCCCATTGCGACCCATGTCGAAGTCGACTGCCGCGATCTGGCCCCCCTCCGCCGCCACGACGTGCTGCTTGAACGGCGCCGCTTGCAACGAATGCGGTGAGCGGAACAACGCATCGATCACGTCCGGATGCTGGACGTTGTTTTCATAACGCACATCGTGACTGGCGAACTGCAGGAGCGCGCGCCCGGCGTCGTCCGCGGAAGGCTTGGGCCCTTTCCCTTCCCAATACGCAAGCAAGCGCAGGTAGCCGTCATTGGGCACGATCTGCAGCGGATTGTTGTAACGGATCTTCTTCAACGGCCACCACGACCAGCCGATGCCTTGGCTCTCTGCCAACTCGATCGCGCGTGCAAACCAGTCGTTGGAGTTCTCGCCGCTTTCGCCCAGCCACACCGGCACCTGATATCGGTCACGCAGCGCGATCACCTTCGACAATGTCTGCGGCGTGGTCGCATCCCAGTACTTGTGGAAGCTGACGACGAGGTTGTCGTCCCACAGGCCCTGCTCCAACACCCCCTGGTAGTTGTTGCCCCAACAATTGCCTTCGATGATCACGATGTGGCGCGGGTCGACTTCCCGGATCGCCGCGGTGGTTCGCACCAACAGGTCGCGCAGCGGCGCGTTGCCCGTTTCCTTGCAGCCATTGCGATCGGCGTGATCGGCAAAACCCCAGTTCGGCTCGTTGATGATGTCGTAGGCCGCAATGTACGGATCGTCCTTGTAGCGTTCGGCCAGCCGGCGCCACAACGCGATCATTTTTTCCTGGTTGGCGGGCTCGTCCCACAACGATGGTCGGTCCGGATCTCGATCGGAGATGTTGTTGTCGTTGCCCTGCCCGCCGGGCGCGGCGTGCAGGTCCAGGATCAGATACACATCGTTGGCCTTCGCCCACGCCAGCAGTTCGTCGGTACGGCGAAAGCCATCTTCCAGCCAGGTCTGTTGGCCCTTCACCGGCTCCTGGTCCACGGGCAGCGTGTACAGGCCGTAGTGCATCGGCAGACGGATGGAATTGAAGCCCCACCGTGCCATCGCGTCCACATCGGCCTTGGTGGTGTGGTTGTCCAGCCAGGCGGTATAGAACTCGCCGGTCTTTTCAGGCCCGATCAGTTTTTCGATGTTCTGGCGAATCACCCGCTGGGTGCCGAACTGCGGCACTTCCAGCATGTAGCCTTCCTGCAACATCCAGCCACCCAGGCCCATGCCGCGCAACAGCACCGGGCGCCCCTGCGCATCGACGATGCGCGTGCCCTGCGTGCGCAGGAAATCCTTGGCCTCGACGCCGCCAGCCAGCAATGCCAACAGACTCGACAAGATCACAGGCGCAAAGCGCCGACGTTTTTTGCTTTGGATCATCGCGTGTTCCCCTCCCAGGTAGGCGATCACCGCTTTCGCGGCGCCTCCGGATCATGGCATGACAGCGCTGGACACCGGGCAGCACAGCGGGGCGGTGTGCGCGCGATCACAGTCACGCCCCGCACTGCTGACGTGTTTATGCCGCGCGCAAGGGCAGCCTCCGCACGGGCGTGGCGGCCGCGCGATGCCATCGCGCGGGGGCCCCTCGGTCCTGAGCCTGCCGCGCCTATGCGTGGGCATCAATGTTTCGATGCATCCATCGCGATGGAGAGATATAATACCGATCGACCCTTTCGCAGGCCGCGTGATGACCGCCATCAGCTTCGAGTTCTATCCGCCGAAGACCGACGAGCAGCGCGCTCAGCTAGACCGCACCGCGCAGCGCCTGAGCCGGCACCAGCCCGAATACGTGTCGTGCACCTTCGGCGCCGGCGGCTCGACGCTCAGCTATACGTCCGAGACCGTGCGCCATCTCAATCAGCACCATGGCTTCGACGCCGCGCCGCACCTGTCCTGCGTTGGCGGAAGTCGCGAAGAGATCCGCGAGTTGCTCAAGCTCTACCGCGCCATCGGTTGTCGCCGATTGGTGGCCTTGCGTGGCGACCTGCCCTCCGGCATGGGTCATCCCGGCGACCTGCGTTATGCCTCCGAGCTGATTGCCTTTATCCGTGCCGAGCACGGCGACGCTTTCCACATCGAGGTGGGCGCCTATCCCGAGACCCATCCGCAGGCGTCCGACGCCCTGGCCGACCTGCGCCACTTCAAGGCCAAGGTCGATGCGGGCGCCGATGGCGCGATTACCCAGTATTTCTACAACGCCGACGCGTATTTCCACTTCGTCGAGGCAGTGCGCAAGCTGGGCGTGCAGATCCCGATCGTGCCGGGGATCATGCCGATTTCCAATTTCTCTCAGCTGCGGCGCTTTTCCGAGCAATGCGGCGCCGAGATTCCGCGCTGGGTCGAAAAGCGCATGCTGGCTTACGGCGATGACGTGGATTCCATCCGGGAATTCGGTGCGGACATGGTCGCCGGCCTGTGCGAAAAACTGCTGCAAGGCGGCGCACCGTCGCTGCACTTCTACACGCTCAACCTGGCCCGCCCCACCCAGTCGGTGCTGGAGCGCCTGCCGCGCTGAGCAGGTCATTCGCCTTGGTGGGCGCCTGCGGCTACGCTTGGCCAATGCCCTCGCCCGCACGCGCCCTGCTGTTGTTGTGTTGCCTGGCCTGCGCCAGCTGGAGCGGGGCAGCCCTCGCGCAATCGGGCATCCATCGTTGTACCGGCCCCGACGGCCAGACCGTCTACAGCGACCGGCGATGCGAGGATCTCGGCGCGATGTCGAGAATGCCGCCACCGGCGCTGCGCAACGGCGAGACCGGCCTGTACCGCTATGGTTGCCCGCGCCGCCTGAGCGAACTGGTCGGCTTGCTGCGAACCGCGATCGAGACCCACGACGTAAATCGGCTCTCCAGCCTCTATCTGTGGAACGACATCGGCGATCCGGCGGCCAACCGCATCCTGACCCAGCTCGAGGCGATTTCCAGTCGCCCGTTGCTCGACATTGCACCGTTGTATCCGGACTACGCTGAAGAGACCTATTCGCGTGCACCGGTGGCCCCGCCTGACACCACTGGCGCCCCCACTGCGCCAGATGCGGCGAGGCTGGCGAACGTGTCCATGTCCGCGGCGCCATCCCAGACTGCGCTCGCCTCGGACACGGCACCGCTCAGCGAGGCCGGTGCGGCCGTGGCCGAAGGCCAGGCGCAGCCGGTGCCCGCGCGTCCGCGGCCCTGGGGCCTGCGGCTGGAGCAAGTATTGGCCAACGGCAGCACGCCTTCGCAGGCCACCCTGCGCCTGCGTCGGCAGTACAACTGCTTCTGGGTAAGCTTCTGAGGGTTTGCGCCGCGCTTGCGTTGCGCGGGTGCCGGTCAACCGGCGACGCGATCGCTGGCCGTCTGCGGCCACAACGCACGAATGGCGGCGATGCCCTGCGCACCATGGCGGCGCGCGATTTCCATCTGCTCCAATCCCAATCCACCCAGCGCATAGATCGGCAGCGACACGGATTCGCGCAGCCGTTCAAAACCCTCCCAGCCCATGGGGTGGGCATGGGGATGGGTGGCGGTGGGCTGCACGGGCCCCAGCACCGCGAAATCGCAGCCGATGCGCTGCGCGTGCTGCAACTCCTCCAGCGTGTGGCATGACGCCCCCACCGGCAGGCGGGTAGCGAGCGGACGCTCCTGCAGCTGCATCAGCTGCTCAGCGCCCAAATGCACGCCCAGACCCAGCTCGTGGGCCAGCGCAAGATCGCGATTGACCAGCCACTGCACGCGACGACGTCCATAGCGCTCGCAGACTTGGCGCAACAACGCTTGGCGGCGCGCCGCATCGCCCGTGCGCACGCGCAACTGCACTCGTTGCACACCGTTGTCCACGGCGGTGCCGAGCCGGGCCAACCAGTCTTCTTCGTCGGCCGGTTCGGGGGTGACCAGATAGTGGTCAGGCTGCCGAAGTGCGCCGACCACGGGCACGTCGGCGGGCGGCATGGAGTAGCGGGCGAGCTGGTCAGGCGCGACCCAGGTCAGGGCCTGCCCTTCCCTGCCGCGCGGCGTGCCGTGCCAGGCCTGGATCCAACGCACCTCCAGGCGCAGGCGCTTGTCCGGGTAAAGCTGTGGCACTTCCATCAGCCAATCACCCACCTCGGCTTCGATGCCCAGTTCCTCATGCAGCTCGCGCGCCAGGGCCTGCGCCGAACTCTCGCCCGCCTCGCGCTTGCCGCCGGGAAATTCCCACAACCCGGGCATGTCGCGACTCTCGGTGCGACGAGTGAGCAGAATGCGGCCGCGGGCGTCGCGAATGACGCCGGCCACGACATGGATCGAGCGAAACGTTTCAGGCATGCCACAACTTTGCCGTGCCCGAGGGTGGGCCGGCAAGCGTGTCGTTGGATGCGGGGCTATATCCGGCGCAGTAGGGCCTGGGCCCCAAGTCCGGCTTCACCGGCCCTGGGGGGTGCGCAACCCGCTAAGCGGGTCGCGACTCGGTCAGCTCAGCTGAGCTGACCGTGGCAGTGCTTGAACTTCTTGCCGCTACCGCATGGGCAAGGATCATTGCGCCCGACCTTGGGCGTCTCGCGGGTGACCTGGGCCACGCTACCGGCAGGCATCGGCGCACCGACGCGCACATTGCCCTGCAGCTCGGCCACTTCATCCTCGGTGCCGTAGCCGCCGGCCTCCTGGTGCTGGAACTGCGACTGCAACAGGCGCGCTTCGGCCTGCTGGCGTTCCTGCGCTTCCATCGCCGCGACTTCTTCTTCGCTGCGGATGCGGACGCGCGCCAGCAGGTTCACCACTTCGCGCTTGACGCTTTCCAGCATCTCGGAGAACAGCTCGAACGCTTCTTTCTTGTATTCCTGCTTGGGCTGCTTCTGCGCGTAGCCGCGCAGGTAGATGCCCTGGCGCAGGTAATCCATCTTGGCCAGGTGTTCCTTCCAGCCCTGGTCGAGCACCGTCAGCATCACGTGCTTCTCAAGCGCGCGCATGGTCTCGCCGCCCACGGCCACTTCCTTTTCGGTGAAGTGAGCATCCACGGCTTCGACGACCTTGTGGGCGATCTGCTCGGCGTCGAGTTCTTCCTGGCCCTTGGCGAAGGCTGCCAACGGCACGTCCACGCCCAGTTCGGACTGCAGCGTGGCCTCCAGGCCCGGCAGGTCCCACTGGTCGTCGATGGAGTTGGGCGGCACGAAGCGCGCGACCAGGTCATAGACCACGTCACCGCGGATGCCGTCGACGTTGTCCTTGACCGACTCGGCGTCGAGCAAGTCGTCACGCTGGGAATAGATCACCTTGCGTTGGTCGTTGTTGACGTCGTCGAAGTCCAGCAGGTTCTTGCGGATGTCGAAGTTGTGGGCCTCGACCTTGCGCTGCGCCTTTTCGATCTGGCGGCTGACCAGGCGGTCTTCGATGACGTCGTCTTCCTTCATGCCCATCATGCGCATCGCCTTCTGGACCCAGTCCGAGGCAAAGATGCGCATCAGGTTGTCTTCCAGCGACAGATAGAACCGGGACGAACCCGGGTCGCCCTGGCGGCCGGAGCGGCCACGCAGCTGGTTGTCGATACGGCGCGACTCGTGGCGTTCGGTGCCCACGATGTGCAGGCCGCCGGCGGCCTTGACCGCGTCGTGGCGGCGCTGCCATTCCTTGCGGGTGCGGAATCGCTGGTCTTCGCCGATGTCCTCGCCCAACTCTTGCAACTCGGTTTCCAGCGAGCCGCCCAACACGATGTCGGTACCGCGACCGGCCATGTTGGTGGCGATGGTCACCGCGCCGGGACGACCGGCATTGGCGACGATGGTCGCCTCGCGTTCGTGCTGCTTGGCATTGAGCACTTCGTGCTGCACGCCGGCCTTGCTCAGGTGCTCGGACAGCATTTCCGAGGTTTCGATCGAGGTCGTGCCGACCAGCACCGGCTGGCCGCGTTTGTTGCAGTCCTGGATGTCGGCCAGCACCGCATTGAACTTGCCCTTGCGGTTAAGGAAGACCTGGTCTGGATGGTCCTTTCGCACGGTCGGCTGGTTGGTCGGGATGACCACCACTTCCAGGCCATAGATGCTCTGGAATTCGTAGGCTTCGGTGTCGGCCGTGCCGGTCATGCCGGACAGCTTCTTGTACATGCGGAACAGGTTCTGGAAGGTGATGCTGGCCAGCGTCTGGTTCTCGCGCTGCACCGGCACGCCTTCCTTGGCTTCGACCGCCTGGTGCAGGCCGTCGGACCAGCGGCGACCGGCCAACGTGCGGCCGGTGAACTCGTCGACGATCACCACTTCGCCATCGCGCACGATGTAGTCCACGTCGCGCTGGAACAGCGCATGGGCGCGCAGCGCGGCGTTGAGGTGATGCACCACGCTGAGGTTCTGCGCGGCGTACAGGCCTTCTTCTTCGGTGAGGATGCCGGCCTGGCGCAGCAGCGCCTCGGCGTGTTCCATGCCCGCTTCGGACAGATGGGCCTGCTTACCCTTTTCGTCGACCCAGAAATCGCCCTCGCCTTCCTCGTTCTCCTGCTTGACCAGCTGCGGGACGATGCGGTTGACGCGGATATACAACTCCGGCGACTCGTCGGCCGGACCGGAGATGATCAGCGGGGTGCGCGCCTCGTCGATCAGGATCGAGTCGACTTCGTCGACGATCGCGTAATGCAGGCTGCGCTGGTAGCGGTCCGCGCGCGACAAGGCCATGTTGTCGCGCAGGTAGTCGAAGCCGAATTCGTTGTTGGTGCCGTAGGTGATGTCGGCGCCGTAGGCGGCGTGCTTGTCGCCATGCGGCATGCCCGGATAGACCACGCCGACGCTCATGCCCAGCCAGTTGTACAGACGGCCCATCTGCGCCGCATCGCGGCGTGCCAGGTAGTCGTTGACGGTGACCACGTGTACGCCCTGGCCTTCCAGTGCGTTGAGGTAGACCGGCAGGGTCGCGACCAGGGTCTTGCCTTCGCCCGTGCGCATCTCGGCGATCTTGCCCAGGTGCAGCACCATGCCGCCGATCAGCTGGACGTCGTAATGGCGCATGCCGAGCACGCGCTGGGAAGCTTCGCGACACACCGCAAAGGCCTCGGGCAGGATCTTGTCCAGGGTTTCGCCGCCGGCCACACGCTGCCTGAACTCGCCGGTCTTTGCCTGCAACTGCGCGTCGTCCAGCTTCTGCATGTCCGGCTCGAGCGCATTGACCTTGGCGACGATGCGGTTGAGCTGGCGGAGCTGGCGTTCGTTGCGACTGCCGAAGACGCGGGTAAGCAGACTGTTGATCATTGAAGAAACCGGTTGGAAAGGGTTTGACCGACGCCGGCTCCCCGACGACCGCCGCAAACGCAACAGGGCGCAAAGCGCCCTGTCGATGGCTAACGCCCATTGTAGCTTGGGACGGGTCGGGGCGAACTCAAGCGCCGCCGGTCACGTCCCCAAGCGGTCAGGCGCGGCCGCGGCGGCCCACCGGCGTGTTGCTGTCGCCGAGGAATTTGCGCGGGTTCATGACCCGGCCGTCCTTCCAGACCTCGAAATGCACGTGGGCGCCGGTCGAACGGCCCGTGGAGCCGGCCTTGGCGACCTGCTGGCCGGCGCGAACCAGATCGCCCACCTTTACCGTCAGCCGCGAATTGTGCGCATAGCGGGTGACATAGCCATTGCCATGGTCGACCTCGACTACGTTGCCGTAGCCGCCACGCACGCCGGAATAGCTGACCACGCCATCGGCCACGGCCATGACCGGATCGCCGACGCTGGCGTGGAAATCGATGCCCTTGTGATTGCCGGCGCCGCCGCTGAACGGATCGGCCCGGCCGCCGAACCCGGAGGTGATGTAGGTATTGCGGATCGGCATCCGCGACGGCACCGAGTTCTGCTCAAGCTGGTGGTCGAACATCAGCGAGGCGAGGACGTTGAGCTGCTGGCCAGAGGCGGTGAACTGCTGCTCGAGTTGCCCTAGATCATCCTTGAAGTCGGTGACCGGCATGTCCTGGGCGGGCTCATCGCCACCACCCACGCCGACCGGCTCGTTGAAGTCGAACTCGCCATCCTGCAGCTTGCCCATCTGGGTCAGCCGCTCGCCCAACGCGTTGAGTCGGGTGGCCTGGGCCTGGAGCTCGCCCAGCCGTGCCGCCAAGGCGTTGACCTGGGACTGCGACTCGCGCTGGACCTTCGCCATCTCGGTCTGCTGCTGCGCGATCTTGGCTTCGAGCCTGGCATTGTCCACCATGCCGAAGCTGGCGCTGGCGCCGAAGCCGGCCAGCAGGCCAACGCCCAGCACCGCACCGAGTATCGTCAGTGGGCGGGTGTCGGCGAACTGTCGGGCCTGGCGAGCCAATCGCTGGGCCCGGGTCTGACGCGATTTGATTACGATCTTGTTGAAAGCCATAGGTTTACTCATGTCCAAGTCCTCATCCAGCGCACGCGGCCCTTCCCTCCCGCAGCAAGCCATCGAGGCCGCGCTGTCGGAAAAGGCCGGCAACCCCTTGCGCCGAGCCTTATGGCTCGATGCGCTGGACAGGCAGTTGCGCCCCCATCTGCCCCCTTCACTGGCCGGCCATTGCCGGCTGGCCAATGTGAAAGACGAGCAGCTCGTTTTTCTGGTCGACTCGCCTGTCTGGCACGCCAAGTTGCGGCTGGCCGAACAACAGCTCATCGATGCGGCCCGATCCGTCGGGCTGAAAGTCACACGGGTGACCCCCAAGACCGCCACTGCTTCGTTGCATTCCCCAATGCCGAAGAGCCCAGGGCAGTCGAAGCCGGTTTCAGCAGCTACGCACAAAGGTCTGCGCGAAGCGCTGGCATCCTTGCAGGACATCGAATCCAGTCCACGGCGCAAGCCGCGTTGATGCCCTCCGGGGCTCCGCCCGGCATCCGCGTGAAGAACATGAGAAGACCGCGGATGTCGCATCCTAGCGACGCCCGGCCGGGGTTTGGTTACGGAATAATTAAGAAAACGTTAAATTCAGGAACCGGCTCGGTGTGAGTTCACAGTTCCATGACACCGATGGTCCAGATCCCCCACAGCGCGTGGGGGTGACCCTGTCGGGGCCCGCTCAGGCGTAGGCAGGCGTGCCGTAGGCGACGGGCGGCTGGGCCGCACCGGCGGGGAAGCTCACCCATTCCCAGGCTTCGGGCTGGGCCAGCAGGGCCCGCACCAGCTTGTTGTTGAGGGCATGGCCCGACTTGAAACCCTCGTAGGCGCCCAGCACCGGGCCGCCGGCCAGGTACAGGTCGCCGATCGCGTCCAGGATCTTGTGACGCACGAATTCGTCGCTGTAGCGCAAGCCGTCGTCATTGAGGACGCGGAACTCGTCCAGCACGATCGCGTTGTCCATCGAGCCGCCCAGGCCCAGGTTGCGCTCGCGCATGTACTCCAGGTCGCGCATGAAACCGAAGGTGCGCGCGCGGGAGATTTCCTTGATGTAGGCCGCCGTGGAGAACTCGATCTCCTGGCGCGACTGCTTGGCCGGGATCATCGGGTGGTCGAACTCGATGGTGAAGCCGAGTTTGTAGCCGTCGTAGGGGGTGAACCGGGCCACCTTGTCGCCCTCGCGCACTTCGACCGGCTGCTTGATACGAATGAAACGCTTGGCTGCATCCTGCTCCAGGATGCCGGCCGATTGCAGCAGGAACACGAAGGGGCCGGACGAGCCGTCCATGATCGGCAACTCGGCCGATGACAGCTCGACGATCGCGTTGTCCACGCCCAGGCCGGCAAAGGCCGACATCAAGTGCTCGACGGTCTGGATCTTGGCGCCATCGCAGGTCAGACCGGTGCACAACGTGGTCTCGGTCACGAGCTCACCGCTGGCCGGCACTTCGACCACCGGATCCAGGTCGACGCGACGGAACACGATGCCGTGATCGACAGGCGCAGGTCGCAAGGTCATATAGACCTTGTCGCCGCTGTGCAGGCCGACGCCGGTGGCGCGGATCGTATTCTTGAGTGTGCGTTGCTGGGTCATGGCGTGAAGTCTGTAGGACGAGCCCAGACGGGCGCTGAACCGCTACGGCTTCGGCCGGGCGGGACGGACGTCGTGTGCTCGATCTTAACAAATCTGTAAGGAAGGAACCTGTCAAAACAAGGCGGTTGCCCGTGTCCAAAAGCCCCCGGGCCGGACAGCCCCGGGGGCGAAGAGGACATGGTGCCCGGCCACGGGGGGGACAAGACCCCGCGGTCGCCGAAGCCAGGCCAACCGTCAGGCGGCCTGCATCCGGTACTACCCAGGCCCGGCAGCGTCGCCGCTACCGGGGTCCGGTGTTGCTCAGTCGGCCTGGCGGCGCAGGAACGCCGGGATGTCCAGGTAGTCGCTGGGCAGCTCGGCGGCGACGGGCGCGGCACCGGTCGAGCTGGCCCCCACGTCTCCGCTGGCGCGGCGCAGGCCCAGGCCCATCGAGCCACCCACGGCCTTGGACACGGCATCGCCGCCGTTGTCGAAGTCGCCGAACTCCGGCTGGCCGGTGGTGGCATTGCGTACCAGCTTGATCGGGGCACGCTGCTCCGGACGCTGGCCCTGGCGGGACACGGCGCGGTTGAGGCCGGTGGCGACCACGGTCACGCGCACCTCGTCCTGCATGTCCGGATCGAGCACGGTGCCCACCACGACAGTGGCGTCTTCGGAGGCGAAGCCCTCGACGGTGCGGCCGATCTCGTCGAACTCGGCCATCGTGAAGTCCGGGCCGGCGGTGATGTTGACCAGGATGCCGTTGGCGCCGGCCAGGTTGACGTCGTCCAGCAGCGGGTTCTGGATGGCCGACTCGGCGGCCGCCTGCGCGCGGTCGTCGCCGCGGGCCGAACCGGTACCCATCATGGCCAGGCCCATTTCGGACATGACGGTGCGCACGTCGGCGAAGTCGACGTTGATCAGGCCCGGACGCACGATCAGGTCGGCGATTCCCTGCACCGCGCCCTGCAGCACGTCGTTGGCGGCGCGGAAGGCCTGGATCATGGTCGCGTTGCGGCCGAGCACGGTGATCAGCTTTTCATTGGGAATGGTGATCAGCGAATCGCAATGCTGGCTCAGTTCCTCGATGCCCTTCAGCGCCACCTGCATGCGGCGACGGCCTTCGAACGGGAACGGCTTGGTGACCACGGCGACGGTCAGGATGCCCATTTCCTTGGCCAGCTGGGCCACGACCGGCGCAGCGCCGGTACCGGTGCCGCCGCCCATGCCGGCGGTGATGAACACCATGTCGGCGCCCTGCAGCGCATCCATGATGCGCTCGCGATCTTCCAGTGCGGCCTGGCGGCCGACTTCGGGATTGGCGCCAGCGCCCAGGCCCTTGGTGACATTGGTGCCGAGCTGCAGCTGCAATTTGGCACCGCAGTTCTTGATGGCTTGCGAGTCGGTGTTGGCGGTGATGA
>DASWQJ010000293.1:0-38711 GCA_036403795.1 Stenotrophomonas sp.
TGTCGGCCGGCGACGTCGCCGTCATCGCGGTGCGCCAACGCGGAACCGCCCGTTTCGAAGAGTCCGTCTTCGGCCGAAGGGTCGGTAGCCGCGCAGACCTGTTGATGCAGCAGCCATCGGAACTGCGCGGTGGCGACCTGGCCATCTGGGAGACCCAGCGTTGTGCCGTGCCGGTGCTGGGTTTCAGCCTGGCGCCGGACAAGGCCAACGGGCGCGGCAGCACGACGTGGCTGGCGGCCGAGGGCGTCACGCTGTTCGTGGCGGGGCTGTGCAGCATCATCGAAGTCAACGACCGGCCCCGCAGCGCCTTCTCGATCCTGGCCACCGCTTCCACGCAAGCGCCCCATTTTCGCCCGATGTACCTGCGCGGCGGCAAGGTCACCGAGTGGTTGCAGTCCAGTGGCAGCGAAGCGATGGGAAGCCTGCGCGCGGACTGGAGCCATGCGCTCACCCTGCAGGCACGACGCAGAGGGGATTCCCCACTCGTCGAACGCGTAGTCGCCGAGCAAGCGCTCGGCTGATCGAGCGCCACCCAGGCGTTAAAATCCCCCGTCCCAGTGCGGCACGGGGGACAGGGCGGTGCGGTGCGGCGCGGCCTACAGCGTCACCGCGCCTCCCGACACCGTCAACAGCGTGCCGGAGGTATAGCTGGCTCTATCCGAAGCCAGCATCACGTAGGCCGAGGCCAGCTCTGCGGGTTGACCGGGCCGGCCGAAGGGCGTCTGCGAACCAAACTGCTCGACCTCTTTTTCGTCCATGCCGGCCGGTATGAAGGGCGTCCAGATGGGCCCGGGGAGCACGGCATTCACCCGGATCTGTTTCTCGGCCAACAGGCCGGCCAAGCCAATGGTCAGGTTGGCCACGGCGCCCTTGGTCGTGGAGTACGGCAGGATGTTGGGGGTGGGCTTCTTCGAATTCACCGAGGCGGTATTGATGATCGACCCGCCGCCGGTGAGCAGGGGCACGCTCAGGCGCACCAGGTTGAAGACCGCATGGACGTTGGTGTCGAAGGTCTTGCGCCACTCGTCCAGGCTGATCTCTTCGAAGCTTTGGAAGTAGCGCTGATAGGCCGCATTGTTGACCAGGATGTCCAGGCCGCCGAGCTGCGCCTTCACCTCATCGATCAGCGCCTTGGCTTGCGCCGGATCACTGATGTCGCAGGCCACCAGCACTGCCTTGCGCCCCGCCTGTTCGATGAGCTCGCCGATGCTGCGCGCGTCCGCTTCTTCGGTCGGCAGGAACGCGATGGCTACGTCCGCGCCTTCGCGTGCGAAGGCAATGGCCACCGCCGCGCCGATGCCGCTGTCGCCGCCCGTGATCAGGGCGCGCTTTCCCTCCAGTTGCTGGCTCCCAACGTAACTGTCTTCGCCGTGATCGGGCTTGGGATCCATCTTGGACGTCTTGCCGGGAAAGGATTGGTGCTGCGGCTTGAACGGCGGGCGAGGATATTGGGGAACGCTCATTGGCGGGCTCCGACTGGGGGTGTGATGAGAGGCCCCAGTCTGCAAAACGCGGATAAAAATCGCGCACACGGCATGTGCGCGCCGCGTGTATGCCAGGCAAGCCGGAACTACAACGGATGCGCGATCGTCGTCATCACGCTGTTGGCCGCCTGGCGCGAGTCCAGGCGGGTGTGTTGCACGACCACCGGGACGTCGGATTGGATCACGGAGGCAAAAGGCGTTTCACGCGGGATCGGCTCAGGGTCTTCCAGGTCATTGAAACGCAGGTGCTTGGTGCGATGGGCCGGGACGACCACCCGGTAGGGCCCCACGGGATCACGATCCTCGAAAAATATCGTGATCGTGACGTGGGCGTCGCTGTCGCCGGCATTGAGCAGGCAACACGTTTCGTGGCTTTCCATCTGCGGCGACGGGCCGTTGCTCCAGCCCGGAATGTAGCCCTCCGCGATAGCCCAGTGAGTGGATCCGATGGCATTCATGACGCCGTTCTATCGCGGGGTGTGTTCGGATCGGATCAAGCGCAATGCAGCAGCAGGTGAACGATGATTGGCTATCACGCCTCGCACGAGCAGTTCGATCCCGCCGAACTGCTGGGTCATGCCCGACGTGCCGAGCAGGCGGGTTTCCAGGCCCTGATGTGCTCGGATCATTTTCATCCCTGGACCGCCGGGCAGGGCCAGTCCGGCCAATCCTGGGTGTGGGCAGGGGCCGCAGTGGCCGGTTCGTCGCTGTCGATCGGCATGGTCACGTGTCCCTATCTTCGCTACCACCCGGCCATCGTCGCGCAAGCCTTGGCCACGCTGGAGCGGCTGGCGTCCGGGCATTGCTGGCTGGCCGTGGGCAGTGGCGAAGCCCTGAACGAGCGCGTCTGCGGCCTGCCTTGGCCTGAAAAGGCAGAGCGCCATGCGCGCCTGCTCGACGCGGCCGAAGTCATGCGTGCGCTGTGGCGCGGCGAGGCCGTGGAGCGCCGTGACCAATGCCCGCCCGTCGGCCCGGCACGGCTGTACACGATCCCGCAGCGACCGATTCCGTTGTTGGGCGCGGCGCTGACAGAGGACACCGCGCGATGGTTGGGTGGATGGGCCGATGGCCTGATCACGGTGAACCTGCCGATGCCACGCCTGCGCGCGCTCGTTGATGCGTTTCGCGATGGCGGCGGGGAAGGGAAACCGTTGTACCTGCAAGTCAAGTTGTCATATGCCGAAACCGAAGCGGAGGCCATCGCGGGCGCCATGGATCAATGGCGCTGCAACGTGTTGCCCGCCCCGGTCGCCGAGTCGCTGTCGCGACCGGAAGATTTCAGTGCGCTCGCCGAGTTGGTAGATGAGGACCGCATGCGAGAACACGTCCGTGTTTCCTCCGATGTCGGCCAGCACGCGGCGTGGCTGGCGGAGTACCGCGCGCTGGGTTTCGAGCGGTTGTACCTCCACAATGTCAATCGCGGGCAGTCCCGCTTCATCGATGACTTCGGCGCCTGCGTGTTGCCGTTGTTGGTTGATCAGGACGCCAACGTCAACCAGGCATAGCCATAGCCTGCGAGCTGTAGCGTGTTGCCATCCAGCGTGCAATGACGAGCCAGGACAGTGCGGCCAATGGACAGTTCCGAGACGTCGAGCTGCGCGGGCCCTGCGGCCACATTGACCACGACCAGCAGGTCCTCCGTCGGGCCGGGAAAACGCAAGGCCAGCACGCTGGTCGGCGCCCACGCCAGGCAGTGCGGGATCTGTTCGAACTGAGGCAAGGCGCGGCGCGATTGCAGTAGCTCACGCACGTCGTGCAACAGCGAGGAGGGCGCCTGCCGTTGCGCCGCGACGTTGACGCGCGCATAGCCGAATGGCCCGTCGCGCCGGGGCTTGCGCCAGGCCCGTTCGGGCGGGTCGCTGAAGCCGGCACCGGGGCCGTCGTCCCAGTGCATCGGCACGCGTACGGCCAGGCGCTCGGGCAGGGCCTGGTCATCGCCCAGGCCAATTTCCTCGCCATAACGCAGCACCGGCACCTGCCCCAACGACAGCAACAGCGCGTGCGCCATCGCCAGTGCATCGGCGTTGCCGTCCAGCATCGATGCCAGGCGCCGGCGAATGCCCCGATCGTAGAGGCGCATCTGCGGGTTCGGCGCATAGCGTTGCATGACTTCCTCGCGCTCCTCCGGCTCGAGCTGGTCCAGGTCGAGCTCGTCGTTGTTGCGCAACCACGCAATGCGCTGGGTCGCGCTGGCATGCGGGCCGTACTCTTCCAACGTTCGCACGATTTCGCCGGCGTCCTCGCGCGCCAATGCCAGGAAGATGTGATTGTTGAGGTGGAAATCCAGCAGATGCGACAGCCGGCGATCGTCGCTGAGATAAGTGTGGTATTCGTCGGCCTTGACGTCGGCCTCGCCGATCAGGACTGGGTCGTGTCGATATTCCGCCACCAGCCGGCGCATGTCCTCGAGCAGCCATAGCCCGTCGTCGCGCGGATCAGCGCCGCAGGCACTCTTGATCATGAAGGACACCGCATCGACGCGGAAACCACAGACACCGCGCTCAAGCCAATAGCGCATGATCCGCGCCATCTCGTCCCGAACCGACGCCTGGCCCAGGTCCAGGTCGGGCTCATGCGCATAGAACATATGGCGGTAATAGCGCCGCGCGTATCCGTCCCAGGTCCACACGCTGGCTTCCATGGGCGGAAACAGAGGGCTGGGCGGGTCGGACGGCGGCTCGTCGCGCCACAGGTAACGATCCGCGTAGTCCGCATGGCCCGCGCGCGCGGCCTGGAACCAGGGATGCAACTCGGAGGTGTGCTGCATCACCAGCTCAACGATCACGCCGATGTCGCGAGCACGGGCGGCAGCCACCAGCCGCGCAAAAGCGGCCTCGTCACCCAGGCGCGGATCGATCGCGCAGTGATCGACGATGTCGTAGCCGCCATCGCGACCGGCGTTGCGGAAGAACGGCAATATCCAAAGGTGGGTAATGCCCAGCCATTGCAGATAATCCAGTTTCTCGATGATGCCATCGAGGGTGCCCCAACCGTGTCCCTCCGAGTCACGAAACAGATAAGGATCGATCTGATAGATCGCGGTCTTGTGGGGCTGCATAGAGGTTCCGACGCGGCGTGCGGTTAGCGCCGACAATGGCCAGGGGCCAGGCTGCACGGCGTCACCATTGCGTCGAAGCTGCGTGATGGCGCGTTTCCACGCGGCCGGCCTGGCGAACGCTGATCTACACAGCGCCCTCCGCCCAAGCGTTTAGGCTGCAGTCTCCACCGCCAACGCTCTGCTCATGCACGACGCGCTCGCCTACGCAGGTTTCCTGTTCTGGATCATCGCCGGGCTAAGCGATTTCGCCCTGCATCGTCGCAGCGACCTGGCCCATACCTCGGGCCTGGCCGAGTCCAGTCTGCACCTGGTGCAGCTCGGCCTGATCGGTGGCAGCGTGGCCGCATGGTGGGCGCTGGCGCCGAGCTGGGGCGCGTGGTGCGTCGCCGCCGCCTTGGTCCTGGCGCATGCCGTGGTCGGCTACCTGGACACGCGTTCGGCCTACGGCAAGCGCGCCATCGTGCCGCTGGAGCAGCACGTCCACAGCGTGCTGGACGCCGCGCCCTGGATCTTCCTGGGTGGCTATGCAACGCAGCTCGTCGTTCCCGGGTTGGGCCTGCATTGGCAGCCGCGAGCAGCATCGCTCTTGCTATGGCTCGGCATTCCCGGCGCCATGGTGGCGGCCTGCGCCGCGATCGAGTTCGCTGGCGCGTGGCGCGCCGCCAGGAATACGCAGACGCGTTGATGCCGGGCATGCCTCGCGCAGCCCTCTCTGGGCCATCAGCGGCTTGCGACCCGAGATGCGCAGCACCGCCGGGGGGCGCCCAGGCAACCTGCATGAACCAGTCAGTGACGTGATCGCGCAGCGGGACGATCCGCTGGTTCCGTGAGCAGCGAATGAGGTTTCTTTGCCAGAAATCTCACACTTCACGGCGCAGCATGCAGTCCTCGCAGGAGGACCTGATGCGCACGCCCCGCCTTGCCATTGTCGATGACGATATCGAGTTCTGCGGGATGGTCGTGGACATGGCACGCCGGAAAGGCATTGCGGCCACCGGCATGCATTCGGTCCAGCAGGCCCGTGGTTGGCTGCAAGAACACGACCCGGACCTGCTTCTGCTCGACTGGGGACTGCCTGACGGCACCGGCTTCGATGTCCTCGAACGCCTCGACGCGCCGCGGCGGCAGGGGCGCGTCATCGTGGTGACCGGCCAGCAGGACGGCGACATGCTGTCGCGCATGGCGGCCTACCCCACCGAATCGTGCTGGCTCAAGCCGCTCGCACCCGCGCGACTGGGGTCGCGCCTGGACGAACTCCTCGGCCCGGCCTGCAACGACGAGACGGCCTGTTGGGGCCTGCTGGGACAGAGCGCGGCCATGGTGAAGCTGCGCGACGAGATCGCCATTGCCGGGCCGGCGGACGTCAACGTGCTGATCAGCGGAGAAACCGGCACCGGCAAGGAACTGGTGGCGCAGGCCCTGCATGCCGCCAGCGGACGCAAAGGGCGCTTCGTGGCAGTCAACTGTGGCGCGTTGCCGCCGGAGCTGATGGCCAGCCAGCTGTTCGGTCACGAACGCGGCAGCTTCACCGGGGCAGATCGCCGCCATGCCGGGTTTCTTGAGCAGGCCGCCCACGGCACGCTGTTCCTGGACGAGATCGGCGACATGCCTTCGGCCATGCAGGTCTATCTGCTGCGCGCGCTGGAAAGCCGTACCTTCATGCGCATTGGCGGCACCGAAGAATTGCCGATGCACGCACGGGTCCTCGCCGCCACGCACCGGCCGCTGTGCAGCCTGCGCGAGGACCTGTTCTATCGCTTCAACGAATATCCGTTGCACGTGCCTTCGCTGCGCGAGCGGCCCGAAGACATCTTGCCGCTGGCATTGCATTTCATCGATGCGTTCAAACCGGAAGGCGCCCAGGGCCCGCCCGCCGACCCGGTCTGGCTCAGCGCGCTGGCGCAGCAGCCATGGCCGGGGAATGTGCGCGAGCTGCGCTCGCACGTGCGCTATGCGTGCCTGCGCGGCAGCGCCGGTCTGGTTGGCCTGCCCGCCGCGCTCCGTGGTGCCTTGCCGGCCGCCTCCGATGGTGTCTTCGTGCCTGCAAGCGCCACCTTGCGCGAGGCCGAGGCGCTACTGGTCCAGGCGGCGTTGCAACGTTTGCAGCAGAACAAATCGGCCGCCGCGCGCAGCCTCGGGATTTCCACCCGCACCATCCACAACCATTTGGCCCAGCGCCGCCAGGCGATGCCACGTGATGACTGATGGCCTGCCAACCGCGCAGTTGCTGCATCGCCTTCGAAACCAGATCAACCTGGTCGGCTTTTCGGTGTACAGCTATCGCGATGATGGCGCCGAGCGGCATCTGGATGTGATCGCGCGCACCTGCGAGGAGGCCGCCACGGCGCTGGACGCGTTGGGCCGGCTGCTTCAGCCGCCTTCCGAGCCGATGTCCTGAGCCAACGCCCCGCGCTGGCCCGATCCGGCCGGCCGACCCGGCAGCGTGATGTCGCGCAGCAATGCCGCCAAGCCCAGCGGGCTGAAAGGCTTCATGCAATGCGGCACGTGCCGGTACGCTTCGGGAAGTACGTGCGGGTCGTAACCCGAACAGAACACGATGGGGATGTCTCGCGCCAGCAGCCGATCGGCCAGCGCGAAGACCGGTTCGCCGCGCACGTTGATGTCGAGCAGGGCGCCGTCCAGCGGTTCGTCGCTCAGGGCGATGCCTTCGCTGACCGAAGATGCCGGTCCCACTACTTCGGCGCCCTCGCGCCGGAGCATGTCTTGCAGGCAGCACGCCAACAGGTAGTCATCTTCCACGATGAGGAAGCGACGGCCCTGCAGTGAATTTTCCATGAGCGTCCCCCTCCAGCGCCCCCCCTTCAGGAGCATTGACCAGCGTTCGCCCAACATGCGTGAAGGCAGCAAGCCCTAATCTGAATTCTTCAGGTTTTCCGGTGTCCGCCACGCGCGGAAGATGCGCGTCCAGGTCACGCGCACACCACGCGCCGACGCGACACGCCGCTCACACGCTTATCCGGGCCGACCCGTTATTGCTGGTGTGCGTCTGGCGCTCCGGCATGACGCGCGCGCCCGTCCCGGAGGCTTCCATGGATGCACTGCTGCTGTCGCGAATCCAGTTCGCTTTCGTCATCACCTTCCACGTCCTGTTCCCGGCCTTCACGATTGGCCTGGCGAGCTGGCTCGCTTTCCTCGAATGGCGCTGGGTACGCACCCATGCGCCGGTGTGGCGCGAGCTCTATTTCTTCTGGCAGAAGATTTTCGCCGTCTCTTTCGGCATGGGCGTGGTCAGCGGCATCGTGATGGCCTTCCAGTTCGGCGCCAATTGGCCCGTGCTCAGCCAAGTCGCCGGCAGCGTGATCGGCCCACTGCTCAGCTACGAAGTACTGACGGCGTTCTTCCTGGAGGCCAGCTTCCTGGGCGTGATGATGTTCGGCTGGGGGCGTATTCCCGAGCGCCTGCATTTCGTATCCACCTGCATGGTTGCGCTCGGCACGCTGTTCTCCACGTTCTGGATCCTCGCCTCCAACAGCTGGCTGCATACGCCCGCCGGCTACGAGATCGTCAACGGCATCATCGAGCCGCGCGACTGGTGGCAGATCGTGTTCAACCCCTCGTTCCCCTACCGCTTGACCCACATGGCGCTGGCATCCTTCATCACCACCTGCTTCGTGGTGGGTGGCGTGTCGGCCTGGTATTTGCATCGCGGCGAGCATCGCGATGGGGCGTTGCGCATGTTCAAGCTGGCGATCGCGTTCGCGGCGATCACCGTGCCGTTGCAAATCATCGCCGGCGATCTGCACGGCCTCAACACCTCCAAGCACCAGCCGATCAAGATCGCCGCGATCGAAGCGCATTGGCACGCCGCAGCCAAAGGCGAGGGTGTGCCCCTGGTACTGTTCGGATTGCCCGACCCGCAGGCCGAGCGCAATCGCTACGAAGTCGCCATCCCGCGGTTGGGCAGCCTGGTGCTGACCCACAGTTGGGAGGGTGAAGTCACACCGTTGACCTCGGTACCGGCCAGCGAGCGACCGCCGGTGGCGCCGGTGTTCTTCGCGTTCCGCATCATGGTCGGCCTGGGGCTGGCGATGCTGGCGGTGTCGTGGATATCCGCCTTCGCCTGGTGGCGCGGCAAACTACTCCAGTGGCGTTGGCTGGTCCGCGTCTGGCGTTTCATGATGCCCGCCGGTTTCGTCGCCCTGGTATCGGGCTGGTACGTGACCGAAATCGGCCGCCAGCCGTGGGTGGTCCACGGATTGCTGCGCACCGCCGATGCGGTGGGGCCGCAGTCGGTCGCCATGACCGCGGTATCGCTGGCCGTCTACGTCGCCGGCTACCTGTTCGTGTTCGGCTGGGGCATCTGGTACCTGGTCAAGATCGTGCGCATCGGACCGCAGCCTTTCGAGGAGGGACCGCAGCTCGATGGCGGCGAGCACACGCCCGCGCGGCCGCTGTCCGCCGCCGACCTGTCCATCGATGGAGCCGAACGATGAACGCGATGACCCTGGCGACGGTGGCCCACGCGATTCCCGTCGATACCGCCGACTGGCTGCCCGTCGCCTGGTTCGCGGTCATCGGCTTCGGCGTGTTGATGTATGTCGTGCTGGATGGCTTCGTGCTTGGCATCGGCGTGCTGGCCCCGTTCGCGCGCGACGAGCACGAACTGGACCACATGATGAATACCGCGGCTCCCATCTGGGATGGCAACGAGACCTGGCTGGTGCTGGGCGGCGCGGGACTGCTCGCCGCCTTCCCAAAGGCGTATGCATTGCTGCTGTCGTCGCTGTACTTGCCGGTCCTGCTGATGGTGATGGCGCTGGTGTTCCGAGGCGTGGCTTTCGAGTTCCGCTTCAAGGCGCATAGATCGCGGCGACTGTGGTCCGTCTCGTTCGCGGCCGGCTCGATCCTGGCCGCATTCGCCCAAGGCGTGATCCTGGGTGCACTCGTGCAGGGGCTGCCGATCGTGGACGGCCGCGCGGTGGCGAGCGCCTGGGCCTGGTTCGGCCCGTTCCCGATGCTGACCGGCGTGGCGGTAGTGGTCGGCTACGCCTTGCTCGGCAGCACCTGGATCGTGCTCAAGACCGATGGCGAAACGCAGCGCCTCGCGCGTGCCTTCGCGCGGCCTCTGGCGGCGATGGTGCTGGTCTTCATGGGCCTGGTCAGCGCCTGGCTGCCGTTCCTGGACTCGCGCATCATGGCGCGGTGGTTCACCGGTGACGCGTTCTGGTGGCTGTCGCCCGTGCCGTTGCTGGCGATAGCCGCCGCCGTCGCGCTATGGATCTCCATCGGCCGGCGCCGCTCCGATGCATGGCCCTTCCTGTTGGCGATGGCCTTGTTCGTGCTGGGTTTCGCGGGACTGGTGATCGGCATGTGGCCCTATCTGGTGCCGCCGGTCTACACCCTGTGGGAGGCCGCCGCCCCGCGATCCTCGCAGGCCTTCACCATGGTGGGCCTGGTCATCCTGCTGCCGCTGATCCTGGGCTACACCGCCTGGTCGTACCGCGTATTCCGCGGCAAGGTGACTCGCGACGCGGGGTATCACTGAATGCTGCGGCGTTGGAAGCGGGCGAGGCTGGGTCACCCGTTCCATCGCATGCCGACCTTGCCGAGAAGGCCACCGTCTTCGGCGCTCACGCCCCGCAGATTGGCTGGAGCACTGATGCCACCGGGCGCCATCAAGATGCTGGAGTTGATTGCTTCCACCTTGCTCCCGCTGCCGATGGCACGCAGGCCCAACTGACCGCTGGCGTTGGCTGCAGTGGAGGTGGTGCGCAAGATGCTGCCGTCGAAGCTGATCGTGCCGCCGGTCTGGGCCAGGGCACCGGTCGCGTTGGCGCCAGCAAGGTTCCGGTAATGACATCCGCGGCGAGTTCGCCGCCAGCCGAGGCAGTCAGACCGGTCGCGTTGGCGCCGGCGCTGACCGTCGTGCCCGGGGGTACGACGCACTGCGAGTTCGCAGCCACTGCGGGGGTGGGACAGGTCTGAGCGCCCGCCTGTGAAGCCAGTACGAGCGCGACGGCGATCGTCAGGCGTCGCGCCCTCAGAGCCGATCGTGGGAAACCGAAAGAGCAGGGACGCGTGCGCATGTCGCGGTACCTGGATCGACTGCTGCACCTTGGCGCAGCACCATGCCTGTCGCTACGGCATTTGTTCTGGCAATTGCTCAGTAATTCTACTTAGTACCTGCGTTTTATCGGACAGCGGGCGATTTGCACCGGTGACACCGGCCCCTTCCACCGGACGCATCACTTTGACCTTGCGCAGCTATGCGCCAATGCTGCCTTGCACTAACGGCGGGTTAACTCGAATGCGATATACGGTATCGCCTCGACGCCGCCGAGCCGGTGACTGGCCGGTTGCTCCAGTCTGGAGCAACTTCATGGATACGAACGAAAAGAAGCCACCCAACATCCTTTTAATAATGGGTGACGACATCGGCTGGTTCAATGTCAGCGCCTACAACATGGGCATCATGGGTTACCGCACGCCCAGCATCGACCGCATCGGCAAGGAAGGCGCGGTGTTCACCGATTGGTACGGACAGCAGAGCTGCACGGCCGGGCGCGCGGCGTTCATTACCGGCCAGTCGCCGATACGCACCGGGCTGACCAAGGTCGGCTTGCCGGGCGCCGCGCTTGGCTTGGGTGCGGACGATCCATCCGTGGCCGACGTGATGAAAGAATACGGTTATGCCACCGGCCAGTTCGGCAAGAACCATCTCGGCGACCGCAATGAGCACCTACCGACCGTGCATGGGTTCGACGAATTCTTCGGCAACCTCTACCACCTCAACGCCGAAGAGGAGCCGGAGAATCCTGACTACCCGAAGGACCCGCGCTTCCTGAAGCGGTTTGGGCCACGCGGCGTTTTGCGCTGCAAGGCCTCCGAGACCGACGACGCCACCGATGAGCCGGCCTTCGGACGTGTCGGGAAGCAGGTGATCGAAAACACTGGCGCCATGGGCAAGAAGCGCATGGAAACCGTGGACGAGGAATTCCTCGACTCTGCCAAAGCCTTCATCAGGCGCGAGCATGAATCCGACAAGCCCTGGTTCTGCTACTTCAACTCGACGCGCATGCACGTCTTCACTCACCTGAAAAAGGAGTCGCAGGGAGTGACGGGTCGCGGCATGTACGCCGACGGCATGGTCGAACATGACGGCCACGTGGGCCAGCTGCTCGACCTGCTCGACGAACTGGGCGTAGCCGGGAACACCATCGTTGTCTACACCACCGACAACGGCGCCGAAACCTTTACCTGGCCGGACGGTGGCAGTACGCCATTCCGCGGCGAGAAAGCGACCAACTGGGAAGGCGGATTCCGGGTGCCGACCCTGATCCGCTGGCCCGGAGTGATCGAGCCGGGCCGGGTCGTGAACGACATCTGCGCACACGAGGATTTCATTCCGACCTTCGCCGCTGCCAACGACGACACCGAATTGGTTGAGCGGCTCAAGAAAGGCGACACGCTCAACGGCAAACAGTTCAAGGTGCATCTCGACGGCAATAACCTCATGCCGTTCCTGGCTGGCAAGGAGGCGGAGTCGCCGCGCGAGGGATTCTTCTACTGGAGCGACGACGGCGACCTGATGGCGCTGCGCGTCCGCCACCTGAAGGTGACCTTCATCGAGCAGCACGGAGAGGTCGACGGCAAGACGCCTCTGGGCGTATGGCAGTCGCCGTTCACCCAGCTCAGGGTGCCGAACATGTACGACTTGCACTCGGACCCCTTCGAGCGATCCACCAGCAGCATCTACTACGCGGACTGGCAGATTCACCACGCGTTTTATGCCGTGCCAGCGCAGGCGGTCGTCGCGAAGATGTTGGAGACCTTCAAGGAGTTCCCGCCGCGCGCCAAGGCGGCCAGCTTCACCGTCAGCGACGCCATGGAGAAGATCGGGACAGCAGGCCCCCACCAGAACTGAGCACGCCGATCGGCAGCACTTGGGCCCGAAGCGGCGTGGCCGCGCGGACAGGAATTGGAAAGTAAAAATTCCTGCCGGTTTGTTGCCGTACTCGGCGAGTACCAGCTCGCCGAGCCCGGTATGGCGTCGACCGTCGTTGTAGTCGATCCGATGATGGACGGAATTTCCACCTAGGAAAATCTATTTCAAGCCAATAGATTGGATCGGGGCATGGGTGTCATGTTGCAAATATGCAGTCTCATCCAATGAACCTTATGAGTTGACCCACTTTTGATGTCGAAACACGATGGGCCTGCTCACATGGCGCAAGGACAAGGATGATGGTCGGCGGTTCGGGGAGATTTCTCGCAGCGATGTCGCTGCTCTTGGCAATGGGACAGAGGCGTGCCCGACCGCCGTCGCCGGAGGCGGCTGCGCAAAAGGGGACGAGGTCCGCTGCTTCGACGGCTGTCACAGATTCGAGTCGCGCCGCACCTGCCAACACGCTACCTCCCGAGTCAACCGGTGGCTCAACCTTTGCGGCCGCGGGGGCAGGCAAGTCTGCAGTGAAGGATTGCGATGCGCTGCCGCTTGCGGAGAAGGAGGCGTGCTATGCCAGCTACGACGAAGCCGCGCTGGCCGAGTGCGAGCAGGTACGTCTCTATAGCTGCGCACCCTACGCCCGCGTGCACTTGTCGGAGGTGGAACTCAAGCAGGTTAGTGAAGCCCTGCTGCAGGGCGCGCGTAACGCCTACACCTCCTATGAGGACAACCAGCCGGGCTACGTGAAGGACGTAGACAGCGCCTATGCTGCCGCCGACAGCGCGTGGCGCGCATACCGAGATGCGCATTGCACGCTGGGAGCCCGTCGTTCAAGGCATGTCTCGTCAGGAGGCTCCCGGACTCACCGAGGTGTGCCGTGCAAGCATGACGGAGGCGCGGATCAAGGAACTCAAGGAGCAGGCGTCCATGCTGTTCGCGGAAGGAGCCGGTAATGACGAACGAAAATGATGAGCGGCGGACCGTCAACATCTGCGTATGCAGCTACAGAAAGCGCCTCACGACCTTGCTCCTGGGGGTGTCGTTGGTCGTTGGAGTGGGAGCGTGCGCGAACCCGCCTGACAGTCTCGATCGGCCCGCAAAGACGGCCGGGCCCATCCAGACCAATGGAAACTGGCCGACGGCAACCATAGCAGAGCGCGAATTCCCAACGGCGGAAATCATCCTTGAACGCCGCACCAGGCCGCGGAAGCTCTGGTTGGTGTCATCTCCGGCAGACGGCACGACGCATGCCATGGAATTCTTTTCTGGCGAGCACGTGGCTGATGTTCGGGTCGAGCTGATTGACTCGATTTCCGGTAAACAAAAAGGGTTGGCCTACAGTTTCACTGACTCCGGCGGGAATCGATATGCATCCGTCCGTAGAGAATCGGCCAACGTAGGAGCCGACGGGCCCGTGGCTTACGGTGGTTGGGCAGATCAAGAGAACAAAGGTCATGACGTCGAACTAGGCGGCATTCTGTACGAGCGAAAGACCGTGACTGGGCCAAACGGCGTGCCCAAGACAGTCAACGCAGCAGTAGATGTGCGCCATCTGTTCGGCGGCCAGTCGATATGCGAGACGGCCGCCTATGTTGCTCGAACAAACGTGCCGCGGCAGCAGGACACCGAGCCGGGGTTCAAGCCGGTCGCGAAGATAATCGCGGACTACGACGACCAAAGGAACTGCTGGGTTACCCGCCCGACAAAAGCGATAGGTCTTGATGACAATACGATCATCATCGTCACGGGAGGCAGAGCAGTTCGGTTAAACAGCAAGGACTTGTCACCGGCTGGAACTGTGCGAGACATTCGGATCATCGACATCAAGGAATAACATAGGCTAGGAGCCACAAACGTGAACACACCACTGCGGCCAGCAACACTTACTGAAAGCGAACTCGAAGCAACAATTTACTTCGCGGTGGGCGTTTCTTCCGAAGGAAGCCTGCGGGGCCGCAACGTCGCTTATGACCTGGCTTTCGCAGGCTACGTGCATCAAGAGGGCGATGCCGCGCGCGGACGGCCTCGCGAATCCGGCGTCTTTCGGGAAGGGCAACTTGAGCCGATCTACAATAGCGGCTATTCCATTGGCACATTGCAGACCGACTTTGGCCAGCAGCGTAACGATGCAAACCGTAACGCTGACCAATTGCTCAACGCTTATCAGGATTGGGCGCGCGGACAGGCCGGCGAGCGGCCCAGCTTGGCCTTTACCCAAGCCGAATACGACCAAGCCAGCGATGCGTTGCGGCGCCAAGGCAACGAGATCCGGGGCAACCGCCAGACCGTCACCGACAATGGCTACGACGTGCCGACCGGCATCAAGAGCCGACTCAACGAATTCCTGTGCTCTGACGCGGGAATCATGTTCGTCCATGATCAGGACGTGCGACAGGTCAATCACCTGCTTCGAGAAGATGGGTCGGTGCGGCGGCTGGAAAACACCGATCTCTACAGGGACGCCACGACAGAAGATCAAGTCCGCATGGTCACCGTCATGGCCAAGCTGACCAACCAGGCAGGAGATGAAAGCGGGCGCAGGGTGGTAGAACGAATAGAGAGTGGCGCAATCGACTCACTCGATGACCTCAAAGCCGCTGTCCCACAGCACTTGCAGGGCGATCGTGACAATGCGTTGCGTGGCGCGGAACTAGTGATTTCGTTGGTCGGTTCCGAAGCGGACAACCCGCTGCACGACGCATGGCAGAGCGTAATGACAGACCCGCTGATCAACCCGACACAGCTCAATCAAGATCAAACGCACCCCAATCTGCAAGCCGAGTATTTGACCGTCAAGAATCTGTTCCTGGTGCCTGCGCAGGGCCATGTATTTGTCGAGGCGTTGGATGCCCGCGGCACCCGCGCCCAAGACGTCCGCTTTCAGGGCGAGCCGGCCGATCACACCGCCGGCCTGTATGTTTCCGGTAGCAACTTCGTGCAGTGGAATCGGGACGGTCGCGGCTACGCAAATATCGAAGGGGAGTGGCGCGAGATTGAGCGCGATCAAGTCACCCGGGCAGATTGTGGTAATGGCGTGATTGAGTTGAATGTCACACGCGATGGCGTGGCCGTTCCTCTGCTTCATATCGACCCTCGGCCACCGGGAGTGCAGCCTCGTCCTGACCTGCCTCAAGGTCTGTTGAGACAAGCGGGCGCGGAAGGAATCTTCATTCAGGACTTCCAGAACGTCCAGTTGAGCGTTGATATGCGATCGCGAGAAACGCGCACTCTATCGCAACGAGATTCGCGGGATGAGCCTGGATCCTTACTCGATCGTCTGTACGAAGCGGCGGTCAACAAGGTCGACAAGGCGATGGACGCCGCATTGGTGGAATATGGTCAAAGCCCTGCCGGGCAGCAATTCCAGCGCGAAATCGCGGGTGAGGAAAAGTTGTGGCTGGCCGAGGTTCGTCATGCTGAGTTGCAAGCGCAGCTGGCCGAGCAGCAGCGGATCGAGCAGATGGGACGCAGTGGTCCGGTGATGTCGATGTAACGGAAGGCGAAGGCAATGGATCAAGAAGAAGGGAAGCTGGCCAAGCTTGGGTTCGTGATCAAGCATTACGCGGATCGCAGCGAAGCGGCGGCTGCCAGGATGGAGCAAGGCGCGGCATCGCTGGAACGCGGTGCCAACGCCATGCTTTCCCAAGGACAGAGCCTGACCAGCGCAGTGGTCAATGGCGTCAAAGGGCAGGTTGCCAATGAAATTAAGCAATCTGTGGATCGCTCCATTGCGCCTGTTCACGAGATGCTCGGTTCTGACGCGAAGTCGATCGCGCGAATTGTCCAGGAACTGCAAGCCGAGCGCGAAGCGATCAAAGCCGAGCGACACAAATGGATGGTAATCGGGATGGGTGGCTTGGCGACGTGTGCGGTATTGGCCTTCGCCGGCATTGCCGCTTGGGGAACATACTGGAAGAACAAGGCGGAAGGTGCCAGGGCCGAGCTGACCTGGGTTGAGGCCGTGAATAGTTCGGACTTCGTACCCTGCGGCAACAAGCGCGTTTGCGCGAACGTAGACATGCAGGCCAAGCCCACCCAGGGGAAATACAGGCCAGTCAAGCAGAGGGAGTAGCCGCGCCAAAAGCACGAGACACATTGTTTAGCCGGATCACTATCGCTTTACCAGCATGTCCCATGGAGGACTCATGAAAGGAGCTGTTTTCACAGTTGCGCTCGTTGCCCTGGTGGCCGGCTGTACCAGCAAGACCGACCCCAGCGAGAAGAATTTTGGCGCGGCACTGGACGCCTACTTGGCCAAGAAAGGTGCCCTCTGTCTCAACGACGAGACGTGGCCAGTCGAGCTTGGTGAGTTCGAAAAGAAGATCGACAATTCACTTGGTGGGACCGGTCCTGCAGATCGCATGGAAGCCTTGGCTTCCCAAGGCTTGGTTTCTGCTTCGGAAGTTGAACGGCCGACGCTTTCGTTGACAGGTCCGACCGGCCGCATTCAGAAGGTCACACGCTAAGACCTGACAGAGAAGGGCAAGCAGCATTTCCATGAACGCCAAGGCGGTTACAGAAAGCCCAAGGAAGGCGAAAATTCGTGGTGAGCTCTGCTACGGCAACAAGGCCTTGGAAAAGGTTGTCAAATGGGAAGGGCCGATGAAGCTCGGCGACTATCAGGAGGCCGACGTCAAGTACCTCTACCGGACTGACGGTCTCGCCGACTGGGCGAAGTCCCAGGAGATCCAAGCCGCCTTCCCGAACGTGAAGGAATGGATCGAGGGTGCCGGCAACAAGCAGCAATCCCACGGCGTACACCTCACCAGCGTTGGCTGGGAGGCGAACGGTATGGATAGCGAGTAACACACCTTGGCTCGCCGGCGCCGCAAGGCGGCGGCGCCTTGATCATAGGAAAGCGTCGGAGCCCATGGGAGTGGTCGATGTCGTCACTTGAAAAGCGTATCGGGTGGCTGCAGGAACCGATCTGGATCCGGGGCATCTTGGCGCGGATGTGCTCGTTTTCCCTGTCTACCTGGGCGCGTGCGACGTCCCCCGTCTTCAGTAGGGGGGCCGTTTAGGGTCCGACGTTAGGGTGGCCGCCTCAGCCATCCGTTTGGTGTAGGCAGCTGGACAGCCCGCCCAGTACTTTCTTCGGTCTTTCCTCGTTGTATTTTCGGCGCCAGGTCTCGATGACCGTATGGGCGTGCAAGATGGTCGGGACCAGTGTTCGTTGAGACACTCGTCGCGCAGTCGGCCGTTGAAGCTTTCGATGTAGGCGTTCTAGTTCGGCTTGCCCGGCTCGACTAGGCGAAGCACGATACTGCGAACTCCTCCCCTGCCGCTCGCGAAGCTCGTATCCGCTGACCGGTTCTGCCCAGCTCATGCGCTTGCCCCGCGGTTCTTCACGAGCACGCTGAAGTTGCAGGTTGGCCTCGCGCCGAGTGATCCACTCCTTGGCCAACGCCTTGGTGTTAAAGGTCAGATTCGCTAAGGACTATCTGACCTTCTCGTTTGAGCCCCATGTGGGCCGTGTATCCTGTAGCCCGTCCTTCCTGCGTCGACTGGTGATCGTTCCCAGCGGTGCAATGAGCTCCTCTGCGGAGCACCAAACGAGCACCAGCAGGGCAATAGCCCGAAAACGCACCGACCCCCAACCATGACACTTCCCCCCAATCAGCTGATTACCCCCGACAACAGCGCTGACGCGCGCTACGCCGCCTCCCTGCGCCTGTCCGTCGCCCCGATGATGGACTGGACCGACCGCCATTGCCGCGTCTTCCACCGCCTCCTGGCCCCCTCGGCGCGCCTCTACACCGAAATGGTCCACGCCAATGCGGTTATCCATGGCGACCGCGAGCGGCTGTTGGGGTTTGATCCCAGCGAGCAGCCACTCGCGCTGCAAGTGGGCGGCAGCGAGCCGGCGCTGCTGGCGCAGGCCGCCCAGATCGCCGGGGAATGGGGCTACGTCGAGGTCAACCTCAATTGCGGCTGTCCCTCCGACCGCGTGCAGGCCGGGCGTTTCGGCGCCTGCCTAATGCGTGAGCCGGCGCTGGTCGCCGATTGCGTGGCCGCCATGCGTGCGGCCACCCACGTTCCGGTCACGGTGAAATGCCGCCTGGGCGTGGACGAGGACAACGACTACGAAGCCTTTGCGGCGTTCGTCGACCAAGTGGTCGCGGCCGGCAGCGCGATGATCGTGGTGCACGCCCGCAATGCGTGGCTCAAGGGCTTGTCCCCCAAGGAAAATCGCGAAATCCCGCCGCTGCGCTACGACTGGGGCTATCGCCTCAAGCAAGATCGGCCCGGCCTGCCGGTCGTGCTCAACGGCGGCATCGCGGCGGTCGACCAGGCCCAGGCGCACCTGGCGCACGTGGATGGCGTGATGTTGGGCCGTGCGGCTTACCACGACCCCTACGTGCTGCATCAGCTCGATGCCGCGCTGACCGGCCGGCCGCTGCACTCGCGTGCCGAGCTGTTGCGGGCGTTCCGGCCCTATGCCGAGGCACAGCTCGATGGCGGCCTGGCCCTGAAGCACCTCACGCGGCACCTCCTGGGCCTGTTCCACGGCCAGCCGGGGGGGCGGGCGTTCCGCCAGGTCCTGAGCGAGGGCGCACACCGCTCCGGCGCCGACTGGAGCCTGATCGAGCAGGCCCTGGCCGTGACCGAACCGCGCTCTCGCGTTGCAGCCGCCTAGGCGGGGGGCGGCGTTGGCTGAACGGATCCATGCCATCGGGTCCCCTCGGCCGCAGAAACGTTAAGAAAAAGCTATCTTCGATAGTTCATTTGGCTGAACGCAGCGTGGGGCGTCCGGGAAAGTTCAGACCGGATTCACCCCGAAAAATCAAGAATTTGCCTCGTTTTCGGGGGTTGGAAGCCATTGGTCCAAACCTGCGATGTCGCCGTATTTCACGATTTTTGAACGAAAGTGCCTGCTCGGCTAGGATTCCAGACGTGACCTCTTCCCACCGCCTGCCGCTGTACGCCTTGTTCGCCGCCCTTGCGGTGGCGGGTACATGCGTGGCGCAAGCGCAGAACCGGGGTCCGGCCGAGTCGCGCGAGCCGATGGCGCGCGGGCGCGCCGACACCGGCGGCCGGTCGCTGTCCGATGCGATCCGACGCGTGCAGCGCAGCACCGGGGGGCAGATCCTGGGCGCCGAACAGGTGCCGTTCGATGGTCGCAACATCAACCGCGTCAAGTACATGGATGACCGTGGACGGGTCCGCTACATGGACGACCCGGCGCCGGACCGCGCCCCGCCGCGCGCCCCGCGCCCGGCCGAGCAGGCACCGCCACCACGCAGCGATAACCCGTGACTGGCGATAGTGGCTTAACCACTTCAGTTTCCCCACTGGCCGCCGGCCAACAAACGTAACTAGGGAGAGTTCATGCGTATCCTTCTGGTCGAAGACGAAGCGCCGTTGCGCGAGACCCTCGCCGCGCGCCTGAAGCGCGAAGGCTTCGCGGTCGATGCCGCGCAGGACGGGGAAGAAGGCCTCTACATGGGGCGCGAAGTCCCCTTCGATGTGGGCATCATCGATCTGGGCCTGCCCAAGATGTCGGGCATGGAGCTGATCAAGGCCCTGCGCGACGAAGGCAAGAAATTCCCGGTGTTGATCCTGACTGCGCGCTCGAGCTGGCAGGACAAGGTCGAGGGCCTCAAGCAGGGCGCCGACGATTATCTGGTCAAGCCCTTCCACGTCGAGGAACTGCTGGCGCGCGTCAACGCGCTGCTGCGCCGCGCTGCCGGCTGGAGCAAGCCGACGCTGGAGTGCGGCCCCGTCGCGCTCGACCTGGCCGCGCAGACGGTCAGCGTGCATGGCAGCAACGTCGACCTCACCAGCTATGAGTACAAGGTGCTCGAGTACCTGATGATGCATGCCGGCGAACTGGTCTCCAAGGCCGACCTCACCGAGCACATCTACCAGCAGGATTTCGATCGCGACTCCAATGTGCTCGAAGTGTTCATCGGTCGCCTGCGCAAGAAGCTGGACCCGGACGGCGAGCTCAAGCCGATCGAGACCGTGCGCGGTCGCGGCTATCGTTTCGCGATTCCCCGCACCGAGGGTTGACCCTCGGTCCTGGAGCAAGGTAGCGACGTGACGTCCCGTCTGCGTTGGTTCAAGCGTTGGCGGCCGCAGTCGCTACAGGCACGGCAGTTGCTGGCCGCCACCGTCAGCCTGGTGGCGTTCCTGGCGTTGGCCGGTTACGCCTTGGATGCTGCCTTCGCCGACACGGCGATGGACAACCTGCGTTCGCGCCTCAAGAACTACGCCACCGCCTACAACGGCAGCATCGACTTCCTGCGCGATGGTTCGCTGTATATCCGCGAGCAGTCACCGGACGCACGCTTCGACGTGCCCGGCGGTGGCCTGTATGCCGAAGTGATCCGCCCGGACGAGCGCTGGGCCTCGATGTCGGCCGAAGGCCCGGTGTTGCCGCAATCTGGTCGGATGTTGGGGCCGCGGCAGGAAGAATTTTCCGGTCCGCTGGAGATGCTGCAGATCGATGGCAGCAAGGGCCAGGTGTATCGCTATGGCCAGGGCGTGATCTACGAGACCGAGCCCGGCCATGAAATCCCCTACACCATCTACGTGATGGAAGACGCGCGCTCGATGGGGGCGCAGCTGCGCGTGTTCCGCAGCAAGGTGTGGTTGTGGCTGGGCATCACCGGCACGGTGCTGTTGCTGTTGCAGGCCTTCATCCTGCAATGGAGCCTGCGACCGCTGCGACGCGTGGTCAACGAGTTGACCAAAGTGCAGCGCGGCGAAGCGCTGCGCATGAGCGAGCACCATCCGCGCGAGCTCGAGCCACTGACCGACAGCATCAACGCCTTCATCGAGAGCGAGCGCGAAAACCTGGATCGCCAGCGCAACACCCTGGCCGACCTGGCGCACAGCTTGAAGACGCCGTTGGCCGTGCTGCGCACCCAGCTCGACAGCGGTGCGGCCGAGGACGACGTGCGCGAGGAGCTCGACGTACAGCTGCGGCGCATGAACAACCTGGTGTCGTACCAGTTGGCACGGGCGGCTTCGAGCGGCCACAAGCTGTTTGCCGCGCCGGTGCCGATCGAATCCAACGCCGAAGAGATCGTGCGCGGCCTGGAAAAGGTGTACGCCACCAAAGGCGTGCTGTGCGAGTTCGAGATTGCGCCCAACGCCCGCTTCTACGGCGAACCGGGCGATCTGCAGGAGTTGCTCGGCAATCTGCTGGAGAACGCATTCAAGTGGGCGCGCCAACGCGTGCTGCTCACCGCCAAACCGACCACCAGTGGCGGCAGCAGCCGACGCGCCGGCCTGATGCTGGCGGTAGACGATGACGGCCCCGGGATCGCGCCGGAAGACGTCGCCCGCATCCTGCAACGTGGCGTGCGCGGCGACGAGCGCGTGCAGGGCCACGGCATCGGGCTTTCGATCGTGCAGGACCTGGTCAAGAGCTATCGCGGCGAGTTGCATGTCAGCCGCTCGCAGGAGCTGGCGGGCGCGCGTTTCGAAGTCACGTTGCCGCCGGGGCTGTAAGCCGCGCTGCGTGCCTGCGCTTCGCAGGCGATATCCGCAATAGATCCAGCTGGAACCAGACCCTCCCTGCGAGGCGTGGAGACGGCTCGACACCGCGCGCGCCACCGACCGCCAAACCTCAGCCGCGTCCCTCGAACGGCGATGGCCCGTAATACCGCCGCAGGTGCGCGGCCACTGCCGGCATCGTCGCGGCCAGCACGCCGGGCGCGGAGAAGTGGTACTCGCTGACGACGGCGAAGAACTCTTCGGGCGCTTCGGCCGCATAGGCGTCCACGCGCGTGCGACGGCCGGTGTCGACCTGTTGGCAGAACGCGTCGTAGTGGTGCTGGAAATCCCGGGCCCAGTCGCGCTGCCAATCGCGCGGCAGCAAGGGCGTGCCGTCGAGCACGCCGTCGAGTGCATCGAGCTTGTGCGCCATTTCGTGCACGGCCACGTGATAGCCGGCGTAAGGATCGTGCAGGTCGGCCTGTACGTCGGCCCACGACAGGATCAGCGGACCTTGCTCCCATGCTTCGCCGATCAACTCGTCTTCCCACTCGTGCAGCACGCCGGCGGCGTCCACATGGCTGCGATGCACGCGAAACGCGTCCGGATAGACGATCAGTTGCGACCAGCCGCGCCAACCGGCTGCGCCGATTTCCAGCAACGGCAGGCAGCACATGGCCGCCAGCAATACGCGCTGCGCCGGATCCAGCGTCAACTCGCCGATCGGTGCGATGGTCTTTTCGTGCAGGAAGCGCGCCGACAGCTCGCGCAGGCGCTGTTCGCGTGTCGGCTCCAGCGCATCGATCCACGGACACTGCGCACGCGCTTGCGACCAGTGCGCATCATCGATGGAAGGAGGTGGGCGGCGTAGCCAGCCCAACCACCGCTGGATCAGCGGAACATGCCCGGCAGGAAGCTGTGCCATTTCGGCATGCGGCCACGCGGTTGGAGTAGCTCGCTATCTTCGCCGCCGCCGCTGGCAGCGCCGGCGGGACGATGTGCCGGCGAATGGGCAGGCGGTGCGGTGAGCGGATCGGGTGCCGGGCCGTGCGCGGCCGAGGCCGTGCTCACGCAGGCGCCACGATCGGCTTCGGCTACGCCGCCCGAGGCCCATGCAAGTGCGGGCGTCAGAAACAGGAGCAGGCAGGCCAATCGGCGCATCTTCTACGTCCCCGCGGAGGAGCAAGTCCCCGATTCTAACGCTCTTTTCACGGCCTCACGCAAGCGGCGCTGGGCGGCTCCCCGGGCATCAGCCATAATCTCGCCGTTTGCCTTGGAAATCTGGCCTTGGACGACCGCGCATTGCTGGCCAAACTCGGCACCGGCCCCTTATCCGGCGACGCGCTGGCGCGCGATTTCGGGCTGACCCGGGCCGCCGTGTGGAAGCGCATTCAGAATCTGCGTGCGGCGGGTATCGATATCCAGGGCCGCGCCGGCGATGGCTATAGCCTGGCGCACCCGGTCGAGTTGCTGGATCGGGACGCGATCCTGGCCGCATTGCCCGAGTCTGTCCGCGACGCGCTGGCAGACCTGGAGATCGCCTGGACCGTGGAGTCGACCAACACCGAGTTGCTGGCCAGGCCCGTGCCGCCGACCGGCGTGGCGGTGCTGCTGGCCGAGCGCCAGACCGGCGGTCGCGGCCGGCGCGGCCGGCAATGGGCTTCGCCGCTGGCATCGCATGTCTACGTGTCGCTGTCGCGCGGCTTTGCCGGCGGCTTGGCGCAACTGGCCGGACTCAGCCTGGCCATGGGCGTTGCCGCGGCCGAGGCCTTGCGTGCGTGTGGCTTCGCTGGCGTAGGGGTGAAGTGGCCCAATGACCTGCTGGACGCCGATCGCAAGCTGGGTGGCCTGCTGATCGAAGGCGGCGGCGAGGTAGGCGGCCCGGCGCGGGCCGTGATCGGCTTGGGCGTCAATGTCCATATGCCGGTGGCGTTCGCCACCGGCATCGGCCAGCCCTGGGTCGACCTGGAGACGTTGGCCGGTGCGCCGGTCTCGCGCAACGCGGTCGTGGCGGGATTGCTGGCGCATCTGTTGCCGGCGCTGACGCAGTTCGAGGCACACGGGTTGGCGCCGTTCCTGCCGCGCTATGCCGCCTTGGACGTGCTGGCCGGTCGCGCGGTGCGGATCGAGGAAGCCGGGCACTGGCGCGATGGCGTCGCCTTGGGCTTGGCAGCTGACGGTGCCCTGCGCGTGCGCACCGATGAAGGCGAGCGCAGTTTCCATGCCGGCGACGTCAGCGTGAGGCCGGCATGAGCCAGTGGCTGTTCGACCTGGGCAATTCCCGTTTCAAGTTTGCGCCGTTGCGTGAGGATGGCCGCGTCGGCGATGTGCAGGCCTGGGCGCATGGCGCCGATGCGCTGCGCGATGGCAGCGAAGCGGCACTGCCGCGTGGCGAGATCGCGTGGGTGGCCAGCGTGGCCGCGCCGGCGTTGACCGCGCAGGTGGTGCAGTGGCTGCAACAGCGGTTCGCACGCGTCGAGATCGCACAGACGCAGTCCGAATGCGCCGGGGTGCGGGTCGCCTACGCCGAGCCGCGGCGCTTTGGCGTGGACCGCTTCCTGGCTTTGCTGGGCGCGCGCGGCCACGGGGCCGTGCTGATTGCCGGCGTCGGCACCGCGCTGACCATCGATCTGCTCGACGCCGATGGACTTCACCAGGGTGGCCGCATCTCGGCCTCGCCGACCACGATGCGCGAGGCCCTGAACCAGCGCGCCGCACAGTTGCCGCTGCAGGGCGGTGACTACGCCGAGTTCGCCAACGATACCGCCGACGCCCTGGCCTCCGGCTGCGATGGTGCGGCGGTGGCGTTGGTGGAGCGCAGTCTGCAGCAGGCGGTGTTGCGCTTGGCTGCGCCGGTGGACCTGTGGTTGCACGGAGGCGGGGCGCCGCCTCTGTTGCACTTGCTGCCTGGCGCCACGTATCGGCCATCGCTGGTGCTGGACGGCTTGGCGACCTGGGCGGCGCACCGGCCGCTGTAACGCGTCGGGCGCGCCTGCCTATCGCGCAGCCGCGCGACGGGCCGTGGCGAGGGCGCAGGAATGCCCTGCGCCGTAACGATCGTAAGCATGGTTAGAATCGTCTCATGACCGTTCGCGCCCTTATCGTCGTGCTTGCCATCCTCAACGCCGGCGTGGGCCTGTGGTGGGCGTTGCGTCCGCCCCTGCCACCGCCCGCGCCGCCGCAGGCAGCGGCCGGTGTGGCCAGCCTGCAATTGATCCAGACGCCGGCGGTGGTGGAAGCGCCGGCGGCAAGCGCCGCGTCCACGCCGGCGGGCGACAGCGCGCCGGCGCCCGCGCCCGGTAAGCCCGCAGCACCCGCCCCCGCTGCGCCGACGCCTGCGACCAAGCTTCCGACCGCTGCAGCGACAGCAACCGCAACCGCGACCGCGACCGCGACCGCACCTGCGACGCCTGCGGCGACGGTGGCGACTGCCGAGGCGCGTTGTCTCAGCTTTGGCCCATATCCCAACCGCGAAGGGGCCGAGGCAACGCGTACGGTGGCAGGGCCGCTGCTGGGCCAGGCCCGTGTGCGTGAGGCGGCTGGCGGCGATGCAACCAGTTTCCGGGTGATGCAGCCGGCCGTGGGCGATCGGGCGGCGGCGCAGGCAGCGGTCGCGCGCATCAAGGCGGCGGGGGTGGCCGACTACTACGTGATCTCGCAGGGCGAGCGCAACGATGTGGCGCTTGGCCAGTACCGCAATCGCGAGGGC
This sequence comes from Stenotrophomonas sp., assembly GCA_036403795.1. Classification (GTDB taxonomy): domain Bacteria; phylum Pseudomonadota; class Gammaproteobacteria; order Xanthomonadales; family Xanthomonadaceae; genus Stenotrophomonas_A. The sequence continues at coordinate 25,602 of DASWQJ010000293.1, forward strand.
GCCGAACGCCGCCAGTCGGAGCTGGCCGCGAAGGGAATCACCGCCGAGGTCCTGCCCAGTGGCGGCAGTGGACAGTCGCGTTGGTGGCTGGAGGCACGCACCCTGGCTTCGGATGCACAGCTGCGCCCATTACGGGCACCGGGCCAGCGTTCGCTGGAATGCGCGACGCTGCGCTAGAATTGCGCGCGGTCGCCGGCCTTGGGCGGGTGACCTCGACGCTCCGCGCGTCGTCTGCCTCGCCGGCATAGCTCAGTTGGTAGAGCAACCGCCTTGTAAGCGGTAGGTCCCCAGTTCGAATCCGGGTGCCGGCACCATCCTGTCTCTCGTTGTGTCGTTGGCCGCCCGGGTATGCGGCGCCAGGTCTGTGGCGGAAGGCGCCTGCTGCAGCGCGGCGGGGCGTGCGCGCGGTCGGCCACTACACTCACGGTTTCTGTTGCAACGAAACGGAGTGCCTGGATGATCACGCAATACCCGCCCGTGTCGCTGATTGGCGTGCCCACCGATGTGGGCGCGGGCCATCGGGGTGCGCGCATGGGCCCGGAGGCGCTGCGCATCGCGGGCTTGGCCGAGGCGTTGATCGGCCGCGGCGTGGAAGTGCGCGATCTTGGCAATCTGGAGGGTCCGCGCAATCCGTGGACGGCGCCGACAGGAGGCTATCGGCATCTGCAGGAGGTGGTGGCGTGGAACCGTGCGCTGATGTACGCCACGCAGGCCGAGCTGGAGGCGGGGCGGCTGCCGATCATGATGGGCGGCGATCATTGCCTGGCGCTGGGGTCGATCACCGCGGTATCGCGCTGGTGCCGGCAGCAGGGCCGCAAGTTGCGGGTGCTGTGGCTGGATGCACATTCGGACTTCAATACGTGCGAGGTGACGCCGTCGGGCAATTGCCACGGCATGCCGGTGGCGTGCCTGTGCGGGTTGGGGCCGCCGGAGTTGACGGAGTTGGGCGGCGAGGCGCCGGCGATGCGTCCGGACCAGATCCGGCAGATCGGGATACGTTCGGTGGATCCGGACGAGAAGCGGTTGATCAAGCTGCATCACATCGATGTGTACGACATGCGCTACATCGACGAGAACGGGATGAAGCGCACGATGGAGGCGGCGTTGGCGGGGATGGACGCCGAGACGCATCTGCACGTGAGCTTCGATGTGGACTTTCTCGATCCGGCGATCGCGCCGGGGGTGGGTACGACGGTGCCGGGCGGGCCGAACTATCGCGAGGCGCAGTTGGTGATGGAGATGATCGCCGACACGGGTCTGCTGGGGTCGCTGGACATCGTGGAGCTGAATCCGGTGATCGATAGTCGCAATTCGACGGCGGAGCTGGTGGTGGACTTGGTGGAAAGTCTGTTCGGCAAGTCGACGCTGATGCGGGATTAGTGGGATTGGTCGCGTTTCCTGAACGGTGTGGGCGTGTCATTTTGACGAAACCGTCTTCGTTCACATCCGCTCGACGGGGCCGAAGTCAGATTCTCCCGCAAGCGGTACGCCTGCCATCGCAGGTGTCGCGTTGATCGGAGATTCCCATGAAGCGACTGATGACCCTGGCAATGCTGGCTTTGTTCTCTGCGGGCCTGTTGAGTGGCTGCAACACGGTGGCTGGCGCAGGCAAGGACGTGCAGGGCGCCGGCGAGAAGGTTGAGAAGACGGCCGACAAGTGCAGCGACGGCAAGTGCTGATTACAGGGTCCCTACCCGGGGCCCGGACCTGAGTAAGGCGCGGCGCGCCGACGAACCGAGATAGGAGCGAGTAAATGAAGCGAGTGATCACCCTGGTGGCCCTGGGCCTGTTTTCGATGGCGGTGCTGGGCGGCTGCAATACGGTCGCCGGCGCCGGCAAGGATGTGCAGAAGGCGGGCGAGAAGGTGGAAGACGCTGCCCGTAACTGATGTTTTGGGTTCAAGAGATTCGAGAGAGAGGCGGGCTTCGGCCCGCTTTTCTTTTGCCTGTCTTTTGCTGGGTGTTTGTGTTGTGTGCTTTTGTCGTCTTTAGGTTTGGCTGCTGTCGGTTCGGGTGGGGCTTCTTGTTCGGGTCGTGCGAGTGGCGTACGTGCTCAGGGCGCTGGGCGTGGGGCGCAGGCCCTCGCCGGGGCACGCAAAAGCCCTTCCATGGTGGCTCGGTGGGCACATCCATGCGCCCACACGGCCCCGGCAAGGGCCTGCGCCCCACGTCCAGCGCCCTGAGCACGTACGCCCCGGAGCCTTGCGCGATCTGACGGGAGAGCAGGCTTGGCGATTTTCCGGCTTGGATGCCGCCATTGATGTCGCGTGGCCCCCTGTTCAAACGTAATGACTGCTTCCCACTTCGCTCCTCCCGCGCGATCCCCGACGTCCGGCCTCCGACTCCGGCCTCCCGCCCGTCGCCCTCCGCCCTCCGCCCTCCGACCTCCAACCTCCAACCTCCAACCTCCAACCTCAAGCTCGTACACCCCATTTCCGGCTTAGATCCATCGCCGTCGCCGTCGCCGTCGCCGTCGCCGTCGCCTTTGTCGTTGCCGTTATGTCGATGTCGATGTTGAAGTCGAAGTCGAAGTCGAAGTCGAACGTCGAACGTCGAACGTCGAAGTTGATTTCGAAAAATGCTGTCTTCGCTGCTTTTCGCTGCCGACGTCGCCCACGGCTCGCTCTCGTGGTTGTTGTTCAACTCGAAGCGGAAATTGCCATTGACCTCAGCACGAACTCCCGCTCGACCCACCGCAAGAGAAAACAGCTTGGCGATCGAAGTGGGGAAATAACTCGCCCTGCACCGTCCGGTCGGGGCTGGGTGCCAGCGGCACATGGATGTGCCGCGACGGTGAGTGCGGACAGGATGTCCGCCCGAACCGGGGCTGCCCAGCCCCGACCGGGCGGGGCCCGCACCGCAAGCCGTGCTCCATCCCCACGTAGCAAGCGCAGCCAGATCACCGCAGTATCCCCGCTCGCGCTTCACCGGCCTCGGACTCACCGACCTCTCTCCATGCTGCCAACCGCCCTGGCCTCACGTTTTGGCCTCACGTCTTAGCCTCACGCTGGGTTCCACCGCTTTGGCTCCGCCGCTTTGGCTCCACCGCTTTGGCTCCAACGCTTTGGCTTCGCCGCTTTGGCTCCACCGCTTTGGCTTCACCGCTTCGGCTCCACCGCCTTTAAACCCACCCCCACCCTTGAACCATTCACCCCCATGAAAATTCCTTGACGCCTCTTGATCCATCAAAAACGCCCCGTCAGCGAACCTGCACGCACACGGCCGCAGCGCCGTCATGAATCAACTGGAGCGTGCAATGAACAAAGACATCATTTCCGGCAAGTGGACGCAGCTGAAGGGCAAGATGCAGGCCCAGTGGGGCGACCTGACCGACGACGACTTCGACGTGGCCGAAGGCAACGCCCAGTACCTGTCTGGCAAGTTGCAGGAACGCTATGGCTGGGATCGCGACCGCGCCGAAAAAGAGGTCCGCGATTTCGACGAAACGCTGCGCAAGGAATACAAGGACTACTGAGTGCGAGGCTTCCGCACTTGGCAGGAGGACGGGCCGCCGCAAGCGGCCCGTCTTTTTTGGGTGACCATTCGCCGGAACTATCGGTTCTGCCTGGCCGGTCCCGTCCTCGGCAGCATGGTTTAGGGCACCACCGCCCGGCCCGGGCGGTCGCATCCAGGCCGGGCGAAGGCGTCCTCCGGTTACACTGGCCGGGTTTGGTCTCTCATTCCCTGCATCGCATGAACAATCGCGTCCTTACCGGCATTACCACCTCCGGCACGCCCCACCTGGGCAACTACGTGGGGGCCGTTCGGCCGGCCATTGCCGCCAGTCGCGTCGCGCAGACCGAAAGCTTTTACTTCCTGGCCGACCTGCATAGCTTGATCAAGGCGCAGGATCCCGCGCGGACCCAGCGCTCGACGCTGGAGATCGCCGCAACCTGGCTCGCCTGCGGCCTGGATCCCGACAAGGTGTGGTTTTACCGCCAGAGCGATATCCCCGAGATCTCCGAACTCAACTGGTTTTTGACCTGCATCGCCGGCAAGGGCACCCTCAACCGCGCGCACGCCTACAAGGCGGCCGTGGACAAGAATGTGGCCGAGGGCGAAGACGTCGATGCCGGCGTGAGCGCCGGCCTCTTCATGTATCCGGTGCTGATGGCTGCGGACATCCTGATCTTCAATGCCAACCAGGTGCCGGTGGGTCGCGACCAGATCCAGCACATCGAGATGGCGCGAGACTTTGGCCAACGCTTCAATCACGTGTATGGCCGCGATTATTTCGTGCTGCCCGAGGCATTGATCGACGAGCAGGTGGCCACCTTACCGGGCCTGGATGGTCGCAAGATGAGCAAGAGCTACGGCAATACGATCCCGCTGTTTGCACCGCGCGACGAGCTCAGGAAGCTGGTCTTCTCGATCCTCACCGATTCGCGCGCGCCAGGTGAACCCAAGCAGACCGAGGGCTCGCCGCTGTTCCAGCTTTACCAGGCCTTCGCGTCGGCGCAGGAAACCGCGGATTTCGCGCGTGCCTATGCCGATGGCATCAGCTGGGGCGACGCCAAGCAGCGCCTGTTTGATCGTATCGATGCCGAGATCGCGCCACTGCGCGAGCGCTATGAAACACTCATGGCCGATCCGGCGGCCATTGAAGCCACGTTGCGTCGCGGCGCCGAACGCCTGCGCGAGCGCTACGCGCGGCCCTTCCTGGTCGAGCTGCGCCATGCGGTGGGCCTGCGAGACCTGGCCGCGCAGGACCTCGGTAATGGTTCGACGAAGAAGGCCAAGAGCGCACTGCCGTTATTCAAGCAGTACCGCGAGGCCGATGGCCGCTTCTATTTCAAGTTGCTCGATGGCGAAGGCGAGCTGCTGATGCAGAGCGAGGGCTTCGATTCGCCAAAGGAAGCCGGCCAGACCATCGCGGTGATCAAGCAGGCACAAGGCGCGGATGCGCTGGAGTCGCCCCTGTTCAAGGTGACCGGCGATGTCGCCACCGTGCTCGCCGCACTCCAGACCCTGCGCGAATAACGGGGTCAGGTTCACTTATTGGCGAAGCCGGCCCGTTGAAGGAGCAGCCCGTTGCGCCGAGGCCGGCCGCGCCCCGCGTGCGACCAAAGCCCAATCCGCAGGCGCGGCCGCCACGCCTAGAATGCGACGCATGAATTCGCCCGGAGGGCGCATGCGCGACGAACACGGCATCCACACCATCGATACCGGCTTCCAGCGGCCTCGATTCGATGCGGCGTACCTGATCGTCGAGGGCGATCGCGCGGCTTTCGTCGACTGCGGCACGGCGCTGTCGGTGCCGCGCATGCTCGCCGCCCTGGTCGATGTCGGTCTGTTACCGGGGCAGGTCGATTGGCTGATCCTCACTCATGTGCACCTGGACCATGCCGGTGGCGCGGGCAGCCTGATGCAGGCATTGCCCAATGCGAAGCTGCTGGTGCATCGGCGCGGCGCGCCGCACATGATCGATCCGGCGCGCTTGCTGGCCGGCGCCACGGCGGTCTATGGCGAGGCGGAGATCGCGCGCAGCTATGGCCAGGTGCTGCCGGTGCCGGCCGAGCGCGTGGTGGTGGCCGAGGATGGCGGCACGGTGTGGCTGGGCGCGCGTGCGCTGGTGACGGTGGATACGCCCGGGCACGCACGGCATCACCTGTGCGTGTGGGACGCCCGCAGCGCCAGCTGGTTCACCGGCGACACGTTCGGGCTGTCCTATCGCGAGCTCGATGGTCCGGGCGGAGCCTTCATCCTGCCGACCTCCTCGCCGGTGCAGTTCGAGCCGGAGGCGATGCAGGCCTCGATCGAACGCATGTTGGCCAGCGCGCCCCAGGCGATGTACCTCACCCACTACGGGCGTGTCGATGCCCCCGCCGTGCTGGCTAACGCGCTGGTCGAACAGATCAGGGCGATGGTGGCCCTGGCCCGCGGCTGCGAAGGGCGTGCCGACCGGCACCGCTGCCTGGTCGCGGCACTGACCGAGTTGTACCTGGAGCGTGCGCACGCGCTGGGCGTGCCGATGGACGATGCCGGCGTGGTGCGCGTGCTGGAGATGGACATCGAGCTCAATGCGCAGGGATTGGCGAGTTGGCTGGACCGACCCCGGCGCTGAGCAAGCATCGAATGCCTATCTCGAATAAGTGAACCTGACCCCGTTTTAGGTGGGCGCCGTTACACTGTCGCATTCTTGAAACGTGGGTCTTGCCGTGAATCCGATGCGCATGCTGTTGCTGTCTGCCTGCTTGTTCGTGGGGGGCGTCGCGCAGGCGGCCAACGACACAATGCTGCCCATCAATGCCGAGGCGCTGTCGCAGCACGTGCGCGTGCTCGCATCGGACGAATTCGAGGGCCGCGCGCCGGCCACGCCCGGTGAGCAGCGCACGATCGATTATCTGGTGGCGCAATTTCGCGAAGCCGGCCTGGCGCCGGCCGGCGATGGCGGGGGCTGGACCCAGGCGGTGCCGCTGGTGCGCGCGCGCGTCGAAGGCCCGGTGACGGCAACGCTCAGCCAGCAAGGCAAAACGCGCGCGCTGCGCAATGGCGAGGACGTGACCCTGCAGAGCCTGCGGCCGGGCACCGAGGTAGTGGTCACCGATGCGCCGCTGGTGTTCGTCGGCTACGGCATCAGCGCACCGGAGCGTCATTGGGACGACTACAAGGGCACCGACCTGCACGGCAAGATCGCCGTGGTGCTGATCAACGATGCCGATTTCGAAAGCACACGCCCGGGCGCCTTCGATGGCAAGGCGGTGACCTATTACGGCCGCTGGACCTACAAGTTCGAAGAGGCCGCCCGCCGCGGGGCCACCGGCGTGCTGATCGTGCACGAGACTGCACCGGCCGCCTATGGCTGGAACACGGTGCGCAGTTCGGGCCTGTCGCCGTTGTTCGACATCGAGCGCGACCCGGCGCAGGCCAAGGCGATGCACACGCCACTGCGCGGTTGGTTGCAGCGCGATCAGGCGGTGGCGATCTTCCGTGACGCGGGACTGGATTTCGAGGCGCTCAAGCAGCAGGCGATGCAGCCGGGCTTCCAGCCGGTGGTGCTGGGCGACGCGCGGCTGTCGGCGCGCTTCAAGGTGCAACGCGAGCGCGTGGTCACCCATAACGTGGCCGCTCGCCTGGTGGGGACCCAGCGACCGGACGAAACCGTGATCTTCTCGGCGCACTGGGATGCCTTCGGTGTCGGCGAGGCGGACGAGACCGGCGATCGCATTCGCCACGGTGCAGTCGACAACGCCACCGGCGTGGCCAGCGTGCTCGAACTGGCGCGCGCCTTTGCCGCCGGGCCGCGGCCGGAACGCTCGCTGCTGTTCCTGGCGCTCACCGCTGAAGAGAAGGGCCTGCTGGGTGCCAGCTACTACGCCGCCCACCCGCTGGTGCCGCTGGAGCGCACGGCAGCGGTACTGAACATGGAAATGTTCAGTCCGGATGGCCCGACCCGCGACATCGCGTCCTGGGGCATGGGCCGGGTATCGCTGGAACAGGACCTGGCCCGCGTGGCCAAGGCCCATGGCCGCCAGTACACGCCCGATCCCAACCTGGAGGCCGGCTTTTTCTATCGCGCCGACCACTTCGCTTTCGCGCGCGCAGGCGTGCCGGCGATCACCATTGGCCCGGGCCTGGATCGTGTGGAAGGCGGCGTGGCCGCCGGCAAGCAACTGCGCGACAGTTACTTTGCGCGCTGCTACCACCAACCCTGCGACCGCTGGACTCCCCAGTGGGACGCGCGCGGCCATGCTGCCGACACCCAGTTGGTGCACGATCTGGGCGCCGAACTGGCCAATCGACAGGATTGGCCCCAGTGGCAGCCGGACAGTGAGTTCAAGGCCGCGCGCGACGCCAGCGAAGCGGCGCGATAGGCGCCAGCGCGGCCAGCCTGCGGTCACGGCCGACGTCGTCACCGCCACGGTGTGATGCGGTCGAGCGGCCAGCGACAAATCTGGCTTGTCGCTCGAGCGCAAAACTTTGCGGACTGGCGCCACGACTGCACGCGCATTCATGACTAGAATTGCGCTCCCCCGCTTCGCTGATCCAGCATGTCCTCCTCCGCAAACGCGGGCGCGCCAGGCGCGCGCCGCGGTTTTGTCGTCCTCGCCCTGCTGATCGTCTACGTGGTTTGGGGCTCCACCTATCTGGGCATCCGCTTGGCGCTGGAAGGCGGGGCGCTGCCGCTTACCATGGTCTCGGGCGGTCGCTTCATCATCGCCGGCGTGGTCCTGTACGCGGTCTTGCGCTGGCGGGGCGTGCCCGCGCCCACGCGTGCGCAGTGGCCGAGCATCCTGGTCATGGGTGCGACCTTGCTGCTGCTGGGCAACGGGATGGTCGTGCTGGCAGAGCGCGACGTGTCTTCGGGCCTGGCGGCCACGGCGGTGGCTTCGGTACCGTTGTGGATGGCGTTGTTTTCCGCCATGCGGGGCCAGCATGCCAGCCGCGGCGAATGGCTGGGCATCGCGATCGGATTTCTGGGCGTGGTCTGGCTCAACGCCGGCAGCAGCCTCACCGCTACGCCAACGGGGTTGATCCTGTTGCTGGTCGCACCGCTGGGATGGGCGTTCGGTTCGATCTGGTCGCGCGGCCGCGACCTGCCGTCTCCTTTCATGACGGCCGCCGCGCAAATGATGTGCGGGGGCGTGCTGATTTTCGTCACCGGCTTGTTGATGGGCGAGCGCCCCCACAGCCTGCCGAGCAGCCAGGGCCTGTGGGCGGTCGCGTATCTGTGTGTGTTCGGCTCGATCGTGGCCTTCACGTCCTATGTGTGGCTGTTGCAGCACGTGCGCCCGGCGCTTGCCGGCAGCTATGCCTATGTCAATCCGGTGATTGCGGTGGCATTGGGCGCCTGGCTGGGCCACGAGCACTTCAGCCTGCATGAGCTGGCGGCGATGGCGGTGATCCTGGCCGGCGTGGTGGTGGTGACCCTGGCGAGGGCGCGCAAGTGAGCACGGTGGCGCCGGTGCACGACGAGGCCGCCGTTCGGCAAGGCGTGGCGATCACCGCCGTCGCCTTCGTGATCTGGGGTTTGTTCCCCATCTACTGGCATTTGCTGCGGGCGGTGCCGTCGCCGTTGATCATCGCCCACCGCATCGTGTGGAGCACGGTGCTGGTGGTCGGATGGCTGGTGTGGACCTCGCGCCTGGACTGGTGGCGGCGCATTGCCGCCCAGCCGGGTGCGCTGAAGTTGCTGGCGGCCAGCAGCGTGTCGATCGGCTTCAACTGGGGCCTGTACATCTGGGCGATCAATGCCGGCCACGTGGTGGAAAGCAGCCTGGGCTACTTCATCAATCCGTTGGTGAGCGTGTTGCTGGCCGTGGTCGTGCTCAAGGAGCGCCTGCGTGCCATTCAATGGCTGGCGGTGGCTTGCGCGGCGGCCGGCGTGGCCTGGCTGACCTTCCAGGCGGGCGCCCCGCCGTGGATCGCGCTGGGCCTGGCGCTGTCGTTCGGCATGTATGGGCTGTTGCGCAAGATCGTGGCGGTCGATGCGGTGGCCGGCCTGGGCGTGGAAAGCCTGTACCTGTTCTTGCCGGCGGTGGGCTTTGCGCTGTGGAGCGAGGGCGGCCACGGCGGCGGGTTCCTGAGCGGTTGGGGTTCGGGTATCGATGCGTTGCTGGTGTTCGGCGGCGTGGTCACCGCGGTGCCGCTGATCGCGTTTGCCTACGGTGTGCGGCGCATTCCGCTGTCGCTGGTGGGGATCCTGCAGTACATCGCGCCGACCCTGCAGTTGTTGCTCGGCGTGTGGTTCTTCCACGAACCTTTCGACGGCGTGCGCGCGGTAGGTTTCGGGGCGATCTGGATCGGCCTGTTGCTGTTTGTCGGCGAAGGCCTGTGGCGTGCGCGCAATTCCCCGCGCAACGTGCCCCCACGATCGAGCTGAGCCGGCTCCCCGTCGTGCGCGTGCGCGCCATGTCCACGCGCGCCGGGTTAGGCTGCACGCAATGCCATTGCCGGGGGACGCAGCGACCATGACGGCCGCGCGCCATTGCATCGAAGCCAGCCTGGCCGCCTTGGGCGACGGCGGGCAGGCCACCCTGGCGGTGGTCATGGCCACCGAAGGGTCCACTTACGTCAAATCCGGCGCGCTGGCGCTGTTTGCCGCCGATGGCCGCCAACAGGGGTGGCTCAGTGGCGGCTGCCTGGAGCCGGAGATTGCGGCGCGCGCATTGGAGGCGCTGCAATACCAGCGCCTGGACCTGATGGATATCGATACCCGAGACGACGACGCCTTGCTGTCCGGCGCGGCGACGGGTTGCCGCGGTCGCCTGCATCTGGCGCTGTTGCCGCTGTCGTTGCTGGAGGGTTGGGCCAGCGTGGTCGAGGGCTGGCGCGCGCGCCGCGGTGCACTGCGCCTGTCGCTGGACGAGCAAGGCCAGCTGCAGGCAGCGGTGGGCGAGCATCGACGCCAATGGCACCTGGCCGGTGCAGTGCCTGCGCAGCGCCTGCACGCGCGCATCGAGCCGCCGCCCAGGGTGGCGGTGTTCGGTGCCGGTCCTGAAACGCTGGTCCTGCTGCCTTGGCTGCGGCAGCTCGGCTGGTTGACGACCCTGGTCGAGAAACGCCCGCGCTGGCGCGATCAGGGCGCCCTGGCCGATCACCACGTGACCCACACGCCCTCCCAGGCGTTGGCCGAGGGTGTGGACGCCGACGCCGTGCTGGTGATGCATCACAACTTCGAGCTCGACCGCGAGACCCTCGAGGCATTGGCCTCGCACCCGGCCAGCTTCATCGGTTTGCTCGGACCTCGGCGGCGCCAGCAGGATCTGTTCCAGGTATTGGGCGCGGCGCAGCGCGAAGCGCTCGGGCCGCGTCTTCGCTCACCGATCGGCATCAAGTTGGGGGGCGATGGTCCGGAAGCGATCGCACTCAGCGTGGCTGCCCAATTGCAGCGCTGGCGCGACGACGAGGACCTGCCGGCATGAATACCGGACATGCTGCGTTCGTGTTGGCCGCCGGCGGTAGCACGCGCCTGGGCCAGCCCAAGCAATGCCTGCTGCGGGACGGCGAAACCTTGCTGCACCGCGCCGCGCGACTCGCATTGGAAACCACGCCGAAACGCTGCCTGGTGGCCCTGGGATCCGAGGCGGCGATCCTGTGTCCGTTGTTGGCAGACCTGCCGGTGGAACTGGTGGAAGTGGACCATTGGCGAGACGGCCTGAGCGCATCCCTGGCCGCGTTGCGCGCCGCGCTGGGCGAGACGCCCGTCGCGCACGTGCTGATCGTGGGGTGCGACCAGCCCGCGCTTGAGGCCGCGCATTTGCGCGCACTGCTCGACGCCGCCACCCGCGCGCCCAGTGGTTGCGCCTTCAGCACCTACGACGGGGTGCGGGGCTTGCCGGCAGCCGTGGCGATGGCGAGCTTGCACGCTGCGACATTGGTCGGCGACGTCGGCCTGCGCGCGTTGGCGCGCGACGGTGTGGACGATGCGATCGGCGAGGTCGACGCACCGGCGTTGGCCCTGGACATCGATACCCCGGCCGACCTGGCCGAGGCGATCAGCCGCGGCTGGCTGCAGCCGGCCGGGTAAGCTGCACGCGCTGGCCGCCCCTCAGCGGCGGTAGCGCCGGTGGGCATTGCGCGCGGGCCTGCGAATTGGCGGCAAACCAGTCTTCGACCACCGGTGCCAACACATCGATGCGCATCGGCAGGGTGAGGTGGTCCTCGCCGTGCAATTCGAGATAACGCGCGCGCGGCGATGACGCCGCCAGCGAGCGACCATGCGCGACGGGGATATGGCGATCGGCATCGCCATGCACGAGCAGCACGCAGGCACGCGTATCGACCAGCGCGGGGGCCAGGTCCAGGCCATCCAGGTCCAGGCCGAGCTGTTGGTCGGCGGCGGCGATCACCTGGCCGATGTCCTGGTCGGCATAGCGCCAACGCAGGTAGCCCGACACCGCGCGCGCCTGCCAGCCGTGCGGCGCTTCGGCAAGCAGGTGCGGGACCATGTCGCGGATACCACGACCGGCATTGGCGAACGATTCCATCGCCACTACGCCGGCGACCTGGTCGCCCAGCTTGTCGGCGGTGAACAACGCAGTGGCCGCGCCATAGGACACGCCCAGCAGATACAGCGGCCCATCGATCTCACCGCGCTCGCGCAGCTCGCCGATCACCCGCACCACGTCATCCGACTCACGCGTGCCATAGCCGGAAGGTCCGCTGCCCGACCGCCCATGGTTGCGCAGGTCCAGCGTGATCGCCCGATAGCCGGCCTGTGCGAGCGTGAACGACCAGGGCAGCAACGAGTCGCCGTCCATCATCCAGCCATGCAGCAGGACGACGGTGCCGCGCGGGGCAGGCGGACGGCCGGCCGCAGCGCCATCGAAGTCCACTTCGAAGTGTCGTCCGCCAACGTCCGGCGTGTGGTCGTATCGATAGCGGAAGCGGTAGTCGCCGGGGTCGATGGCCCGCCAAAAGATCGAAACGCCATCGCTTCCAGCGAGCTGGCCGTGGCGATCGGGCACGCGCTGCAGCAGTTGCCGGGTGTCCAGCAAGCCCAGCAGGGGAGAAGCGCCACCCGGGGAGACCAGGCGTTCGCTCAGCGAAGTGGAAGCAGTGGTGGACGTGCAGCCCGTGCCTGCCGCCCAGGCACAAAGCAGGGCGAGCAGGCCGGCCGCGATCAGCGGACGCGACATGGAAAGGTAAACCGGGCACAGCAGGGGGAACCGAGCCTACCGGCGCAGGGACCGGCGCTTCTACCGCTGTGCGATGACAATCGTGTGACCGTTGTCGTGAGGTCAGCCGGGAACGGCGACCCGCCGCGGGGCCGCCGCCAGTTGTCTCTGCAAGATCGGGCGCGGAGCGCCCGGCTGCATGGGCTTACGGTGCGGTCTCCGCCTTGTCGGGGCTGGGCAGCCCCGACAAGGCGGACATCCTGTTCGCACTCGCGGCCCGCGACGGCCCGCATTTTCCCAGCCATTGCGACGCCATCATTTCCGCCCACGGATGTCGATGCATCGCGCGCAGCCTCAAACCTCTCGCAACGCCGCCGTAATCGGCAGCCGAGCCGCCCGCAACGCGGGGAACAGGCCGCCCACCAGGCCAATGCCCAGCGCCCACTTCAAGCCCGTCCACAACAACTCCGGCGACACCCTGAACTGGAATACCACCTGGCTGAAATTGCTGCCCAGCGTGGACACGCTGTAGCCGTTGAAGATCGCCCAAG
>DASWQJ010000294.1:0-1916 GCA_036403795.1 Stenotrophomonas sp.
CGGCAGCGCGTGATTGCGGGCCCGTGGCGCAGCGAATCATTGCGCTACCGGCCCGGTGCCCGCGTGGTTCGGCTCAAACGCCCATGTAGCGATTGGGGCGGTGATTGAACATCAACACCAGGCTCAGCACCAGCGCGCCGATCGCCGAATAGGCCACCTTGTCCGGCGACAACACCAGGAACGCCACCAGCATCAGCATCGTGTCGAAGCTCAGCTGGATGCGACCGGCACTGATGCCGCGGGTCTGCTGCAGATAGACGGCCAGGATGCCCACGCCGCCCAGGCTGCCGCGATGGCGGATGTAGAACAGGATGCCAAGCCCGGCCAGCGCCCCCCCGGCAATGGCCGAGAACAACGCACTGACATGCGCATAGTCGAGCCAGCGCGGCAGCAGGTCGGTCAGCAGGCCGCAGGCGCCGACCGCGAGGAAGGTTTTGCAGGTGAATTCCCAGCCCATGCGGCGAACCGACAGCCAATAGAACGGCAGGTTGACCAGCACGAACACCAGGCCGAAGTTCCAGCCAAGCGCGTAGTGCAACAGGAACGACACGCCGGCCATGCCGCCGATGAACAAGCCGCCCTTGGCGAAGATCGCCAGGCCCATCGAGGCGATCAACGTGGCCAGGACCATGCCCTGCACGTCCTCGGCCACGGAGTGATGGAAGGCGCGGTCATTGGCCGCGGTACCCGCCGAATCGGCGGGTGGGGTCAGCGGACCGGAAGTGACGAGGTGGCCGTCGGACGGCACGGCATCGCCGCCGGCCTGGAGGTCGGAAACCGAAGTATTCATGGGCTGTGGGGGTGACGCGGGGCGCGTATTAGACAACAACGCCGCGACCGTTGCATGAAGGCCCCCCGGCGCGAGTCGCTGGCGGGGCTGAAACGACGACGCCCGGCGGAAGCCGGGCGTCGGGAAGTACCTCGGGCCAGACTCAACGGACCTCGGCAATCTCCACGCCGTCCAGCCCCTGCGCCAGCGTGCGCGCATCGCCGCCCTGCGACAGCTTGATGCGCAGGCGGACTTCGTTCTGCGAGTCGGCGTAGCGCAGGGCATCTTCGTAGCTGATCTCACCGGCCTGGTAGAGCTCGAACAGGCTCTGGTCGAACGTCTTCATGCCCAGGTTGGTGGATTCCTTCATCACTTCCTTGATCTTGTGGATCTCGCCATCGCGGATGTAGTCCTGCACCAGCGGCGTGCCGAGCAGGATCTCCATCGCCACCCGGCGGCCCTTGCCGTCCGGCGTGGGGATCAGCTGCTGGGCGACCACGCCCTTCATGTTGAGCGACAGGTCCATCAGCAGCTGGGTGCGACGGTCTTCCGGGAAGAAGTTGATGATGCGGTCCATCGCCTGGTTGGCGTTGTTGGCGTGCAGCGTGCACAGCACCAGATGGCCGGTTTCAGCGAAGGCGATCGCGTGGTCCATGCCCTCGCGGGTACGTACCTCGCCGATCATGATCACGTCCGGCGCCTGGCGCAGGGTGTTCTTCAGCGCGTTGTCCCAGCTGTCGGTGTCGATGCCGACTTCGCGCTGGGTGATGATGCAGCCCTCGTGCTTGTGCACGAACTCGATCGGGTCTTCGATGGTGATGATGTGGCCGGTCGAGTTCTGGTTGCGGTAGCCGATCATCGCCGCCAGCGAGGTCGACTTGCCGGTGCCGGTGGCGCCGACGAACAGGATGATGCCGCGCTTGGTCATGGCCAGCGTCTTGATCACCGGCGGCAGGTTGAGCTCTTCCACCGTGGGGATGCGCGTCTCGATCCGGCGCAGCACCATGCCGACCTGGTTGCGCTGGTAGAAGCAGCTGATGCGGAAGCGGCCGACGCCGGAGACGCCGATTGCGAAATTGCACTCGTGGGTCTTTTCGAACTCCTCGCGCTGTGCCGGGCTCATGACGTTGAGCACCAGGTCGCGGCT
>DASWQJ010000295.1:0-15700 GCA_036403795.1 Stenotrophomonas sp.
GCCGAGCTGGCGGGGTGGTGGGTCAGTGGGCCATGGATGGCCCACGTGCGGTGAGTGCGGCCATGGATGGCCGCTCGAACCGCGACCCACCATCCCGGCAGCTCGGGGCCCGCACCGTAAGTACTTAAAACCAACCGCCCAAACCACCCGCGCCCACAATAAAAAACCCAACTCGCAAGCCGCGATACCTGGCGCCCCAGGTAGGGAGAGGACCCGGTTTTCTGCAGCACGCCCTGCTGGCCGCCAAAAGCACAGCCACCGCCAGCCGGTAATTTCAACGGAAACCGTTTAACGCATTATTGACATTTACCGGTCACCCGGGTTACTCGTGGATGGCGTACCGCCGCGGCCCCAGGGCCGCTCGCCCAGGAGGGGGGCGACAAGCTGGCGCATCTCCCGTCCCCACCGGAGTCGTCCTTCCATGAAATGCAATGCACTTGCCGCCGCCCTGCTCGCCGCGCTCTGCCCGCTTTCGGCCTTCGCCCAATCCACCACGCCCAATACGTTGGACACCGTCATCGTGACGGGTACGCGCGTGTCCGATCGCACCGTGGCCGAGTCGGCCTCGCCCATCGACATCATTTCGCCGGAAGCACTGACGGCCACGGGCACCACCGAACTGGCCACCGCGCTGTCGCGCGCCGTGCCCTCGTTGAATTTCCCAAGGCCGGCCATCACCGACGGCACCGACGCGGTGCGCCCGGTACAACTGCGCGGACTGGCGCCGGACCAGGTGCTGGTGTTGGTGAACGGCAAGCGCTACCACACCACGGCGCTGGTCAATCTCAATGGCAGCCAGGGCCGGGGCTCCTCGCCCGCCGACCTCAATACCATTCCGATCGCGGCGGTGGAACGCATCGAGGTGCTGCGCGATGGGGCTGCTGCGCAGTACGGTTCGGATGCCATCGCCGGCGTGATCAACGTCGTACTCAAGGGCAGCGCGAAAGGCGGCAGCCTGTCCGCACGCTACGGGCAGTTCAGCGCCGGCGACGGCGAGCAGTACCAACTCTCCGGTGACGGCGGCTTTGCGTTGGGCGACAAGGGCGCCATCCATCTCGCCGGCCAAGCCGGCCACCAGGACCAGACCGATCGCGCCAAGCCGTACAACGGGGTGGTCGAACAGCGATACGGTGACCCGGACATCGACCAGGGCGCGGTCTCCTACAACGGCGAATACAGCCCGGTCGATTACCTGACGTTCTATTCGTATGCGATGGCGAGTCGGCGCGAGGTGTTGTCCAACGGCTATTTCCGCTGGGACACCGACAACCGCAACCGGCCGCAGATCTATCCGGACGGTTTCCTGCCGCAGATCTACAACGTCAGCAAGGACGTGTCCTGGGTGGGTGGCCTCAAGACCCGCACGGCCGGCGATCTCAACATCGACCTCAGCTACAACTACGGGCAGAACAACCTGCGCTTCGAGGTGCAGAACAGCCTCAACAACAGCATGGGGCTCGATTCGCCCACGCGGTTCTACGCCGGCAATCTGGAAGTCACCCAGAACGTGCTCAACGCCGACTTCACCAAGACGCTGGAAGTAGGCCTGGCCTATCCGCTGGCGCTGGCATTTGGCCTGGAGTGGCGCGGCGAGAAATTCAACGAATCGCCCGGTGATCCGGCCTCGTATATCAACGGCGGCGTCCCTTCGGCCAATGGTTCGTTCCTGCCGGGCGCGCAGGTGTTTGCCGGATTCAAGCCATCCGACTCGGGTCACTACGATCGCCACAGCTATTCGGCCTACGTGGACATGGAGGCGAACCTGGGCGAGAAGTTCACCGTGGGTCTGGCCGGGCGCTACGAGGACTACAGCGACTTTGGCGATACGGCCAACGGCAAGCTGTCGTTGCGTTATGCATTCACCGACAAGATCGCGTTGCGCGCCACGGCTTCGACCGGGTTCCGCGCGCCGTCGCTGCAGCAACAGTACTTCCAGTCGATCGCCACCAACTTCATCGATGGGGTGCCTTACGAGATCGGCACGTTCCGAACCGACAACCCCGCCGCGATCGCGCTCGGCGCAGAACCCCTGCGCGCCGAGGAGTCGGACAACTACAGCGTGGGGCTGGTGCTGCAACCGATCGATGCGCTGTACGTCACCGTGGATGCGTACCGGATCAACATCGACGATCGCATCCTGCTGTCGGAGAACCTGACCTCCACCGCCGTGCGCAATTATCTGCAGGCCAATGGCTATACCGGCATCGGTGGCGGGCGCTACTTCACCAATGCGGTGGATACCAAGACCTCTGGCGTGGACGCCATCGGCACCTATCGCTGGGCGCTGGACAGCGGACCGCTGGAGTTGACCGCCGGTTACAACTACAACAAGACCGAAGTGGAAAGCATCGCGCCGAACCCGCCGGCCCTGGAAGCGATCGACCCCACCGCGGTGCGGATCGGGCGCACCGAGATCGGCCGCATCACCAAGGGCGCGCCGCGCGACAAGTTCTTCCTGGGCGGGACCTGGTCGCCGCAGGACTGGCGCTTCACCGCCACCACGACGCGCTGGGGCGACTTCACCAGTTACGGCACCACGCCTTCGCTGGACCAGACCTACAAGGCGAAGTGGACGTTGGACCTGGCTGCGACGTGGGTGCTGGATCGCTGGAGCTTCACCCTGGGCGGCGACAACGTGCTCAACGAATATCCCGATGAGCAGCTGGCGGGCCTGGGCACCCGTACCTACCTGCCCTACAGCACCTCCTCGCCGTTCGGATTCAACGGCGCGTTCGTGTATGCGAACGTGGACTACAAGTGGTGAGGGCGGCGCCAGCGGCTCGGCGCAGCGAGACGATCTGAGTCGTCCCGCTGCGGCTTAAGCCGCGCCCGGGTGGTTTTCCTTCGCGCCCGCGCGCGCTGATGAAGCAGCGTCCGGGTGAAACCGGGCCGCTGCGGGGTCTTCACAAAGGTCGAGCGACGGACCCGTTGGAACCAGAACCGCGTATTTCCCAGGAAATACGCGGCACGGCATTGCCGCGTTGCGCATTCATCGGCGACACTCGACCCCCTTGCCTGCGTTCGAGCCGATGCATCACGACACCAGCCTCATCGACATCATTGCCGTCGGCCTTGCCGTCGCCTTCGTATTGGGCGCGTTGGCCAATCGCCTGCGGTTGTCGCCACTGGTCGGTTATCTGGTCGCCGGCATGCTGGTGGGTCCGTTCACGCCCGGGTTCGTCGCCAACCAGGACCTGGCCAACCAGCTGTCCGAACTGGGCGTGATGCTGCTGATGTTTGGGGTGGGCCTGCACTTCTCGCTGGCCGACCTGCTGGAAGTGAAGTGGATCGCCATTCCCGGTGCCGTGGTGCAGATCGTGGTGGCCACCCTGCTCGGTTGGGGCCTGGCCTGGACGATGGGTTGGCCGCCGCTCAATGGCCTGGTGTTTGGCCTGGCGCTGTCGGTGGCGAGCACGGTGGTGCTGTTGCGCGCGTTGGAAGAGCGGCGCCTGCTGGAAACCCAGCGCGGCAAGATCGCCATCGGCTGGCTGATCGTCGAAGACCTGGTGATGGTGCTGGCGCTGGTGCTGTTGCCCGCCTTGGCGCAGGCGATGGAAGGACGCGGCGGCGCCGGGGCCGGCGGCGAAATCGCCTTGGCGATGGGCTGGACGCTGCTGAAGATGGCCGCTTTCGTGATGGTGATGCTGGTCGTGGGACGTCGCGCCATTCCGTGGATCCTGGCCAAGGTCGCGGCCACCGGCTCGCGCGAATTGTTCACCCTTGGCGTACTGGCCATCGCACTGGGCGTGGCGTTTGGATCGGCGACGTTGTTTGGCGTGTCGTTCGCACTGGGTGCGTTCTTCGCCGGCATGCTGCTCAACGAATCGGAACTCAGCCACAAGGCCGCCAACGATTCGCTGCCGCTGCGCGATGCGTTTGCCGTGTTGTTTTTCGTATCGGTGGGCATGCTGTTCAATCCCAGCATCCTGCTCAACCATCCCTGGCAGGTGTTGGCCACGTTCCTGACGATCACCGTGGGCAAGTCGGTGGCGGCCTTCGTGATCGTGCGGGCGTTCGGCCACCCTACCGGCACGGCACTGACGATCTCGGTAAGCCTGGCGCAGATCGGCGAGTTCTCCTTCATCCTGGCCGGGCTGGGCGTGGGGCTGTCGATCCTGCCCGAGACCGGGCGCGATTTGATCCTGGCCGGTTCGCTGCTGTCGATCATCGCCAACCCGTTCCTGTTCACCTGGCTGGATCGCTGGCAGGCGCGCAATGCCGTGGAAGCGCCGGTGGCCATCGAGCCGGACCTGCCGCCGGGTCCGTCGCTGGACCTGCACGGCCACGCCATCGTGGTCGGTTACGGCCGCGTCGGCAGCGCGCTGGCGCCACTGCTGCGCGAACGTGGCGTGCCGGTGCTGGTGATCGATGACAATCGCGACCATGTGGAGCGCGCGCATGCGGCCGGCATCCCGGCCATCCGCGGCAGCGCGGCCAACGACAAGGTGCTGGCAGAAGCACATCCGGAACGCGCCAAGATCGCGGTGCTGGCAATTCCGCAACCGTTGGAAGCCGGCGAGACACTGAGCAAGCTGCGCGCGCTCAATCCGTCGCTGACCCTGCTGGCGCGCGCGCACAGCGAGGTGGAAGTGAAGTACCTGCTGGACCACGGCGCCGATGGCGCGGTGCTGGCCGAACGCGAGCTGGCGCATTCGTTGACCGAAATGATCTTGTCGACGCCGCCTTATCGCGCGTTGCGGCAACAGGCGCCGGTCGGAACGCCTTAGCCACCTCAGGCAGACGGGCCTGACGTGGCCTCGCGTGGTCCGCAGCATTGGAGCGTGGAACCGCGCGTCGTACCTCGCCGGCGCCGACAGTGGGCGTTGCGGCTAGAGGGCCAGCGCGACCAGCACCGCCGCTTCCACGATCTCGCACAGCGCGCCACACGTATCGCCCGTCATGCCGCCCAGTCGACTCACGCACGCACGTCGCCACAGCCAGAACACGACCACGACGACCAGCAGCGCGGCCAACCCGCGCACGCCCGGCAGTATTGCCAGCGCCGCGGCCAGCGCCAACGCAACGATGCAGGCCAAGCGCGACGCGTCGGCCAGGCCGCTGCCCAGGCCTCCGGCGCGTACATAGGGGGTGGTGAGGAAAGCCGCCGTCAGTGCCGCGCGACCGAGCAAGGGCGCCATGGCCACGGCGATCAAGGGCGGCGCCTGCAGGCTGGCCAGTGCCGCGAACTTCAGCAGCAGCACCAGCACCACGGCGGTGACGCCGGCCGGGCCGCTGCGCGGGTCTTTCATGATCGCCAACGTGCGCTGGCGATCCCCTAGCCCGCCCACCCAGGCATCGGCAGTGTCGGCCAGTCCATCCAGGTGCAAGCCGCCGGTCAGCCAGGTCCATGCCAGCAGCAACAAGGCAGCGCCCAGCAGCGGGGGACTCTCCTGCAGGCACCACGCCAACATGGCCAACGCCAGGCCCAGCAACAGGCCCACCACCGGGTACCAGGCCAGCGAACGCGCACGCGTGGAGGCATCGGCGAACACGCGTGGCGGCACAGGCACGCGAGTGAGGAAACCCAGCGCGGCCAGCAGCCCATCGATCATGGCGCGATACCTCGCGGCGGTGGCCAGGCCAAGCGGTGGCGCGAAGCGTGGGGCACCTGGATGGAGACCATCTCGCCGAATGGCCGTCCTTCGGCCAGACAGCGCAGCGCACGGATCGCGCCACCGTGGGTGACCACCAGCACGCGCTGGCCTGGTCCTTGACCGGGGATTTGGACTTGCCCAGGGATGGATTCCAGCTTGGGCCCTGGGTTGGAACCGATGCTGGCGATCTCGTCGATCGCCGCACTCAGGCGCCCGCGGAACTGGGCGAATGATTCGCCGCCCGGCGGCGGATGCGCCACCGGATCGGCCCAGAAGCGCCCAAGCGCTTCGCCCTGGTCACGGTCGATCTCTTCGATCGGAACGCCTTGCCAGTGGCCAAAATGGTATTCGACCAACCGGTTGTCCAGACGCAGTGGCAGGCCACGCAGGGCGGCAAGCTCGGCGGCGAAGGCCGCGCAGCGCTGCAATGTCGACGATACGATGGCATCCCATTGGCCCTGCGCCGTGGCCTGGCGCAACTGCTGCCAACCCAACTCACTGAGCGGATCGTCCAGTTGCCCGCGATAGCTGCGCTGAGCGGTGTCGCCGTGACGCAGCAGTTCGATGGTCGCCACAGTCATGCTTGCGACACCCCGGCCTCTTCGAACGTCGCCATCTTCGCGTGCAACGCACACGCCAGGCGCAGCAGCGGCACGGCGAGTGCGGCGCCACTGCCTTCGCCCAGGCGCAAGCCCAGGTCGAGCAAGGGCTCGGCGTCCAGCGCGGCAAGCACCTTGACGTGCCCCTGCTCGTGCGAGCGATGGGCGAACAACAACCAATCCTGCAGGGCCGGTTGCATCCGCACCGCGGTCAATGCCGCGACGCTGGCGATGAAACCGTCGACCAGTACGGGCATGCGCGACTGCGCGGCCGCGATATAGGCCCCGGCCAGTGCCGCAATCTCGAAACCACCCAATCGCCGCAACCATTCCTGTGCCGGACGGTCGCCAGCGTGTCGCCGCAGCGCGCGCGCCACGACCTCGGTCTTGTGGGATATGCCCGCGGCATCCAGCCCGGTGCCCGCGCCGGTCAACGAGTCTGCCGACAGGCCCAGCAGCGCGGCACCCAGCGCCGCGGCCGAGGTGGTATTGCCAATCCCCATTTCACCGCCGACATAGAGCTGCGCCCCCGCTTCGCGCGCGGCGGCCACGCTGTCGGCGCCAGCTTGCAACGCAAGCGACATCTGGTCGGTGGTCATGGCGTCGACCTCGCAGAAGTTGCCGCTGCACGGGGCGATGCGCGCCCGACGCACGCCGGCAATCTCGCCCGCATCGTTGACCGTGCCCAGGTCGACCACCTCGAGCGTCGCGCCCAGTTCGCGCGCGAGCACGGCGATGGCCGCGCCGCCACGGGCGAAGTTGCGCAACATCTCGCCGGTCACTGCCTGGGGAAACGCCGACACGCCTTCGACGGCGACCCCATGGTCGGCCGCGAAGACCGCGATGTGCACGCGATCCAGTGCGGGCATTGCTTGCCCTTGCAGGCCCGCCAGGCGCACGGCCAGCGCTTCCAGGCGACCCAGCGCACCGGGTGGCTTGGTCAATCGGCCCTGGCGCGCCCAGGCGGCGTCGGCGGTTGCCTGGTCGGGTCCGCGCACCGGCGCCTGCCACCACAAACGACTCATGCCGCACCTCCCTTGAGCCACAACGGTAAGCCGGCGACGACCAGGCAAACGCGGTCGCAGTGTGCGGCCAGCAACTGATGCAGCCGCCCGGCCTCATCCACGAACCGGCGACTCAGCGCGCCCATCGGCACGACGCCCTGCCCGACCTCGTTGCTCACCAGCAGGATGCGACCGGGCAGGTGGGGCAACGTGGCCAGCAGCGCATCGCGCTCGCGGGCGAACCGGCCGGGATCGACATCGCCCATCAGATTACTCAACCACAGCGTGAGGCAGTCGACGATCAGCACGCGCTCCGGCGCGGCGTGCAAGCGCAGCGCATCGGCCAACCCAGTGGGTGCCTCCACGCAAGCCCAGTGCGCGGGCCGCCGTGCGCGGTGATGTTCGATGCGCGCGTCCATCTCGGCATCCAGCGCTTGCGCAGTCGCCACGTAGACCACCGATAGACCGCTGTCGAGCGCGCGCCGCTCGGCCAGCGCGCTCTTGCCGGAACGGGCACCGCCCAGGATCAGTTCGTGCATTGGCTTTGCTGTGTCCCGATAGAGATGACGCGATGCGGCAGGCTCACGACGCCACTCGTGCGCGTGGCGCCAGGTCCAGTAGCGCCGACAACGTCGCGATGTCGAGGTGTTGCTCGACCGCGTCGGCCAGCCGCTCCAAGGTTTGCTCGCGCAGCGCTTGCATGTCCAGCGCGCTGGCCCCGCGCAGGCCTGCCCAGGCCAGCAATGCGGCCAACGCCGCGGGATGGTCGAATACGCCGTGCAGGTAGGTCCCCATGACCTGTCCATCGGCGGAGACGGCGCCATCGTGGCGCGCCCCATCCAGGATGGCAAAGGGTCGCGCCAGGGCCGGTCCTTCGCTCACGCCGCAATGGATCTCGTAGCCGCGCACACCGGCGTCGGCGAAGCTCAACCAACCCTGCGTGGCGCGAAGCTGCTTGTCCGGCATCAGCGTGGTCTCGATCGCCAGCCAGCCCAGTCCCAGGCTGCTGCCGGCCGAGCCTTCGATGCCACTCGGGTCATGCACGGCCTTGCCCAGCATCTGCAGTCCGCCGCAGATACCGAGCACGCGGCCGCCATAGCGCAGGTGGCGGGCGATCGCCGCTTCCCACCCATGCGCGCGAAGCCACTCGAGGTCGGCACGGGTGGATTTGCTGCCCGGCAGGATGATCAGGTCGCACGCCGGCGGATCCTCGCCCGGCCCCACGAACCGCAGATCGACCTGGGGATGCGCAGCCAGCGCGTCGAAGTCGGTGTGGTTGCTGATGCGCGGCAATACCGGCACGGCCACGCGCAAGGTCGCGTGCGGCTTGTCCTCGCGATCGCGGGGCAATGCGTCTTCGGCCTCCAGGTGCATTCCATGCAACCAAGGCAGCACGCCCAACACGGGTTTGCCGGTGTGTTGTTCGAGCCAATCCAGGCCGGGCTGCAGTAGTGCCAGGTCGCCACGGAATCGGTTGATGACGAAACCCGCCACACGAGTACGTTCACTGTCCGACAGCAGGGCCAGGGTGCCGACCAGGTGTGCAAACACTCCGCCGCGATCGATGTCGGCGATGAGGATGACCGGGCAGTCCACCGCCTCGGCATAGCCCATGTTGGCGATGTCGTTGGCGCGCAGGTTGATCTCGGCCGGGCTGCCGGCCCCTTCGACGATCAGCGCCTGGTGGCGGGCGACCAGGCGCGCATGCGAGGCCAGCACCGCCTCGCGCCCGGTGCGCTTGTAGTCGTGGTAGGCCACCGCATCCAGGCTGCCGATCGACTGGCCATGCACGATGACCTGCGCGCCGGTATCGCTGTTGGGCTTGAGCAGAATGGGATTGAAGTCGGTATGCGGCGCAAGCCCGCAGGCCTGGGCCTGCACCGCCTGGGCACGGCCGATCTCGCCGCCGTCGGCGGTGACGGCCGCATTCAAGGCCATGTTCTGTGGTTTGAAGGGCGCCACTGACACCCCTTGCCGATACAGCCATCGGCACAGGGCCGCGACCAGCGTGCTCTTGCCTGCATCGGAGGTGCAGCCCTGCACCATCAGCACTCGCGCACTCATCGTGTTGCTCCGATCGCGGCCGTGGTTTCGGACAACTCATCCAAAGCACCCGCCAGCGCCGCGTCCAGGCGCGCGAAGGCGGCCTCGTCGGCAGGCAGGCCGAAACGCAGGCTGGGCGGGCTGTCGAAACGGCGTACCAGCACCGCACGCCGTGCCAAGGCTTCGTGCAGTGCTGCCGCGTCCAGATGGCAGCGCCACTGAAAGAACGCGCTGCCGCCACCCTCGCGCAGGCCATGGGCCTGCAACAGCGCCGACAACCGCTGCGAGGCGGCGAGCAAGTTCGTCCGTGCCGCGTGCTGCCATGGCACATCCCGCATTGCCTGGCACACCGCCCACCGCGTGGGGCCGCTCAGCGTCCATGGACCCAGCCGCTCGCGCAGCGCGCTGAGTACGCTGGCATCGCCACAGACAAAGCCGGCGCGTGCACCGGCCATGCCGAAGAACTTGCCGATCGAACGCAGCACCACCAGGCCGTCGCTCGCGTGGCCACACAGGCTCTCGCCCGGCGAGGCATCCATGAAGGCCTCGTCCACGACCAGCCAGCCGCCACGGGCAGCCAACCTGGCGTGCAACCTCAATAGCGCGCCTGGCGTGAATCGGTCCCCGCCCGGATTGTTGGGATGGATGAGGACGATGACGTCGAAAGTTTTTTCCTCTGACCAAAGTGCATCGGCCGTTGCGGTCGTCACGGTGTGTCCGGCCGCCCGCCAGGCATGCGCGTGCTCGGCGTAGCCTGGCGCGATCACCCCCACCCGACTGCGCGCCCGCAAGGTCGGCAACGCCTGGATGGCCGCCTGTGATCCGGCGACCGGCAGTACCTGCTGCGCCCCGTAGTAGGCGCAGGCGGCCTCGAACAGCCCATCTTCGTCTTCCGGCAACCGATGCCACGCACTGGCAGGCACGGCGGGCACCGGCCAGGGCCAAGGGCTGATGCCGGTCGACAGGTCGAGCCATTGCGCTGCGGGAATGCCTTGCTGCTGTGCCGCGCGCAGCAACCGTCCACCATGTTCAAGCACTGGGTACCTCCACCTGCGGGTGGGCCATCGGCGACGGGCCGACCGTCGTGCGAGCGCACATGGCAGCCAGCAGCAGCGCCAGCAGCCAGAGCGCCACGCCACCGCGCACCAACCACAGCGCGCGACGGATGCCGTCGGCTGCGGCCGGCGCGCCGGCACCGAGCGAGGGCCGCTCCTGCCATTGCCCGTGATAAGGCGCCGCGCCGCCGAGGCGCAATCGCAGCGCACCGGCGCCGGTGGCCATCACCGGTCCGGCGTTGGGACTCTTCCAGTGCGCGCCCTGCAATTTCCAGCACCGCAGCGCATTGCCCGTCGCACCCAACAGCGCGTAGGTCAGCGCAGTCAGGCGCGCGGGCAGCCAGTTGAGGACATCGTCGATGCGCGCCGCGGCCCAGCCAAAACGAGCGTAGCGGCAGGTGCGATAGCCCCACATCGCGTCCAACGTATTGGACAGCCGGTACAGCACGGCACCGGGCGCACCCAGCAGCACGCCCCAGAAGATCGCCGCGAACACCGCGTCGCTGCCGTTTTCCAGCACCGATTCCGTGGCGGCTGCCGCGACCTGATCGGCATCCAGCATCGCGGTGTCGCGGCTGACGATGCGCGCGACGGCGTGCCGGGCAGCCGGCAAATCGTCGCGCGTCAGAGCGTCGGCGACCGACAACGCGTGGTCTCCCAAGCTGCGCAGCCCCAGTGCCAGGTACAGCGCCAACGCAGAAAGCGCCAGGCCACTCCACATCGACCAGCGCCAAGCCAGCCATTGCAGCACGGCTGCCAGCAACGTCCACGGCATCACGGCCAGGCACCACGCCAGCAAGCCAGCGGATTTTCGGTCCCGATAGACGCGCGTCTCCACCGCTTGCGCATAGCGACCAAACATCACCAGGGGATGCGCGCGACGAGGCTCGCCCAGGCACAGATCCATCAGCACCGCGGCCCACGCAACGATGGTCGCGGCGGTCAGCATGCGGCGCGCGCGGCCAACCGATGGCGAGGGTGTGCGCGCGCCTGCGTGCGCGCCAGCGCCCCGGCGTTCACAGCTCGATGCCCTTTTGCGCCTTGATGCCGGCGTTGAAGGCGTGCTTGACCAGGCGCATCTCCGTCACCGTGTCGGCGAGCTCGATCAAGCCCTCGGGCGCGCCTCGCCCGGTGATCACGACGTGCTGCTGGGCGGGCCGTTGGCGCAATGCCTCCAGCACGTCGTCGAGCGCTACATAGTCCTTCACCAGGGCGATGTTGAGTTCATCCAGCAACACGAAGTCGTAGCCGGGATCGGACAGCATGCCGCGCGCGACCTCCCAGGCGGCTTGCGCAGCGGCGGTGTCGCGGCTTCGATCCTGCGTCTCCCAGGTAAAGCCCTCGCCCATCACGTGGTAGTCGAGCATGTCGGGGAAACGCCGGAAAAAAGCCTCTTCTCCCGTGGAAAACGTGCCCTTGATGAACTGCACCACGCCGCAGTGCAAGCCGTGGCCCAATGATCGCGCGAGCATCCCGAACCCGGAGGAGCTCTTGCCCTTGCCATTACCTGTATTCACCAGCAGGACGCCACGCTCGATGGTCGCTCGCGCGATGCGACGATCGACCAATTCCTTCTTGCGCTGGGCGCGCTCGCGGTAATGCACTTCTTCATCGCGTGGAGTGCGCTCGTTCATGCCGTCACCTCGCCGCCATGGCGCGAGGCGAGCCTGCGCCACGCCACCACGATGGCCAGGCCCGCTGCGCTGTAGCCGACCAGCGTGCCCAGCGCCCGCGGGAAGTAGTGAGGCACCCGCGCGAGAAAGCCGGCCAAGTCCGCATCGGGATAGTGGCCGGAGAAAAAGTAGAAGCCGCCCTTGGACAACAGATACGCCACGCAAGCGGTGATCACCAGCGCCACCGCCAGCCGCGGCACGGTGCGCCAGTCGTCGCGGTGCAGTCGGCGCCCGTAGCAGTGGCCGCCGAACCACAACGCGGCATAGGCAAAGGCCAACGCCCAGTACGCCGGTGACACGCACCAGTCGGTGATCGTGCCCGCGGCCAGGCTGCCGATGTCCAGGGCGCTGGACAGCAGGAAAAAGGCCGGCAGTGCCCACATCGGCCGCAGCAGCGCACCCGCCAGGAAAAACACCGCCCACGAGGCACTGGGCAATGCGTCTACCGAGGCGAAGTGTTGTCCTCGCGTGCAGATCATCAGCAGCGCCAGTGCCAGGCCGGCACCCCATTGCGCGGTAGTGGAAGCCAGCGGGAGTGCATCGGTTCGAGCGGCAATCGTCATCAGGTCGTTCTCCAGGATTCAGGGTTGCCGCAATGCGACAGCGCGGGGGCCACGCCACCGCGCCAACGCGTAATGCACCAGCAGCGCCACGGCGATGTAGCTGACGGTGGTACGCACGAACAGCGGGCCCCACTGGGCGACCCGCTGCAGGTATTGCGCCCAGTGGGGGTCCGTGTAGCGACCACCCCACCAGTAGAAAGCGCCATTGGACACCAGGAAGGACAACGCGGCGGCGACCACCGCGACGCACCAGGTCAGCGCCAATTCGCGTGGCCTGGGGCGCAATCGCGACGCGCACAACCGACCCGCCACCCACAACACCGCATACGAGAGCAGCAGGAAGCAGTACGCCGGCGTCACGCAGTAATGCTGGAAGAAATCCAGGCCGCTCTGACGGATGGCGACGTAATCGATCGCCACCGCCAGGCCCAGCATCAATACGTAGAGAGCATAACGGCGCAGGTAGAGTCCGCCGAGGAAGAACAACGCCATCGAGGCGTCCGGCAGGTGCAGCACATCGCCAACGTGATGGAAGCGCGTGGCCACCATCACGATCATCAGGCAGATCAGTACGGCAGTCTCGACGGCACGTGGTGTCTTCATCGACGTCCTCTCCCGGTTACTGCGCCGGATGGTAGCGCAGGGTCAATTGGTAATTGCGTCCGGGCTGGGCGAACCAGCGCGCGGTCTCGTACTGGCGATCGAACACGTTGTTGGCCGACAGGCTCAACTTCCAGGCCGCCGCCCACTGCCAACCCACGCGCAGGTCGAGCAGGCCGTAGCCCGCCAGGCGGGTGGTGTTGGAAAGGTTGTCGTACCGATCACCGGCGCCGGTAACGCTGGCCCCCACGCTGAAGGCACCCCAGCTGCGATCAGCATCGAGCCGTCCGCTCTGTCGGGCACGACGTTGCAGCCTGCGACCGTCATTGGCGCCGCCCTCGGCGCGTGGGTCCAACCAGGTGAGCGAGCCGCGCAGATCCCAACCGGCCAGCTCGGTGCCGACCACGGTTTCGACGCCGCGGATGCGGGCCTGGTCGATATTGTTCGGCTGTCCGAACGGATGCGCGTCATCCACCAGGTCGGCGTCGTAGGCGATCAGGTCGTCCACTTTGGTCTGGAAGGCATTGAGCGACCAGTTGCCCCAGCCGTGCTCACCGCGCAGGCCGATCTCCGCGCTGCGCGAGGTCTCCGGCCCCAGGTCGGGGTTGCCATAACCCGGGTAGTAGAGCTCGTTGAAGGTCGGTGCCTTGAAGGCGGTGCCGTAACTGGCGGTGAGGCGCAGTTGCGAGGTGAAGTCCCAACCCCACAACAGGCTGCCGGTGGTCTTGCCGCCAAACTGGCTGTTGTCGTCGCGACGCAGGCTGCCCTGCAACGACTGGGCCCCGAAGCTTTGCTGCCATTGCGCGAACAGGCCGCGATCGATGCGACGATCGGCTTCATAGGTCTCGCTGCTTTCGATTTCGTCGCGCTGCCAGTCGAAGCCCATGGTCAGCAAGCCGGGACCGGCATTGATATCGCCCTGCAGTGAGCCGACCTCGCGCCGGGTGTCGAACGTCGAGGCATACACGCCGTCCAGGTAGGTATCGCTGAGTTCGGCGCTACCGCCCACGCTGGCAGTGAGTTTGATCGACTCGGTGGGCGCATAGCGCAGCTTGCCGCCCAACACCTGTTCGGTACTCTTGGACATATTGTCGACGCTGCCGTCGTGTTCGTTGCGGCTGTCGGCGCGCAATGCGTTGACCTCCGCGTCCCACTGCCGGTTGAAGCGCCATCCGCCCTGCGTACCGACGGAGTCATTGCGGTAGCCGTCGCGATCCGGGTCGTAGTAGGACGAGGCGGTGTTGGTGTACGCGTTGATGCCGTCGGTTTCGTCATGCACGGCCTGCAAGGCGTACCAGCCGCCATGCTCGCCGGCATCGCCCTGGGTGCGTCCCGACACACCGGCGCTGTAGCGACGTGCATTGTCACTGCCTACGCTCAAGGCCAGGTTCGGGGCGAAGGGGCCTTGCGGGCGACGGGTGAATATCTGCACCACGCCGCCGATGGCTTCGGATCCATAGAGGCTGGAGAAGGGTCCGCGCACGATCTCGATGCGGTCGATCTGTTCGACGGGGATGTCCTGCAGGGCCGCGCCGCCGGAGGTGGCCGAGCCGACCTTGACGCCGTCGATCAGCACCAGGACGTGGTCGGATTCGGTGCCGCGCAGGAACAGCGCCGTGGCTTTGCCGGCGCCGCCGTTGTTGGTGATGGACACGCCGGGTTGTCCGCGCAACAGGTCTGGCAGCGAGCGCGGATCGCGGCGTTCTATTTCGGCGCGGTCGATGACGGTGACCGGTGCGAGGGCCTGGTCCTGGGTCTGGGCGGTGCGCGAGGCGGTGACGATGATGCCGTCCAGTTGACTGGGGGCGTCGGCGGCCAAGGCGGAATCAAGCGGAAAGGCAAGGGCGATCGCCACGGCCAAGGCGGCGCGGCGGGGGGATACGACGAAGGACTGCATGGTGGGGTGGACTCCTGGACCGCGCCTGCCCGCGCGGGTGCATGGGAATCGGCAGGCGGGTGAGGTGGCCACGTACGGCACGCGTACGCGGCCGCCGAAGCCACGCCCTCCGCGTGCCGGGTGATCCCTGGGCCGGTCTCCGGGCTCGCGAGCGAAATCGGATCTTCGATCCGGTTTCCGGTGCCGCGCCTTCCCATGCGGTTGCACAGTGGCTTGGTTGCGACACCTGTTCTCGCCCACCGTTGCGGGGGCAGCTCCGGAATTGCCTTGCCGCAGGGGCAGGCGCACCGGATTCCCGTTTAAACCGCCGGCAAGCCGTCGGTCACCTCAGGGACGCACATGCTAGCAGCAGCGTTGCCGTGGGTGGTGGTTCTGATGCTGGCAGCCTCGCTTGGCCTCGCTTGGCCTCGGTTTCCCCGAGCGGCGGCTGGCGCGAGTGGCTTTCAGCGCGAAACATAAGGGGTCTTCTCCCTTTCGCTGGGCGCTTTTGGATCGCGGCTTGCGAGTTGGGGTTTTGTTGTGGGCGCGGTGGGTTTGGGCGGTGGGTTTTAGTTACTTACGGTGCGGGCCCCGACCTGCCGGGATGGTGGGTCGCGGTTCGAGCGGCCATCCATGGCCGCACTCACCGCACGTGGGCCATCCATGGCCCACTGACCCACCACCCCGCCAGCT
>DASWQJ010000296.1:0-53173 GCA_036403795.1 Stenotrophomonas sp.
TATCGCCGGGCTTTGTCATGTTCGGCCTGCGGACCCTGCGCACGCCTGGCGGCCCGGTGGGCCATCTGTTGACCGGAACGGGAGATGTAAGTCCAAAATTCCAAGTGAACAAACGATTAACCGTCGTCCCCATGTGCGCAGCGGCGAATGGGATGGCCGCCTGCACCTATCCAGTATTTGCACCCTTTGCAGATCGGCAATATCGCGGATTCGCAACGCAACATTAGACAGAACATGCAAGAACCCGGGAACGGCGTGAGAAGCCTCGCTCGACTTATCTAACGTCACCTGCCGCTTCGTTCCGCCTCGATCAGGCAATCGAACCCCGCTAGCGCCGGCGCCGCCGCAGGCCTGTCCCGAACTCTCATCCCCACCTTCCAGAAACCTCTCGTCATGTCCGTCGCGAAAGCCTTGCTTGCCCTTCTTGCCGCCGGCGTCGGATCGGCGCCACTCCCATCGGCGCAGGCAGCCGATCTGGGGCCGTCCACCGCCAGCCTGCTCACGGAGTTGTACCGCTCCACGCCCCAGGACTGCGGGGATGCCTCCAGGCCGGCCTATATGTGCTCGGGCATCATGCTGCGCGCCACCAACCCCACCACGGCCTACCACTTCTACACGATCAGTCCCGCCAGCCTGGCCAATGGCGGTGTGTCCGTGTCCTATCTGCGCAAGGACGTCAACTTCGCCACGTTCTACGCCAAACGGACCAGCGGTTTCGTCTTCGACAACGGTGCCTTCGACACTGGCTCCAACCGCAAGCCGCTCAAGGTGCTGTGCGCCTATCCGATCGATGGGGCCTCGTTGCGACGCACCGGTAGTGGCTGCGGCGACTACGCGCTGACCGCGCGCGTCGAAACCTTCTGCAAGAAGATGGGCGTGACCACCGCCGAGCAATGGCTTCGACTGTTCCAAAGCGATCAGCGCTATCGGCAGGGCGCACAGTGCGCGTTCGACATGCGCGACAGCAATGCGCTGCGGGCACGCGAGTTCTACCAGAGCATCCGGGCCGCGCAGCTGCTGCCAGGCATCGCTACGTACAACGGATCAGACTCGCAGCAGAACGAGCTGGTCGTGGCGCCGTGGAAGATCGACCCCGCGTATTCGCCGCCGGTGACGGCCTCTTTCTATGTGGGCCAACCGGGTCTGCCCGGTGCCAGGCTGAATCAGATCCAGTGGTATCAAGCCGCCCGGCTGGTGCTGCCTGCCATCAGCCTTCGGATGCCGGCCACCCCGCAGGACGAGGCGACTTTTGCGTACGTGGCGGCCGACCAGGCGATCTACCCGATCCTGGGACCCGATCGGTGCAGCCGCTTCATCGAGCGTGCGACGTGGGTCAAGGGTTACGACCCCGGCTACCGAAAGACCATCTGGTCACTGCAACTCGTTCCGACCGAATGCGGTCGCAGGGCCCAGGCGGAACAGACCAACAACTTCTTCAACGAAATGGTGGCGGGTTATTACCTGGATCCAGAGTGGATCGATGCAGGCAACGCCACCGACAGCCTGGCCGGGATGCGCCGCCAGCTGGTCTGCACGATGGTGCTGAACCGAAGCAACACCTCGTGGTCCCTGGAACCTTCGCGCCCCAATACGACGCATGAGAAATCGATCGCTGCCGGTTGCAACAACACCGCTCCCTAGCCGACTCGATGGCTGCTATTTCCAGGTGACAGACAGCGCGCTCGCGGCATCGCCGGGTTGGCCAGCGGTGCACGCGCGAGGATGTCGAAGAGCGCAGGCGGCGCTTGCGGCGTCCGGCGGCCCTTGCCACTCCATCCACCAAGAAGAAATACCAAAGACATCCATGATGACAAAATTCAAGAACGCTCTAGCCCCGATGGCAACGATCCTGGGTCTATCGGCCGTCTCGCCAGCGCAGGCCGCCGGCGAAGGCGTGCTGCGCCAGCTGACCGACCTTTATTCGAATACCGCGCAGGACTGCGGGTCGCCCACGCGTCCGGCGTTCCTGTGTTCCGGCCTGGTGCTGAGCCCGACGGCTCCGCCGCTCGTCAGTCCCTTCTATGGCATTAGCGCCCCGAACCAGGCCAAGGGCGGGGTGTCGGTGTCGTACCTGCGCAAGGACGCGAAATTCGCCTCGTTGGCCAAGGGCGCGAAGACCGGCTTCATCTTCAATCCCGCGTTATCCAATCCAGGCGACCATCAGGGCTTCAACGTGTTGTGCGCGTTTCCCATCGCTGGCGCGACGGATCGGCGCGGTAGCAGCGGTTGTGGTGATGCCTCCCAGACCGCTGCGGTCGAGCAGTCGTGCGATCAAGTAGGGGTGATGACCAGCGCGCAGTGGTTGGCCCACTATCGGACGACCGGCAAGGCGGGTGCAGCCCAGTGTTCGTTCAACCTGCGCATTGGAAGCGCGGATACAGCGCGTGCGTTCAACCAGAACCTCCAGGCCATTCGTGAGCTGGGCACCGAGGCGCTGGGCAATGCCAATGAAATGATCGTGTCGCCCTGGAGGATCGATCCTGCACGCTCTCCTTCGGTCCTCGCCCTCTTCTATACGGATGCCTCTGGGCTCAACGCCAGCCGATTGAGCCAGGTCCAGTGGTACCAGGCCTCGCGCTGGTTCCTGCCGATCGTGGGGGTCCGCCTGCCGCAGCACCTCAACCAGGACGCAAGTTTCAGCTACGACGCCCATCAGCAGGCGATCTACAGCGAGGCCGAGCCCAGCCGCTGCGCGCAATACATCGAGCGCGCCGAATGGGTCGTGCGTTACGACCCAGGATTCAAGCGGGATATCACCACGCTCTCGGTGTTGCCGACCGCGTGTGGCCGATCCGTGCGGGAGAGCCAGACCAATCATTTCTTCAACGAGATGGTTGCCAGGTTCTACTCGCAACCGCAGTGGATCAACAATGGGGACAACCCATCGAGCAGCATCCCGTCCATGCGTCGCCAGCTGATCTGCCACCTGACGATCGCCCGCGGCAAGGACAGGTTCAACCTTGAGCCATCGCGTCCGTTCGCGGACCAGGCCCGTACCAACGCGGCCGGCTGCAACAACTTCTGAGTGTTTGCAGAGCGGCATGCCACGGAGGGCGTGCCGGTTGGTGGGTGCTTTGAGCGGCGGGTTCCTGCACGGGCCACGCCCCAATCCGTTCGCGTACCAGGCAGCGCAGGTCGAAGGCGTCTCCGGAGTATGCGGTCGCCAAGGGTCGCGACAACCCCTGATAGAGGCAGTCCGCGTGTCGCCCATTGCGATGGCGAGGACAACGCGTGCCAGCCACTGCCGATCGGATTTACACAAGCCGGGATTCACCGAATCCCAGCATCACCAACCCTTCAAGAGGAAGGAATTACGTGTTTGAAATGAAGAACATTGCGGCCGCAGTATTGGCGGTCACGGGATTTGCCGCGTTGGGTCCGGCGCAGGCCGACCTTGGCACGGACACGGCCAAACTCGTCAACCTGCTGTACCAGGACACGAGACAGGATTGCGGCGGAAGCGACAAGCCGGCCTACATGTGCTCCGG
The DNA here is from genome assembly GCA_036403795.1 of Stenotrophomonas sp. Taxonomy (GTDB): domain Bacteria; phylum Pseudomonadota; class Gammaproteobacteria; order Xanthomonadales; family Xanthomonadaceae; genus Stenotrophomonas_A. Next base: position 3,489 of record DASWQJ010000296.1, read on the forward strand.
CCTGGTCATGCGTGCGGTCGTGCCGACCACGGCCTATGAGTTCTACAGCGTCTCTCCGCCCAGCGTCGCGCGCGGTGGCGTATCGGCGTCGTATCTGCGCAAGGACGTCAAGTTCCAGAAGACCGCGCGCGACATCAAGAGCGGTTTCATCTTCTACCCGGTGATGGACAACCCAGCGTCCCACGTGGATTACAAGGTGCTCTGCGCCTACCCGTACGACGGCTATACGGACACCCGAACCAAGAACGGCTGTGGCGATTCATCGTGGTCCGCGAGCGCCGAAGACACTTGTGACCGATTGGGGATATCGACCGCCGAGCAATGGGTGCAGCACTACCGCAAGGCTGGCACCGATTGGGGGCAATGCGGTTTCGACGTACGTGAAGCTGCCAGCAACCCGGCGGGCGCGTTCCATCAGTTCATCCGCGCCTCCTCGATGATCAACGACAAGCGATTCAACGGCTATGAAGGCCAGGAAACGGAACTGGTGATCGCGCCCTGGAGCATGGAGGCGCCGCGGGCGCCGTCGTTGATGGCGACGTTCTATGTCGGCGATGCCGGCATCCAGGCATCGCGCCTGTCGCAGATCCAATGGTATCGGACCACGCGACAAATGCTGCCGGCCATCCGCATGCAGCTACCGCAGACCGCGCAACAGGACGCGACATTCAACTACGACGCCAACGCCCAGGCGATCCTGCCGATAACCGCGGAGAATCGCTGCGAGAAGTATGTGCAAAGCGCCAAATGGGTGAAGCGCTACGACCCCGGCTTCCGCAAGGAACTCATGAGCCTGGTCGTCGTGCCGACCGCGTGCGGCCGTGCCATCCAGGAGAGCCAGACCAATAACTTCTTCAATGAGATGGTAGCGGGTTACTACCTGCAGCCCGAGTGGTCCAACAACCCGGACAATGCCATGGGCAGCGTCATGGGCATGCGCCGGCAACTCGTGTGCCTGTTCAACACCGCGCGCTCCAAGTCCGAGTGGTACATGGAACCGTCCCGGCCGAACACCACGCACGCGAAGTCGATAGCGGCGAGCTGCAACAACACGACGTCCTGAGGAGATGCGGGTTCGCGAACGGGGAGGTTCGCGAAGTGATGCGTGGGAAAGGGCGACGGCGCATGCGCAGGCAGGATTGCAATCAATCCCGCAGCCATTCGTCCATCTGAGATGTCGCGCCAGTATGCGGGGGGCAACTCCATCCGAGAGATAGGATTTCCATAAGTGCGGTACTGCCCTTATCGCTTAAAAAATTCGCAAGCCGCTCGTGGTCCAGGCCCTCCCTGGAAACGGGGTTAGAACCTCCATCACTGTTCAACGCGATTATGGGTCAGCAACTGCAATGCTCGCGCGAGCGCGTTGTCCGCTTGTGGTCCGTTATGAACGGGCGGCGGCGCAATCGCAATCTCCGGTAGGACGCCTCTTCCAGCGTGCTCGTCCTTCCATCCGAATTGGAACTGCAGCAGCGGTACCGACAGGATCATTTCGCTGTTGGGTAGTTCGATATCCCAAAGATATCCGCTGGTGTTGCCAGCATGGGTGCCCGCGACTTCCTCGCCGAGGAATCGGCCTCGTTGTGTGTGGGCCAACATGGAGGAAAGTTCCGCACCTCCGGAAAAAGTGTTGCCGCCCGCCAGGACGACAAGCTTCCCGGAGAACACCGGATGAGACCGGCTCCACCCGCTCATCAGTCCTTCCGGCGCCAGGTTTCTGCGCGACAGCCGACCGCCACTTACGGCAGTTTGTAGCCTGAGTTCGTCATCGTCGAATACCTGATGCGTGTAAATCTTGCCAGACTGGCTGGTAACCGAAAGGTTCTGTCCTCGCGCCGTGACTGATCGGTACTTCCGGATGGGATGTTTGACCAGGTATGAGAAAAGAAGGTTCTCATTGCCTTCCGACCCGCCTCCGTTGTCGCGTAGATCCAGAATCATCGACGTCGCATGATTCCTGGCGACTTCCGCGAACAGCCCCTGCATTGTTTCGGGGAATGCTGCATTCACCGAACGGTATTTGCGATTGCTGAAAGTAGGCACGCGCAGCAGGGCAATATGCGGCGCCGGCCAGGCGAGCGTGGCCAACGGCGATGTTGCCGAAGCCGAGTTTCTCGGGCGGGCGGCGTAGGGAACGCCGTGAACGGTCCTGCGAACCCGCCGGCCATCCGGATACGCCAGTTTCAAGTCGAACGCCTGCTCGGTTCCTCGCAATCGATATCGGGCAAGGGCGTAACCGATGCCCTCGCCATCGCGCATCGCGCCTGTGGCAATGCGTCCGTCGTGCCCGAACGCCGCCATCAACTCCTCTACCAGGGCGCTCACAGGTTCGCCGTTGATAGATTCAATACGGGTGCCGGTTGGAATGTCAGTCGCTTGCCCATATCCCTGCGTGACTGTCGCAGCCGCTTCGGTCCAGTGCGTATCCAGTGGAAGCAGGTTCTGCGCAAGCCGCTCGCGCGCCTTCATCGCGTCGGAACGCGCCAGGACCATATGTCCTTCACCCACCTGGCTGATCAACGGCCGCAAGGCCGCGTAAAGGCCCTCCGCGTCCGTCGCTCGCCGGCTGGCGGCGCGGGCGCGAGCCTTCCCGTCCTCCCACTCAAGCTTGGACTGGTGCCAGTAGAGGTCCGGTAGCGCCGCCTCCAAGGCGCTGATGGACAGCTCCAGGTCCTCGGCTATCTGCGCCGCTCCAAGGCCTGTCGCGACCGGCGCAGCGTGGTCCGGATCCGCAGGCAGCGCGGCCGCCAGGTACGAAGGCCACAGCAGGACCAATAAGGTGGCCAGGCACAACCACCCTTCTCGGCGCAATGCTGGAGACATCGGTCCGGACACCTTGCAAGCGGAATGCTGCCCCAAGTAGAGAGGCAATACTTTGCCTGGTCAAGGCGTTCCCGCGTTCCTCGGGCCCATGTCCGCACCGCACTTCGCCTTGCCTGATTTACGGGTTGCTGGAAGTCGTCGATTCCCATTTAACCGGTCGGACCAGTACTAACGACTGCTCCGGACCGTGCGGTGGAGTTGCAGGCAGCTTCCGGGCATGCTGTGCCGACTAAAATCGTCGACCCAAAAACAGGAGTCCTGGGTGTCTGCAGGAAGAGCGTCTCTGGTCGTCTTCGTTATTGGGCTGGCTACCTGTGTGCCGGCGAGTGCCGCGCGCAACGGGCCGGCTGACGTTCGCGCTATCGGGCGGGTGGTGGAATCATTTCGAGTCGCTTTGAGCCATAAGGACAAGGCGGCCTACATGGACCTGTTTTTTTTTGAAAAAACAGAAGACATCGGCTGGCAGTTTTTCTCTGAGGATGCGATCCGCAACCGAACCTTGGTGGCTATGGGTGGACTCGAACCACCGACCCCAGCATGATGAGTGCTGTGCTCTAACCAACTGAGCTTCACAGCCCTCTACCGATAATCGCTCAGCACAGACCGCTCGGGCTTTGCGCAGGAAAGTTTGCGCTAGGCCTGGTCGGATGAGCGCACGCTCCCAGACAACCATGAGGGATTATGAAGTCCGTTCTCATAACTGGCGCTGGTCGAGGGATTGGACGGGCCACGGCAATCCGCGCCGCACGAGAAGGGTGGGCGGTGGCGGTGAACTACCGGATCGACCGCGTAGCGGCCGATGCCACCTTGACCGCCGTACGGGACATCGGGGCTGAAGCTGTTCTTGTTCCGGGTGACGTGACTTCTGAAGCCGATGTCGCTGGTATGTTTCGTGAAGCCGGATCTGCCTTCGGCGCGCTGACAGGCGTGGTCATAAACGCCGGGATTGTCGCGCCTTCGCTACGACTCGCGGAGATGGACGCGACCCGGTTACGTCGCATGTTCGAGGTCAACACAATCGGTGCCTACCTTACCGCTCGCGAGGCGGCGCGCACGCTCGCGCGCAGCGCGGGTGGGGCGGGCGGCTCCATCGTTCTCGTCTCGTCCGCGGCGGCGCGTCTCGGGTCTCCCTTCGAGTATGTCGACTACGCCGGTTCGAAGGCAGCGCTGGATACACTGGCTATCGGGTTGGCCAAGGAGCTTGCGGAAGACGGCGTTCGGGTCAACGCGGTTCGCCCCGGAATAATCACCACCGAAATTCATGCGAGCGGCGGACAGCCGAACCGGGCCGGGCGCCTGGCATCGGGCACTCCGATGGGGCGCCCCGGCCTTCCCGAAGAGGTTGCGGAAGCGATCGTCTGGCTGTTGAGCGACGCGTCATCCTATGTGACGGGTTCGATCCTCGACGTCACTGGAGGTCGCTAGCGCGAGTGCCGCAGGGATGCCGCAGCCACGATTGGATAAAGCAGGGTTCGAAGCCTGCTCCTCGTCCGCCACCCAGCTCGTTGCAATGACAAAAAAGCCGCCTCGCGGCGGCTTCTTTTCAACCTATCGATCCGCTAGCGGACCATGGTGGCTATGGGTCGACTCGAACCATAGCCACTACAAGAACCTAAGCGCTAGAGTTTCCGGGCATCTTGAACTGCCGCAGTGAATAAACTGTAGCACTCTTCGTATCACTTTCTGTAGCACTACGCTGGTGGCAGCAGCAGCGATTCGATCTTCTCGATCCTCGGCAAATGCAGTACAAGCGGAGGACGGTTTCGTAGGGATAGGATATTTCCAATGCCTGATGAGGTAGTAGATCTGGAGAGGAGGCTCTTGGCAGCGGCGGTCTTTGAGCTGAGGGCCTTGTTGTCGGGTTACATAGACCGAGACAATCCTAGTCCCGAAGCAACTGCGGCCCTCTTCGCCTATGCTCTACACAACGAGGCCTTAGCTGTTCTAGAGGGGCGGCCAGTAGACGTAGCTAGGGCGCTCGAAGCCATCGACAATCTGGCTCCTCGGCTAGGCGACGCCTACGTCAAACATTTTCGTGACCTTGTGCTCAAATGAAGTCTGATAGGGCTGAGCGCCTTGGTGCAGCTCGCTAGGATCACGTATGGATCAACAGTTCATCTGGCGTCCCGGAGATGGGATAGACGCATCTGCGCTAGCTCGCCTCCGCTCTCACTTCCCACGGCCCACAGATCCAATGGGGGAGGCGTGGTTTATGGGCGAGAAGAGGAAAATGTTCCCCGAGCTGCAGCAAGGGCTTGAGGCGTTAAACGCTTGGGAGCTTCAGGTTCCACTTCAGGAGATCGCATCAGGAATCAGTGCGTTTGGGCCCCTTGATGAGTGGCGCGATTGGTATCACTACCTTCTCGCCCGGCTCCTACCAAGGAGCCATGATCGATTCGTCAGCCCGCTGCTTGAGTTGTTGGTCACGAGCTTCGTGGCCTTGTATCCCAACGGTGTACACAATCCGCCATACCCTCAGTTTCAACAGGATGTCCTTTTGACACTCGGGCGTTCCCTGATGGAGCCTGATTGCTGGGATGACGGTCAGATTGTGGTGGATTCTGTGCTGCATCGCTCCAACAACAATCCAAACCAAGTTTGGTGCTGGTGGGATGCGAGCGGTGACTTCAGTGCATCCTTGTTTCTGTGCTTGAAGTACCTGCCGACGCCCCTTGTGCGAGATTGGTTCCATTCGGTGCTCAGCATTGATTCGCCACAATGGCGCGCCCAAGTGATCGTCTGGCTTGTAGGTGCCCATGAAATGTTGCGCGGACTGATTGAGTGGCCGTCTCAACTCACGCTGGAAGCCTATCCTGCCGTCCATTGGAACTGGTCGCACTGCCTAGGACTTGACCTTGCGACGGATGAGTCAGGGACGCCGCCTCTGTCAACCATGCTGTCGAAGGAGTCTTGCGCGATAGTGCTTGAGGTTGTCCGAGGTCAATTCACTGAAGAGATATTTCTCGACTGGCTCGAATCGATCTCGACCGTCCACTACCTTCAGACCGAGCTGGCCGATATACCTGCGACCTTCGAGCGGCTGTACATCAAGGCGCACTAGTCCCGTCTCTACGTAGCCGCAAATGTCATCAAGTCCGTCAGTGGCGCAGGATTGCGCCCTTTATTACTTCGTACTGGGCGATGTCGATCTCGTCATGGCGTCCTTCAAGGAGCCTGAGAATTTCGAGTCGCCGATTTGAGCCCATCGGCGCGTAAGCCCCGCTATCCATGACCCAGTCAGAGAGGGCATGGCGCCACCACTCCTTGTCGGTATCTTGGTTGGCAGCAAGTTGCAGCAGTAGTTCAAGTCGCTGCCAATGGCCGAGTTCCTGGAGAAGAAGTCGCAGATTGAGCCGTCCGGGAGCGTGTATTGCCGATGACGTGAGAGATAGAGCCAATCGTTCCACCCCGAGCTGCGTGTCCCCCGCTCTTATCGAACTAGCAAGGAATCGGAGCACGCGATTACCGCCCTCTGCCACCAGATGCGAAAACTCGTCCTCAGTCAGCTGACCTCCCGATTTGAGTAAGCCCCTCAGCGCGTGCATCCGAACTGAGCCGCTGGGGTCGAATAGCCAGCGTTGCACCCTGTTTGAATCCTCTGGCTGTGCGTTGTCGGCAAGCGAGACCAGTGGCCCGAATGTAGGCCGTTTGGTGTCCCCGTCTAGCACGGCACGCCAGCGTGCCAAAGACTCCTCTGAATATCTGTCTCGGAGTAGGAAAGCAGACAGCGAGCGCACACCCGCCGATGCATCGCAGACAGTAACCAGCAGCTTGTCGCGCGTCAGGGCACCTTCCAGCCCAGATAGCGCGCGTAGCGACTCGCGCCGGATCACCGGGTGCGGCGCGTTCAAACCCATCTCCGCCAGAAATCGCATGCGAACGTCATCGCCCTGATGTTGAGCATGACGCAGTGCATGCAAGCCGATTGCCGGATTTGGGTCGCGAACGGCTCTTTCCAGAAGATCAACGCCAATATCGATCCCGGCCTCCAAACTGCTGGAAAACGCCCAAGCGCGCACCTTGGCGTTGTCGCTAGCCAACAGAGCGCGTAGTAATGGCAGCGACTCGGTGCGAAGCACCCAGCTCTCGACGTGATTCTCAAGCCATTCCAGCGATCCACGTTCACGAGAACGCAGGCGAAGTACTAGCGGCCATAAAGCCACAACATCTTGGCCATCAGATAGTTCAAGAAGGCGCATCGTTGCGTCATGCGCGGCGTGCCTCACCTCCGGCACCCAATCAGCGCAGCGGATCAACGCAATGGCAAGTGCTAGATAACCGGGGAACTCGGGGAGCTTCCACAGGGTTTTCTGTCGCAGTCGCCCGTCGTTTTGTCCAGCCGACAGGAAGAGCAGCGGTTGGCGAAGGGCAGGCTCCAGCTCTCCCGTCGTGATTTGAGTTAGCGCCGTTGTGGGCCATTCTCCAAACACCATGCTGGAGTAGCCTCTCAGCCGCTCGTCAAGATCGAATAGCTTCTCGGGCGGCAAGCTCAACAGATAGGTCTGAGCGCGTATTGGATCTGCGGAATCCTCAGGTGTTCGGCACAAGCCACGCACGCACTTCTGGAGGAGCAGCTCAAGGCCCGGAACACGAGAAGAGCTTGACGCCTCATGAGGAGCCTTTGTATTCAAGGTAAACAGTCGCCGCCACACCATACGCACCCCAAGGTTCTATGCCGATGCACTGCCTGTTGACCTATCGACTACCGCCATCTGTTGACTGTCCGCTCGCTACCTCGAGAGCATAGCTAAATGGATGGCAACCTTGTTGGCGGCTTGATGCTCGTAGCGCTGATCTCTGAAATGCGTCCCTCCAAAGGACGGGCGGCGTTAGCGAGTGCCTCTCCCAGGTGCACCAAAACGCGCCCCCTGCTTACGGGGTATCGGTGTAGTTCTGTCACTTCAATCCGACCGTCCGGGAGGTGCCTTTCCCATCGCTTGTGAGTGCCTCCAGAGAGTCTGTGTACGGCCTTGCCGGCCTGTACCCAGCGGAAGTGGCGCTCGGGCTGACTATTAGCTGTGTGACAGAGCTTAACGGCAAGCCATACAGCTAACACGCGCGCAGCCGGAACTTTGTGCTTCCGGAGCCTAGCCCAGGTAACCCGCGCTCGCTCGTCAGGGCTCATGCCGGCGAGCCTGAAGGCTTCCACGGGTGTTCCCCGGTAGAGCAGCGTGCGGGTCTGGTCGAGAGCCTCCTGTACGTCCGGAGAAGCCCCATGCGCGGCCAGCCATGCCATCGCCCGCGAGATGGGGACGGAGCTCAGGCGCCCTGTAGGAGGCCTTGGAGTAGCTGCCGTGACGCTTGTAGTGCTCCACATGACTCTTGCAGTAGTTCCGGTTGAGGCCTGCCCCGGCGCGCGCAGAGGTCGGGCGCTCGCGGTCCTGCACCACACATCGGGGATACCCTTCGGTTCGGGCGATTCGGTTACGGACTTCGAAGCTTCGCTTGTGGGGTAGTTGGCGGCTTGGCATGGGTAATCCCCCCGTTTTTAACGGACGCCAAAAGTGGAGCTAGGCAGCGAGTGCCAATTTTTGCATCGGCGTGATGCCGCCGAGCGCCATGTTCGGGCGCTCGTGGTTGTAAGTCCATAGCCACCGCGTAGCCTTGTGCTGCACCTGCTCGATGCTGTCGAACAGTGTTGTGGCCAGCCAGCCATAGCGCACGGTTCGGTTGTAACGCTCGACGTAGGCGTTCTGCTGTGGCTTGCCCGGCTGGATGTGCTCGATGCGGATACCTTCGCGTTCGGCCCAACCCAGCAGTTCACCACTGACATATTCAGGGCCGTTGTCGCAGCGAATTGCCCGTGGCTTGCCGCACCCTTCGATGATCTGCTCCAAGGCGCGTATGACCCGGGCCGAGGGCAACGACAGATCCACTTCGATCCCCAGGGCTTGGCAATTGAAGTCGTCGAGCACGTTGAACAAGCGAAAGCTGCGGCCGTCGGCCAACTGGTCGTGCATGAAGTCCATCGACCAGACCTGGTTGATGGCATCCGGCACCGCCAACGGCTCGGGCCGCTCGCGTACCAATCGTTTCCTGGGTTTGATCCGCAGGTTCAATTCCAGCTCCCGATAGATGCGGTAGACCCGCTTGGTGGTTCCAGCCAAAGCCCTTCACGTTGCGCAGGTGCAGTAAGCAAAGGCCGAATCCCCAATCGCGATAGGTGGTGGTCAGCCGGACAAGCCAATCAGCAATCCAGGCGTTGTCCTCGCTTGCTTTGGCTTGATAGCGGTAGCAGGTCTGGCTGACCTCGAACGCCTGGCAGGCGTGCCGGATGCTCAGCGCCTTGTTCGCTACTGCCCACCTGGCCATCTCCCGGCGTTGAGATGGCCTCACCATTCTTTTGCCATCGCCTCGCGGAGTACTTCGGCGGTCATCTGCGATTCGGCATACATCTTCTTCAGGCGCCGGGTTCTCGTCCTGAAGCTCCTTGAGCTGGGACATCAGCGATGCGTCCATGCCGCCGAACTTGCTGCGCCACTTGTAGAACGTCGCCGAACTGATCCCGTGCTCGCGACACAGTTCCGGCACGGACGTGCCGGCCTCGGCCTGCTTGAGTACGGCGATGATCTGGCTGTCGGTGAAACGGGATGTCTTCATGGAGCCTCCTCGGAAAAGGGTACGAGAAAACTCCACTTCTGGCGTCAGCTAATTTGCGGGGGGATTACCTCCCCAGGTAGAGCCCTCAGGATTCCTCGCGGTCCTCATCGAGGATTGCAGGATCGATCCCCTGCTTCTCCAGCAGCGCGATGAGCATGCTCGTTTGCTGCTCGTTGCTCTCCGTGAGCGTCGCAATTTGCCTGCGCAGCTGGATGACCTGGGTGTAGGTCGAATAGGCCAAGACCGTCACGGCAATGACAACGAACGTCCAAATCATCACGCCATCTCCTTGGTGGGATTTGCTCCTAGCTGCTCACAACCAATGCCACTCGGTGATGGTGCGAGTCCAACAGCGTGTCGTCAACAGCCCCCCGCAGATGCGAAGTCCTAGGACGGCATGCCGCCTTCCATCTGGGTGCAGCCGAAGTCCGCCGCGTCCTGGCCAAGCTCCATAAAACCGGTCCGGAAAGCCCGGCGGCGGGGAGTGTCGGCTTGATGCAAGGAAGTGTCGGAACGGGTAACGTCTGCTGCCGACCCATAGCGGACACTAGAGGCGGCGGCCACGGATGCGCTAGGCTTTGCGTTCCACGGGGAGGCTGCGCATGAACTGGATTAATCGCCTGAAGTCGTCGTTTGGATCGAAAGGAAGGGAAGCAGGGCTGACGACGGTCGATTTGGCCTCGATCAACCACACGATGCCGACGGTCGCAGCCGATTGCTTGACCTTCGTAATGCCGACAGAAGCTTCCTTCGAAGGAGCGCCGCAATTCCACGAAGATGAGTGGTGTCAGATCGAGTTCCTGCCGCAGGATGGGCTGGACGCGATCCAGGCCACGCTCACTCGATACAAGGCATTCGAAAGCGCCCATCGGCTCCAGTATGGATGGTCTGAAGTGTTTGCGCGCCAGCTTCCCCGAGCAGTGTTGATCGAGGGCGCCAACGCAGTCGAAAGGATCGCCGAGCTATTTGGCACGACGCCAATCAACGCGCCGATCCTGAGCGTTACCTCTCGTCCCCTCGGGCAGGTCGAGGGAGGATTTGCCATCAGACCCTCGACTGACGTGCTGCTGTATGGGCTTGCCGATGAGCGGGGTATCACTGCGCTGGGCGCAATCCTCGACGGCGACGACATGCAGCTTTCGCACGCATTCGCCACGCTGCACTCGGCAGCAAGGCTTGTGCTCGTAGACTGGCGCGGGCAACTCGCTCTTTGCGGTGTCGGTGCCGATGGTCGCTACGCAGCTTGGCGCCCGTAAGCGTACCCCGCGATGAATGTCCGCTTCCGGCCGGTAACAGTCGCTCGGCGTAGCGCAACCGAGGGGCGACTGGTAATGTCGGCTCGCGACCCAAAGCGGTCGTCAGCGCAAAGGGGGGGCACATGAGGCCATTCAATAAAAATCCCGCTGTCCAATCGTTTCAGGAGTTCTTAAAGACATACGTTCGGCCGCCTGTTCGCGAAGTTCTGAATCCGATCACGACTGAGTCGGTGTGCCCGCTGTGTTGCGACATATTTCAGCCCGGCACTATTCCTGCTGACTATCCGTTCTGCCCTGACTGCTCGAGCGAGGGCATCGATTTCGAGGTCGCCCTGCTGGCCGACTTTCTGGGCAGAACCACAGCGGACGACCTCAGCGACCTGCTTAAGCGCTGGGAAGCGGCAGATGGCTTTCTTCCAGCGTACAAAGAACTGAAATCGGAACGCATTCGCCACCTGATCGCGCTAAGACGGACTTGAGGAGTTGGACGTCCGCTTGAATCCAAGGCCGAAAGCAGACATTCGCCATCTTGGCAACCTTTAGCAGATCCGTGGCGCGACCATCGGGCAGCGGACAGCGGGGCCTTCGACTTCGTACAGGGCCTTCGAACTTCCTGACGGCGGGTCCTTTGGTTTGACGACATCCGTGATGCTAGACCGCGCCTGCATGGCATACCCAGAGGGAACAAGTCCCGAGGTCAGCGTGCCTAATGATCAGGAGGCGATCGAAGCGGCGACAGCATGGCTGCGTTCCCGTGCCTTGACGAATTACGGGGGGTGGTATGCGCTGCTAGCGGCCAGGCGGGGGTCGCCTGTCAAACATTGCAGGTTTCCCGCAGTTCGTGCTCCCCGGTCCGACCAGCCGCTTGCCGGTATCGCCCAGGTAAGTCTGCGCATGCTGCCGGTCTTCCTCGGTCACTAAATTGGGGGGCGGCTTGGAGCCAGTAAGAAGCAAGTTCGCCGATTGACCAATGCGCGCCTGTTCCAGTGGCGACGTCCCCCCGCCTTTGAGTAGCGCAGCGATTTGGAGGTCCAATTCCCCATGACGTCCCCAATAAGCTGGACCAGCCACTAGAACACTCGGCGACACTCAGGCCCAGGGGCCAGGCGCATGTAGAAGCCCAAGGTCACCGAAGAGCAGATCGTGTTCGCCCTGAAACAAGCTGAGACCGGTACGCCGCCCCCGCCGGTTCCGTGAACACCTTCCATACCGCTTTGAGTGCAGGCGGGGGCGCCGAGGAGTTTCTCGACGCCCCCGCATGGCGTTACTTGCTAAGACTCTTGTCCAAGTACCGATCGAGATCCACGCGCTTCCAGGGGGCCCTGCCGGGGAAATCCTCCAGCTTTCGCGCTATTCGGGTTCGGTTCCTCGTTGTCGGCCACAGGCCTCTAACTCTCAGATACTGATCGATGTAAAAGCGGATTTCGTATGACTCTGTCGCTGACACGAAAACCCGGTCTATCGGCCCTGCGTATCCCTTGTTGTCTCGACTGTCCCAATTCATTGGTCGCCTCCGGTACCGCCCGGCGGGTCATTGGGAATGACTTCGGGCAAGACCGATGGATCCGTTGGCTTTGTGGGTGCATTCGGCGCTGGCTCCTGCGTTTCGACCGGGCCGCGGCGACGCGTGAAGCGCTCGGACAGTGAAGTTCTGATTGCTTCCAGGCCCCTGCGAGCGCCAGCGACTTTCAGTACCGCGTAACCCTCCAACGATGCCCGCATGATGGAGCTGCCGATCTGGACTTCGGCGCTACGCATCTTCTCGTACAGGCGCGTGGTACGCACAAGGATCGGGCGCAGGCTGTCTAGAGTTGCGAGCTGAGCCTGGAACTGAGTGACATCGAAGTTCCGAGTCATCACATCGGGGTTCTGAGCGAAAGCAACAACCGCTTGACGGCAAAATGCCTCGGACTTCGCCCCCATCTTCATTAGGCGCCTCGCATCATCTGGTGAAAGGGTCGGTAGACCTCCGAAGTGTGTCTCGAGAAGCGCGAGCGCGCCGTCGATTGCCGAAAGTAGTACAGCTGTCTGAATGGCAAGTCGCCACCGCAGAATGCCTCATCCAACTCCTGCACGTCGGCATCGAGTCGCAGCGTGCCAAGTTCCTTACCCCAGGATTGGCCAGCGACTCTACGGATGCTCGCAGCCGCCTCAACGGACTTCGAACCCAAGTGCCAATTGGTCACGTCTCGGTCCACGCATCTCGCGCATGAGATGGCCGGTCTGGTGACCGGCCCCCATAACTCCGAGAGTCAGCGAACCGAGCTCCGCGGCCGAGGCCAAGGGGACTCGATTGCCGAGTTCGAAGCCTCAGCCTTCACCAAATCAGTGGGCGGGATGTCTTACGGTCATTGTGACCTGCCCAACGAGGAGCATCCCCACAGTGCACTGGCATGGAAAACCCCTGAGGAATTCGCCCGAGAACACGGGTCCCAAGCGAATTCACAGGTGCCATAGAAGGTCGAATTCTCTATCTTCAAATGGCCCGGGAATCGGGGGTGGGTCAGCCCGCCGGCTGTGTTTCGAGCGCCATGGCGGAAGGTAGGGAAGGGCAAGTTCGAGCAGGTTCGGCTGACACGATAGGTGGTCCCGCCTAATCGACCGTCCTTAAGCCGCAGTGCCCCATCCCACCCACTTCCTCCCGCCCAAAAAAAAAAGCCTCTCGGCGGTTTCTTATTCATCCCACGCCCGGCAGCGGACCATGGCTATGGGTGGATCGAACCATAGCCACGACAAGAACCTAAGCGCTAGCGTTTCCGGGCATCCTGAACTGCCGCAGTGGGCAAACTGTAGTACTTTCCGTAGCACTTTCTGTAGCACCACGCGGGCGGGAGGGCCGTCGATTGGATCTTCTCGATGGCCGCCAAATGCAGTACAAGCAGGGGACGGTTTCGGAGGGGATAGTGTGGTTCCAATGCCTGATGACGTAGTAGATCTGGAGAAGAGGCTTTTGGCAGCGGCTGTCTTTGAGCTGAGAGCCTTGTTGTCCAGCCATATAAACCGAGACGATCCCAGGCCCGAAGCATCTGCGGCCCTCTTCGCCTACGCTCTCCACAACGAGGCCTTAGCTGTTCTAGATGGGCGGCCAATGGATATAGCGAGGGCTCTGGAAGCCATTGACAATCTGGCTCCTCGGCTTGGCGATGCCTATGTCAAACATTTTCGTGACCTCGTGCTCAAAGAAGCCTGATGAGGCTGAGCGTCTCGGTGCGGCTGCACTTAGGATGACGTATGAATCAACAGTTCGTCTGGCATCCCGGAGATGGGATAGACGCGTCCGCGGTAATCCCCCGTTTTTAACGGACGCCAAAAGTGGAGCTACGCAGCGAGTGCCAATTTTTGCATCGGCGTGATGCCGCCGAGCGCCATGTTCGGGCGCTCGTGGTTGTAAGTCCATAGCCATCGAGTGGCCTTGTGCTGGACTTGTTCGATGCTGTCGAACAGTGTTGTGGCTAGCCAGCCATAGCGCACAGTGCGGTTGTAGCGTTCGACATGGGCGTTCTGTTGCGGCTTGCCCGGCTGGATGTGCTCGATGCAGATACCTTCGCGCTCGGCCCAGCCCAATAGTTCGCCACTGACATATTCGGGCCCATTGTCACAGCGAATTGCCCGTGGCTTGCCGCGCCACTCGATGATCTGCTCCAAGGCGCGTATGACCTGCGCCGAAGGCAACGACAGATCCACTTCGATCCCGAGGCCTTGGCGATTGAAGTCGTCAAGCACGTTGAACAAGCGAAAGCTGCGGCCGTCGGCCAACTGATCGTGCATGAAGTCCATCGACCAGACCTGGTTGATGGCATCCGGCACCGCCAACGGCTCGGGCCGCTCGCGTATCAATCGTTTCCTGGGTTTGATCCGCAGGTTCAATTCCAGCTCCCGATAAATGCGGTAGACCCGTTTGTGGTTCCAGCCAAAGCCCTTGACGTTGCGCAGGTGCAGGTAGCACAGGCCAAAGCCCCAGTCGCGATAGGCAGTCGTCACCCGGACCAGCCAGTCGGCAATCTGGGCGCTCTCTGCGCTCGCTTTGGCCTGGTAACGAAAGCAGGTCTCGCTCAGCGAAAAAGTCTGGCAGGCATGCCGGATGCTGCTGCGCCCGCCTTGCACTGCCCAGCGGGCCATCTCCCGGCGCTGAGATGGCCTCACCATTTTTTTTGCGTCGCTTCCTTCAGCAGATCGGCACTGAGCTGGGCCTCGGCGTACATCTTCTTCAGTCGCCGGTTTTCATCCTGCAGCTCCTTGAGCTGGGACATCAGCGAAGCATCCATGCCGCCAAACTTGCTGCGCCATTTGTAAAAGGTCGCCGAGCTGACCCCGTGTTCGCGGCATAGCTCCGGCACGGGGTGTGTCGGCTTCGGCCTGCTTGAGCACGGCGATGATCTGGCTATCGGTAAAGCGGGATGTCTTCATGGAGTCTCCTCGGGTTAGGTTACGAGAAAATTCCACTTCTGGCGTCAGCTAATTTGCGGGGGGATTACCTAGGGACCTACGATCCGGACACTGAGACGTGGGATCCTATGACTCCGGAGCAAGTAGAGGCGACGGCGGCGGCGGTCCGGGTTATGGAGACGCGTACGGCGTGCATCCCGCCAGCGTATTTCCGCACGAAGACGTCTCTTGGAAAACTGCCGGAGAAGGATCTTTCGTCATCCATTCAATTCAAAAGCGGCTCGACCAAATGCACTTCGATGCCGCCATACCACCGCCTGTTGATTCGAGCATACATGGGGTGCAACGATGAAGATGCGTGCAGCAACGGTACTTCTATTTGTCCCGCTAGTGGCGGCATGTCAGCCCGCACATGATGGCGCAGGAGCCATCTCTCCAACGGAACGGGCAAAGGGTAGTGAAGCCCAGGTTGCGACGGCGTACCACGTCGCACCGGTAAAGGTCCAGCCGGCGGCGAAACCGATGGCCATTACGCTTAAACCTGCTCTCGCGCAGCGGGACGCAGAACAGTGTCGAACCTGGAGTTACGACGAGGGTAGCCTGTCGAGCGACCTGAAGGCGATGCGGGCGGCGGATGTGGGCGAATGGGGGCGAGCCTGCTACCAGTTTGCGTGCTCCGCGATTGGCGCAGTTCACTTCGATGGACAGCCGTACGAAGTGGAAGTCAATGCTGGGGGCTGGGCCTTTCTACGCGACAAAAACCACAAGGTACGACGAATATTAATTACGGATACGCAAAGAAGCGGGTTTCTAGCCACTTGCAACTGTTGCGAGTAGGGCCGCCGAATCGCCCTCCAACCTAGTCCGATCCCTGAGATGCCCCTATGGACGCGGCTAGTCCAGGTGACACGCTGTCCGAGCGAGGTCCCCGCCTTTGAGTAGCGCAACGATTTGGAGTCAAATTTCCCAAAGCAGCGCTTAAAAATCGCGCGCGATCAGCGCTGTCGTGCAGAAGCCCGGCAGCGCTTTCTAACCGAAGGGTTTGCCTGATGAACTTTTATAGGAAAGCTGCATTCGTTGGCTTAGTGGCTGGCCTGATAGGTGCCTTCGTAGCAATCGCTCTTTCTGCCATTGGTTGCTCAACCGTTGTCGCAATGTCAGCTGCCATCGGTGTTATCGCATCCTCGATGGGCCTACTGGCTGCGCGTGGCGCACGTCCGAGATAGAGCGCCCATCTAGAACAGTTGTGCCGATCGCACGCGCGCTCCCAAGGAAACACCTCCCCCGAGGGGATCAGGTGTCTAGCAAAGGCGGGGCGATTCAGGTCCGATCCTCGACGTCAATAGAGGTCGCTAGCGCGAGTGCCCCAGGGATGCCGCAGCCACGATTGGATAGAGCAGGGGTTTGAAGCGGGGCCCCGTACCGCCACCCAGCTCCCGCACCCACAAAAAAACCGCCTCTCGGCGGCTTCTTTCCAACCTATCGATCCGCAAGCGGACCATGGTGGCTATGGGTGGACTCGAACCACCGACCCCAGCATTATGAGTGCTGTGCTCTAACCGGCTGAGCTACATAGCCATAGGGAGCCGGGAATTTTCGGTTCCCGGCCCTCCACTGTCAATCTTTTTCTTATTGGCTTGTGAGCCGCTGCGGGGCATGGCAGAGTCGGGTCAGTAGATATTTCAGGAGTCCGCATCGTGATCGATCCGGACGGCTACCGACCCAACGTCGGTATTGTGCTGATGCGGCAGGATGGTCAGGTGTTCTGGGCACGACGCGTGCGCCGGGATGGCTGGCAGTTCCCGCAGGGCGGCATGAATACCGACGAGACGCCGGTCGAGGCCATGTACCGCGAGTTGCGTGAAGAGACCGGGCTGTTGCCCGAGCACGTCGAACTGCTGGGGGCCACCCCGGGCTGGTTGCGTTATCGGCTGCCCAGCCGGGCCATCCGCCGTGGCGAGCGCCAGCTGTGCATCGGCCAGAAGCAGGTGTGGTTCCTGCTGCGCCTGACCGGTGACGAATCCTGCTTCTGTCTCGACCACACTGAGACACCCGAATTCGACCATTGGCGTTGGGTCGATTTCTGGTACCCGGTCGAGCACGTGGTGATCTTCAAGCGGGCCGTCTATGCCCGCGCGCTGCGCCATCTGGCGCCAGCCGCCCAGCAGATTGCTGGCGAAGGGGTCGGCACCATGCCCACCCTGGCCCTGGAGGCGTGGCTGCCCGGCAGCAATGCCGGCCATGACCGGCCCCGCAAGCGTTCCCGCAAGCGCGGCAACGGCCCCCGTCGGCCGCAGCTGAACCGTGACGGCGCCGGGTGAATTGACAACGATTCGCATTTACGCTGGAATGGCCGTGCCCCGCCGCAGGGGTGTCATCCGGCCAGAACGTGTACGTCTGCATCTGCAACGGGGTTACCGACCACCAGATTCGAGAAGCCGCCGCCGGTGGCTGCGAGAGCGTGGCTGAATTGACAATGCGCACGGGCTGCGGCTCGAGCTGCGGCTCCTGCCTGGACATGGCCGCCAGTGTGTTGACCCAGGCGCGCGCCACCCGCGAACTGCCGCTGCCGCTGCTCGTCGCCGCCTGATCCCCCTCGCCGCGCCTTACGGGCCGCCATGCGGTCGGTCCGTCGCGGGCCCAATGAACACGATTCGCGTTCCTTCAAGTGGCAGTCGAAGGCGTTAGAGTGCGGCCGCTCAACGAGGAGATCGCTATGAAGGGTGACGGCAAGGTCATCGAGTACCTCAACAAGGCGCTCTACAACGAGTTGACCGCCATCAACCAGTACTTCCTGCACGCCAAGATGCTGAAGAACTGGGGGTTGAAGGAGCTCGCCGAACACGAATACAAAGAATCCATCGAGGAAATGAAGCACGCCGACAAACTGTCGGATCGCATTCTTTTCCTGGAGGGGTTGCCCAATTTCCAGGCACTGGGCAAGTTGCGCATCGGCGAGAATCCGACCGAGATGCTTCGCTGCGACCTGTCCCTGGAGCTTGAAGCGGTGGTGTTGCTGCGCGAAGCGGTGGCCTACGCCGAGTCGATTGCCGACTACGTCAGCCGCCAGCTGTTCGTCGACATCCTGGAGTCCGAGGAAGAGCACATTGATTGGCTCGAGACCCAGCTGGACTTGATTGCGCGCATCGGTGAGCCGAACTACCTGCTGACCAAGCTCGAAGACTGATCACCCGCCAGCGGCGAGGGGACGTTCCAGCCGCGCGATCTGGCCACTGAGCGCCAGGCGCGCGCGCGCGTATTCGGCAATCACCAGCGCGACCATCACGGCCGGGCGCTCGATCGGGCCGGCGCGGGCGGCCAGCTCGATGCGTCGCGCCGCGTTGGCCAGCGCGATGGCGCCTACGTTGGCGCTGGATGACTTCAAGGTATGGCTGGCTTCGCGCAGCTGCGCCGTGTCGCGGCTGGCCGAAGCGGTTTCCAGGCGCTGGATCAGCAGCGGCGCATCTTCCAGGAACAGGCGGATGATTGCGGCGGTTTCACTGCCGGCCACTTCGTGAAGTTCGTCCAGCACCGAGGTATCCAGGATCGGCAACGCGGTCGTCTGCATGGCCGAGGTGGCGAACTCTGCCACCTGCGCAGGTGGCACGGCTTGCTGCGCGAGGGGCGTATCGGGCGAGACGGCACCACCGCGGGGCAGCCAGCGCGACAGGCAGGCATCGAGCTGCTCGCGCGACACCGGCTTGGGCAGGTAATCGTCCATGCCGGCTTCCAGGCAACGCTCGCGATCGCCGGCCATGGCGTTGGCGGTCATCGCCACGATGGGCAGGCGCGGTGCGAAGGTTTCCGCTTCCAGGGCCCGCCAGCGTCGGGTGGCTTCGTAGCCGTCCAGCACCGGCATCTGGCAATCCATGAAGACCAGGTCCGGCCGTTGCCGCCGCAAACTGTCCAGCGCGGCCTCGCCATTGGTGGCGATCTCGGCTTCCAGGCCCAGGGTGGCCAGCATTTTCTGGGCGACCAGCAGGTTCACCGAATTGTCTTCCACCAGCAGGATGCGCGGCTCGGCCGGGCGCGGCACGGCACCGGCCAAGGCCGTGGCGGCCGCCACTTCGTGCGGTAGCTCAGGCTCGGGCGAGGCGGCTGGCGCGGGACCGGGCAGCAGGGCGGCGCGCAACTCTGCATCGCTGGCCAACCGCGACAGGCGGTCATGATGGTCGGCCAACTCGTCGGGCAGGGGCTCGTCGCCATAAAGCCACAACAGGCGAATGCCGGAGATCTCGGCTGAGCGCAGGATGCCGCGATGCAAGGCCCGTGCGCTGTAGCGCAGTTGTTCGTGGTCGGCGATGACCAGCGTGAAACCGGTGGCCGTGGGCTGGCCACTGCCGCGCAAACGGTCCAGCGCTTCTTGCGTGCTGTCCACGCAATGCAGGCTGACCCCCCAGTTGCGCAGCAACAGCTGCAGCCGATGCCGAAGCCGATCGTCGCTGGACACCAGCAGCGCGCGCACTTCTTCGCGCAGGCCTTGTGCCGGAAGGTCGCCGATCACCTTGAGCAACGGGATCTCGAACCAGAACGTCGCGCCCTTGCCCGGTTCGGAATCCACGCCGATGCGCCCACCCATCAGGTCGATGATGCGTTTGCAGATCGTCAGGCCCAGTCCGGTACCGCCATACAGGCGCGTGGTCGAGGCGTCGGCCTGGCTGAAGGCGTGGAACAGGCGCGCCTGTTGTTCCGGCGCGATGCCGATACCGGTGTCGCGCACCTGGAAGCGCAGCAGATGCTGTGCCTTGGTCTCGCCCAGGCGCCGTACCCCGGCCTCGATGCTGCCGCGATCGGTGAACTTGATGGCATTGCCCACCAGGTTGGCGAGCACTTGGCGCAGCCGCACCGGGTCACCGCGCACCGACAGGCGAACCGCCGGATCGATGGCGACTCCCAACCGCACGTGCTTGTCTTCGGCCGCGCGCTGCATCAGTTGCGCCACGCCTTCCATCAGCTCGCGCAAATTGAAAGTCGTGATCTCCAGTTCGACCTTGTCGGCTTCGAGCTTGGAGTAGTCCAGGATGTCATCGACGATGCGCAGCAGCTGCAGCGAACTGTCGGTGGCGGTCTGCAGCATTTCGCGCTGGTCCACGGCCAGGTTGCCGCGCGACACCAGCTCCAGCATCGGCACGATGCCATTGAGCGGCGTGCGGATCTCATGGCTCATCGTGGCCAGGAATTCGCCCTTGGCCAGCACGGCGGCCTCGGCGGCCTGCTTAGCGTGCAGCAGCTGCTGTTCCAGTTGTCCGTGGCGCTGCAGCTCATCGCGCAGGTGGTCGACCTGGTAGCGCGAATCGTCCAGGCGCCGGGTCGCCAGGTCACCGCGGTGCCGGGCCTGCTTCAATCGCGAGGCCGTCACTGCCCACGCAATGGCCGCGCCCACGGCGAGCGCCGATACCAGCCAAAGCAGCAATGCCTGGCCGGACAGGTTGCTCACCTCAGAGCACCGTGCTCTGGAAGTCGAAGTCCAGCTCTCGTCCCACCGACTGCACCAGGTTGCCCTGGATGAAATCCACGCCGCCCACCCACATGGCCGCCGCGGCCTGTGCGTCTTCGATCTGCTGGCCGATGATCAACAACCCATGGCGATGCGCCAGGTCGATGGCGCCGCGCAGTTCGTCGCGCAGGCGCATGTCGGCGTGGCTGGCCGCGTAGCGGCTGGCCATGCGCACAAAACTCAATGGCAGCTGGGTGAGCAGGGCATTGGCTTCTTCGCCGGGCTCGAACTGGCTCAGGCAGAACTGTACGCCGACCGGCATCAGTCGCGCGCAGAACTGTTGCAGGGTCACGGTGTGGATCAGTGCATCGTCCAGGCGCACGTCGATGACCAGCGAAGTGCCTTGCACCTCGCGCTGTACCAGCGACTGCTGCAGCCATTCGGCGAAAGCCTCGCGTGCGAGCGTGCGCGGCGATTGCGAGACGAACAGGCGCAGCGGAGGCTTGGCATGCTGGTAGTGCTGCAGCAGCCCCAACGCGTGATCAAGCACCTGCTGGTCCAGGTCGGCGATGCGCCCTGCCGCCTCGGCCGCGGGGATGACCTGTCCTGCCTGCAGCAGGGTGCCGTCGGGCTGTCGCAGCCGCAACAGCACCTGGTACTGGGCGATATCGCTGCCGGCGACGGCGACGATGGGCTGATAGGCCAATTCAAGCTGGCCGTCGAACCATTGCAGGGGATCCTGGCCTTCCTCGACGACGGCGGGCGTAAAGGCCAACACGCCGTCGCGATCCAGGCGCGCCTGCAACGCCGTGCGCTCGGCCGCTTCCAGCGCGCTGCCGGCGTCGTCGAAGCCGGCCTCCAATCCGGTCACGCCGATGGCGCAACGCAGATGCACCGACTCTTCCTCGCGTGCGGGGAAGGGCGCGCCGGACAGCTGCTGGCGCATCTCCTGCGCCAGATGCAGCAGCGCGGGCTGATCGAGCGTATCGGCCACCAGCAGGAAGCTGTTGTCGTTCAATCGCGCCAGCGGGAAGGGACGGGCAGCATGGGCCAGGCGATGGCCGGCCTGCAGCATCAGCCGCTCGAAAGCGGCATAGCCATAGCGCTCGCGCAGCCCCAGTGCACTGGCGATCTCGATGAACATCAGGCCGCCTTCGGTCTGGCCCAACAGTTCGCCGAGGCGATGCAGCAGATGCGCGCGCGTGGGCAGGCCCGTCTCGGGATTGTGGCGGCTCTTGTCCTGACCTGCGGCCAATTGCGCCTGTTGGCGCGCGCGCCGTATCCGGTTGGACACCGCGGCGATGAGATGTCGCGGCCGGATCGGCTTGTTGAGGAAATCGTCGGCGCCGCTGTCCAGCACTTCGAACTGGCGCTCCGGATCCGGATCGCCGGTGAGGAACACGATCGGCAGCAACTGGTGCTGCGGTTGCTGCCGGATCAGCGTGGTGAGGCGGATGCCATCCAGGTCCGGCATGTGCAGATCCATCAGGATCAGGTCCGGCTGGTATTCGTTGATGGCGTGCGGCACGGCCGAGGCCGACATCTCCACGCGTGCGTGCATGCCGGCGCCGTGCAGCACGCTCTGCGCAAACAACGCCTGTGAGCGATCGTCTTCGACGATGAGGATGCGATACGGGCTGTCACTGGGTCGCAGCAGTGCTTCATCGCCGGCGGCAGCCGGTGCATCGTCGTGCGAGGCCGGCGACGCGTCAGGCGTCGGCGACTCGGGGGTATCCGGCGTGTGGCTGTTCGCAGCGACCGTGGCCTCCGAACGCGCCGGTGCGGTCAGCGGCGCGGCGCGCGCACCGACCTGCTCGGGAATGTCGGGCCAACGTCGCCAATAGCCGTCCGGCGGGGTCTCCGCGCGCACGGCGCGGCCTCGGCCTACGGTTTCTTCGCGGACGGTCGTAGCTGCCGGATCTCGGGCGGCCATGGATACTCCCCCTGTATGCGCGGCCTGATTATGCGATGAACTTCACGACATGGGCGACTGGCGTGTAGCCGGGGGCCCGGAATCGCGCAGCGGGGCCACCAGCCGGTGCATGCCGCGCCACAGCATCCGCCACACCCACCACACCAGCAGGGCCCCGGTCAGGCTGGCGGCCAGCACGAGGATCAGGGCCAGCCAGGGGTGGGCGATGGCCAGGGCCAAGGTGCCGGTGACCACCGTGTCTTCGGCCACCGAGGCGATCCAGTTGCTGGCCGGCTCCGGCGAGGTGTTGAGCAGGGCGCGGGTACCGGCCTTGAGGGCGTGGCTGGTCAGCGCGATGCCCGCCCCCGCCGCCAGTGCGCCGGTGCCCAGCTGGCCGTCGGGGGACAGCGTGGCGGCCGCCAGGAAGGCGCCGGCCGGTACCCGGGTGAGCGTCTGCAGCAGGTCCCAGACCGAATCCACGCCGGGGATCTTGTCGGCAAAGAACTCGGTTAGCGCCAGCGCGGCGGACGTGCCCAGCACCCACCCGGACTGGGTCGCCTGCAGGGCGGGCGGCAGGTCCACCCACCCCAGCACCCCGGCCAGCCCCACGCCAAAGACCGTCAGGTACACGCGGATGCCCGCCAGCCAGGCCAGCAGGATGCCGATGACAAAGATGTGGGCCTCGCTCATTGCCGGTCCTCGCGCCAATCCGGCTGCACTATCGACCAACCCGGGCTGCGTTGCCACACCCCGACGGCGGCGGCTGGGGCCATCTGGCACACTAGCTGGCCGTGCTTCAGGATCCCCGGCTGGCCTTGCGGCCGAGCGCCATGCCCATGAATCGACCGGTCCCTCGTATCCAGATCGTCCCGCAGGGCGCACGCGCCGCCCGTGGTCCCTCGCGCCTGTGGTGGGCGATCGTGCTGGTGTTGTGGCTCATCTCGCTGGCGGCGGTATGGGTGGTCGCCAGCCGGGTGGCGGCGCCGCGCCTGGCCGATACCCAGGCGCAGCTGCGCGCGGCCCAGCAGCAAGGGGCCGGGCAGCTCAAGCAGATCGACACGCTCAAGCAGCGCCAGGTCAACCTGGCGGTCTCCGACCAGATCAGCCGGGCCGCCAACAATGAGGTCCAGGCCTCGTTGGCCGAGCGGGACGAACAGATCGCCGGCCTGCGGGCCGACGTGGCCTTCTACGAGCGATTGGTGGGCGCCACCGGCCAGCGCAAGGGGCTGAACGCCCACTCGGCCGAGTTCACCGCCGAGCCCGGCGGCACCTGGAGCTACAACGTCGTGTTGACCCAGAACCTCAACCGCGGTGCGATCAGCGAAGGCCAGATGCGCTTCTCGGTGGAGGGCGTGCGGGCCGGAAAGCTGACGACGGTCAGCTGGAACGAGCTCCACCAGAAGGCCGAGGCGCCCGGGCAGGCTTATTCCTTCCGCTATTTTCAACAATTAAGCGGCAGCGTGATCCTGCCCAAAGATTTCACCCCGCAACGTGTGAGAATCTCCCTATCTGGCGATGGGGCGCCGGTGAATCAGACATTCGATTGGAAGAGCGCCGGTCAGGGCGCGGGGGAGTAGTCATGTTCGGCAATAAATCCAGCCGTGGCGACCAGACCGTGGTCGACACGCTC
Source organism: Stenotrophomonas sp. (assembly GCA_036403795.1). GTDB lineage: Bacteria > Pseudomonadota > Gammaproteobacteria > Xanthomonadales > Xanthomonadaceae > Stenotrophomonas_A. Next base: position 27,530 of record DASWQJ010000296.1, read on the forward strand.
ATTGGTGCGCAAGTAGTGATCCGGGGCGACCTGGTGTTCAGCGGGGGCCTGTACGTCGAGGGTCGCATCCACGGCAAGGTGATCGCCGCCGACGGCGAGCCGGCCATGGTGACGTTGGCAGAGCAGGGGTGCATCGAAGGCGAGATCCGCGCGCCGGTGGTGATCATCAATGGCCAGCTGGACGGCGACGTCCACGCGGGCGAACGGGTCGAACTGGCGCCCAAGGCGCGCGTGACCGGCAACGTGCATTACCAGGTGGTGGAGATGAGCGCCGGTGCGCAGCTCACCGGCCGGCTGGTCCATGTCGGCGCCGGCGTGGCGGCACATGAGTCGGCGGCCCATCCCACACCGCTGGTCGCGCTCGCGGCCGTGGGTGGCTGAACGGCCTGCGCGCGGCCGGTTTGGCGCGCGCGTGAACGCAGCATTCCCGTGGTCGCCTTGAACCGCGGGCGCTGCGCCCCCATGCTGGGCGCATGACTACGCTTGTCTCCCTACCTGGCGCCGCAGCAGCGCCGGATTACCAGTCGCTGGACCGCCCGCTGAACTTCACCGCGGCGGCGGCGGCAAAAGTGCGCGAACTGGTCCAGGACGAAGGCAGTGCCGACATGGCGTTGCGCGTCTACATCCAGGGTGGCGGCTGTTCCGGCTTCCAGTACGGCTTCGAGTTCGACGAGAACCGTGCCGAAGACGACCTGGCGGTGGCGACCGATGGCGTCACCTTGCTGGTCGATCCGCTGAGCCTGCAATACCTGATGGGCGCCGAGGTGGACTACACCGAAAGCCTGACCGGTGCGCAGTTCGTGATCCGCAATCCCAATGCCAGGACCACCTGCGGCTGCGGCAGTAGCTTCAGCGTCTGAGGCGCCGAAGCGGGACCTGGATCGTCCCGCAGGTTGCGATCGACACGATTTGTCGGCAGGCTTCCGACGATGTCTATCCCGCCCGTCCCCCTCAGCGGCTACGCCTTCGTCCAGGAACCGCTTGATCGCGCCGATGCATTGCGCAACGACGAGACGCGCATCGCACAGCTGTGGCCACAGGCCCAGGTGCTGGTGCTCGACAACGAAGGCAACGCCTATGCCGGCACCGACGCCCACGCAGGGCCGCTGGCACTGCGCGGCGAGCAACTCGGCAGTGGCCCGGGCACGGCGATCTTCCTGGGCCTGAAAGGCGAGCAGGCGTGGTTCTGCGTCGATGCCGCCGTGGTGGACGTGGAAGCGCCGGCGCGCATCGATCTGCGCCGCGCCGCCGCCGAATGGGAGGCCGGCCAAGCCAGCGCCTTCGCTTACGCACGCGGCATGTCCTATTGGCAGGCCCGCACCCGTTTTTGTGGCGTGTGCGGCGGGCCGGTCACCTTTGCCCGGGGCGGTTTCACCGGGCATTGCGCGCAATGCGGCAACGACCATTACCCGCGGGTGGATCCAGCGGTGATCGTGGCGGTGAGCGACGGCGAGCGCCTGCTGCTGGGCCGACAGGCCAGCTGGGCACCGCGTCGCTATTCGGTCGTGGCCGGCTTCGTCGAACCTGGCGAGTCGCTAGAGCAGACGGTGATACGCGAGGTGCATGAGGAAACGCAGGTGCGCGTCACCGGTTGCCAGTACCTGGGGGCGCAGCCCTGGCCGTTTCCCGGCGCGCTGATGCTGGGCTTCCGCGCCTGGGCCGATGCGTCGAATATTCCGCAGGTCGATGGCGAGCTTGAGGACGCGCGATGGTTTACCCGCGAAGAGGTCGGCACGGCCTTGGCACGTGGCCACCAGGACGACGGACAGGGCCTGCTGCTGTCGCCTTCGATCTCCATTGCGCGCGCGCTGATTGAAGACTGGTACCGCGGCGGCTGACGCCGGGCGCGCGCTGTCGCATGATCGGGATCACGCCGGGCCCTCATGGCCGGTTCGGCCACGTTCCAGGAGACCTGCCCCATGTTCACCGCTCTTGTCGCCGTGATTGTCGCGCTGGCGTTGGGCCACGTGGCCCCGCACCAGGTGGCAAGGCTGCGCCGTTTCGATTGGTTCGGGCATTGGGTGGACGCGCTCGGCGCACAGCTGGCCGGCCAGCCGTGGTGGCAGGGGCGCTTTGGCGCGGTGCTGGTGCTGGTGCCGCTGTTGCTGCCGGTGATCGTGCTGCAGTGGCTGCTGGACGGCCACTGGTATGGATTGCTCTCGCTGCTGTTCGGCGTGATCGTGCTGGCCTGGACCTGGGGGCCGCGCGATCTGGATCGGGACGTGGAAGCGGTGATCGATGCCGACGATGCGCCGGCTCGGCGCGCGGCGATCGCGCAGCTGCAGTCGGCCGGTGGCAGCCTGCACGAAGACGCTCCCTCGCTGGTGGAGGCCGTGGTCTTGAACGGCCTGCGGCGCTGGTTTGCGGTGTTGTTCTGGTTCTTGTTGTTGGGACCCTGGGGCGCGGTGACCTACCGTCTGCTGGTGCTGCTGGTCGAAGGCCCGCTGGCCGATCGCTTGCCGCCGGCGCATGAGCGCGGTGCGCACGCGGCGCTGGCGGTGCTGGAATGGCCGGTGGCGCAGCTGATGGTGTTGTCGATGGCCCTGGTGGGCAACTTCGACACGGTGTTCCGCGCCTGGCGGCAGGCACGCGGCAACCACTGGATGCTGGAACCGGTGTTCCTGGGGGCGGTGGCGCGGGCGAGCGTGACCGCAGAACTGCGCGAGGAAGCGCACGACTACACCGATGTAGGCATGGTGCCGGTGTGGCGGCGACTGCCCGAGGTGCGCGATGCCATGAGCCTGGTGTGGCGCGTGCTGCTGCTGTGGATGGTGGTGCTGGCGCTGCTGGTGATCGCCGGTTGGGTGGGTTGACCCGGGTCGATCAGCCCGGCGCCAACGCGGTGAACGGAAACCACGGCAGGTTGCGGGCGATCCAATAGGCCGGCAGCAGGAACAACCACAGTTTGGGCTCGGACATCGCCGCCACCACGGGCGCGAACCAGGCTGCGCGCCAACCGGCTTTCCACGCCAGCAGGCCGGGCGTGAGCGTCAGCCCCAGCATCACCCCGGGGTTCATCCGCCAGGCACCGATCAGGTCGAAATGCACCAAGGCGTGCAGCATGCGGGTGAGCCCGCAGCCCGGGCACCAGTAGCCGGTGAACAGGTGGAACACGCAGGGCGGGAATGGATTGCCCTGCAGGTTGGGATCGAACCGGTACAGCAGCCAGACGCCGACGGCGGCCGTAGGAACGGCCGCCGCCAGCAGCAAGCGTTGCGTGGGTCGCAGTGCGATCACGACATCTGCTGGATTTGCTGCATGTATTCCATGTAGCTCCCCATGCCGCCCACCGCGAACCACACGATGCTGACGATCAAGCCGATGATGGCCAGGGCGGTGGTGATCCAGCACCAGGTCTTGGCACTGGCCGAGGCGCGGCGTGCGCCTTCCAGGTCGCCCTGGTTGAGCAGGTTGTTGACCTTGGAGGCATAGACGATGCCTACGATGCCCACCAGGCCGAGCGGGCAGCACAGGCAGGTGGCCAGTACGGTGGCGATGATCGACCAGGCCAGATAGTTCTGGATCGGTTCGGCGCGCGGCGGCGGGGCCGAGGGGGTGATGGGCGGAATGGCGCTCATGCAGCAGACTCCTTCAATGGATGGGCGTGGGGCTTCGTCCGCGGGTGCGGACGGGGTCATGCGGCGAAAAGAAGCTCAACCCGGCAGCCGGCATCGCATGGCTGCCCGCGGCAACGCGATGCGATGACGATGCCTCGCAGCAGGCGCATGGGCGCGCACGGCGAATGAAAGACATCGCCTGGCCAACCCGGTTCGCCCCCTGAAGCGGACTCCCTTCCACACGCCGCCAGCGTAGCCGCGTGTGGCCCAGATCGCAAAGTGGTTCAGGGAGCGTCGCCGCGCAATGCGCGTACCTGCACCTCCAGCGCGGGCGCGTCCAGGCCGGTCGGATCCAACGGCGCGGCAGCCGCCACTTCGACATGCGCGCGAAAACGACGCGGCACGCGCATGCGACCCAGGCGGGTATCGCGCCGGCTCCACATGCTGCTCCACATCCCGCGCAACGCCATCGGCACCACCGGCACCGGTCGGCGCGCCAGGATCTTCTCCACGCCGGACTTGAACGGCGAGAGGCTGCCATCCCGTGTCAACGCGCCCTCGGGGAAAATGCACACCAGCTCCCCGTCGGCCAGCACCGCATCGATCTCATCGAAGGCGGCCTGCATCAGCGCGGGGTTTTCACGCGCGCCGGCGATGGGGATGGCCTTGGCCGTGCGGAAGATCCAGCGCAGCACCGGGATGTTGAAGATCTTGTAGTACATGACGAAACGCACCGGGCGCGGGATCGTCGCCGCCAGGATCAGTGCGTCCATGTAGCTGACGTGGTTGCACACGATCAGCGCCGCGCCCTCATCGGGCACGTGCTTCTCGATGCCGTGCAGGCGCAGTCGATACAGCGTGCGCACCAGCAACCAGCTGAGGAAGCGCATCAGGAATTCGGGCACGATCGTGAAGATGTAGATCGCCACCACGGCATTGGCGATCGACAGCGCCAGGAACACCTGCGGGATCGTCCAGCCCAGCCAGCGTTGCACGCCGATGCCGACGATGGCGGCCACCACGATGAACATCGAATTCTGGATGTTGAGGCCGGCGATCACCCGCGACAGCTCGGCGCGCGGCGTGCGGCTCTGGATGAGCGCGAACAACGGCACCACGAAGAAACCGGTGAACACGCCGATGCCGATCAGGTCGATGATGATGCGCGTGCTGCCGGGCTGGGCGATGAAGCCGAGCATGTCCAGGCCGGCGGCCAACGCCTGCCCGGGGCGGGCGAAGTACAGGTCCAGCATGAAGGCGCTGATGCCGAAGGCACCCAGCGGCACCAGGCCAATCTCGACGGTGCGGCCGGACAGCTTTTCGCACAGCAGCGAGCCGCTGCCGGTGCCGACGGAGAACAGTGCCAACGCGAAAACGTACAACTCCGGTCGCCCGCCCAGGTTGAGCTCGGCGTAGCCGGGCAACTGCGCGGTGATCACCGTGCCGATGAACCAGAACCACGACACGCCCAACACCGCATTGCGCACGGCGGGCGTGCGGCGGGTCAGGCGCATGATCGCCAGCGACTCGGGGATGGGATTCCAGTTGATCTTGAGGTCCGGTGCACCGGCATCCACGCGCGGTACGCGACGCGCCACCAGGTTGCCGATCAACGCCAACGCAATCACCGCCACCGCGGCCACCACCGGTCCGTTGGCGCCGGCGACGGTAAAGATCAGGCCGCCGAAGATCATCCCGAACAAGATCGAAACGGAGGTGCCCATCTCGACCAGGCCGTTGCCGCCGGTCAATTCCTCGGGCTTGAGCACCGACGGCAGGATCGAATATTTCACCGGCCCGAACAGCGTGGACTGCAGGCCGGTGCAGAACAGCGCCACCAGCAGCACGATCATGTTCTGGGTGAGGAAGCCCACCGCCGCCATCGACATCACCGCGATTTCCATCGTGGTGGTGATCACGATGAGCTTCTGTTTCTCCAGCTTCTCGGCGATCTGGCCGGCGATGGCCGAAAACAGGAAGTACGGCAGGATGAAAAGGGCAGGTGCCAGGTTGGTGTAGATCAGCCGCTCGGACTGTGCCACGGCCATGTAGGCCAGCAAGCCGATGATGGCCTGGCGATACACGTTGTCGTTGAAGGCGCCCAGCGCCTGCACGGTGAAGAACGGCAGGAATCGGCGCTGTTTGAGCAGGGCGAACTGGCTATGGCCGGACATGCAGGCTCCTTTGCGGTCGCCGCAGCCTAGCAGGCTCGTGCGCGCGGCTGGAACCTTGCCGGGGACATCGGCGACCCGCAGGTCGATGCGCCGGACCGCGCGACGTTGTCGCAGGGCGTTGCCCGCGGACCTGGCGCTGGGTGGCCGCCCATCGATGCCGGCCTGCCGGCTGCTTCCAAACGCCGCCGTCGCCCCCCGCAACGGGCAGGTCCATCGTGTGGCATCGCAATGCTGCATGCCGTGGGCAGGACTTCGACGCATCGGCAGGCGCGGTCATACTGTCGGCACCCCCACCTTGCAAGAGCGCCGATGACCGCGCCTGTCCCTCCCTACGCCTCGATCAAACGCAGCCTGGTGCTGTTGATGTCGGTGGCCACTGGCCTGGCCGTGGCCAGCAACTACTACGCGCAGCCGCTGCTGCAGACCTTGGCCCGGACCTTTGGCGTGGGCGACGCGCAGGCCGGCCTGGTGGTCACGGTGGCGCAGCTGTCCTACGCCGCCGGCCTGTTGTTGATCGTGCCGCTCGGCGATCGGCTGGAGCGGCGCGCACTGATCGTGGGCCTGTATGTGATGTGCGCGGTCGGGCTGTTGATCAGCGCGATGTCGGGCAGTTTTTCGATGTTGCTGGTCGGCACGTGGTTGACCGGAGTGTGTTCGGTGTCGGCCCAGGTGCTGGTGCCGTACGCGGCCACGCTGGCTGCACCGCACGAGCGCGGGCGCGTGGTCGGCACGGTGATGAGCGGCCTGTTGCTGGGCATTCTTTTGGCACGTACGGTCTCGGGCCTGCTGGCCGGTGCCGGCGGCTGGCACACGGTGTACTGGTTTGGCGCCGCCATGATGCTGCTGGTGGCCGGTCTGCTGTGGCGGGGCCTGCCGCGCCATCACGGCGATCCCTCGCTGTCCTACCCGCGCCTGATCGTGTCGGTGGTGACGCTGCTGCGCGACGAGCCGGTGCTGCGTTCGCGTGCCGTGCTGGGCGGGCTGATCTTCGCCGGCTTCAGTGTGTTCTGGACGACGTTGGCTTTCCTGCTGGCCGGTCCGGCGTATGGCTACGGGACCAGCGTCATCGGCCTGTTTGGCTTGATCGGTGCCGCCGGTGCGCTGGCCGCCAATCTGTCCGGAAAGTTGTCCGATCGCGGGCAGGACGGGCTGGCCACCTGGGGCGGCCTGGCGATGTTGCTGGCGTCCTGGCTGTTGATGCTGGCTGCGCCGCATTCGTTGATGCTGTTGATCGTGGGCGTGCTGCTGCTGGATGTGGCGGTGCAGGGCGTGCACATCAACAACCAGAACGTGATCTATCGGCTCGATCCGGCCGCGCGCAATCGCATCACCTCGGCCTACATGACCTGTTATTTCATCGGCGGTGCGACCGGTTCGATCCTGGGTACGCTGGCTTATGCGCGCGCGGGCTGGACGGGCGTAAGCGTGTTGGGAGCGATCCTGGCGGCGGCCGCGCTGGGCTGGCTGGCCCTCAGCGCGCGGACGCCGTCGCACCGCTGAGGGGCACACCGGGCGTCGCCACCACTTCCTGGGCGGCAGCCCGCAAGGCCGGCAGCTGGTGCAGCATCAGCGCCAGCTGGGTCCGCAACAGCCGCTGCTTGGGCAGCACTTCATGGCCCAGGTCCTCCAGGGCAACCGCGCGCGCGGCCTCCCCTTCGATATCGGCCGGTGGTAGCGGCTGGCGCTGTGCCAACGCGGCGGCGATCGCCTGCAGGGCTTCGTGCAGGTACTGGCCGGCCTGCTCGGCCACCGGATCCACGACGATCTTTTCGCGATGCGCGCCCAGTGCGGACAGATAGCCAAGCAGCGTGTTGGACAGCGCCAGGAATCGGAACCCGGCATCCAGGTTGCGACGCACATAACCGGGCTCGCGCAGCATGTTGGACAAGGCCACCGACAGTGCCGCATCGGCGTTGTGCATGTCGCGCCGGGCAATGCGGTAGGGCAGGTCGTCGCGCGCCCCGTCGCGGTATTGCGACAGCACTTGCTGCAGGTAGCGCGCGGCACTGTCGAGCACCGTGGCGATCACCACGTGCAAGCGCCGTCCTTGCCAGTCCGGCAGGATCAGGAACGAGGCGGCCGCGGCAATCGCACAACCAGCCAGGGTATCGACCAGGCGCGGCCAGATCAGCACGAAGCCGTTGCCGAGCACGTTGAAGCACAGCAGCGACATCACGGTGATCGCCGCGGTGGCGACCAGGTAGCGATCGGTGCGGGTCACGAAGAACAGCAACGCGGCCACCAGGGCGATCAACAGCTGCAGTTCGACACCGGAGAACAACTGCATCAGGGCCCAGGTCAGGCCCAGGCCCACCAGGGTGCCGACGATGCGTTGCACCAACCGCAGGCGCGTGGCGCCGTAGTTGGGCCGACAGACGAACGCGGTGGTCAGCAGGATCCAGTAGCCATGGTCGGCGTGCAGCAAGCGCATCAGCACATAGCCGGCGACCAGCGCCACGGCCATCCGCAGGCCGTGCCGAAACAGCACCGAGCCGGGCGTGAACTGGGCCACCAGGCGACGGCCCATTTCGCGCAGCGTATGCGGCGAGGAATCGCGCAGGCGCGTGTCGATCTGGTCCAGTGGCGTGTCCGACAACGAAGACTCCGACAAGCGTTGTTCCACCCGCTGCAGGTTGCCGGCCAGCAGTTCGAGCGCACCCAGCAGGCGGGCCTGGCGCGGCTCGGCGTGTCCGTGCAGCCAGTCCAGCGATTGGCGCAGGTCTTCGGTGGCCCGCCGCGTGGCATCGCCGTAGTCGAAGGGCTGGCGCAGCCGCAGGGCCTCGCCCAGCGCCGCGCAGGCGTGGCCTTGCAGATCGAGCAGGCGGCGGCAGCGGTACAGCACGTCGCTGTGGAAGAACGCGTCGGTGAGCTGTTCGTAGGGATAGTGCGACGAGCTCGCACGTTCGTGCAGTTCCTGCGCCAGGTAATACAGCCGGAAATACAGGCCGGACTGCACGCCCGGCCGGCCCGAGCGGCCGAACCGGCTCAGGATCGCGGCCTTGGCGGCGTTGAGTGCCTCCACCACTTGGGCATTCTGCTCGGCCAGGGCCAGCCTTCGGGCCTGCAGGTCGCTCTCGCGCACCGGCTCGAACAAGTCGCCCTTCAGCCGCAGGTAGCTGCCCAGCACCACGAACAGGCGGGCCAGGCGCTCACGCACCGGGCGGTTGGCGAACAGCAACGTCCACAGGATCGACAGCAACCCGTACCAGACCGCGCCGAGCAATAGCAGTGCGCTGCCCCACCAGGCCTGCGTCGGGTCCCCGCCGGCGATGTGGTGCTGGTCCAATCCGATCATGGTGTAGATCGACAGCGCCACGGTGGCCTGGGCGATCGAGGCGTAGCGCTCGCCGAGCGCCCCCAGCAACGTCAGCAGGAAGGTGGTCAGTGCCAACCCGGCCGCGAATGCCCAAGGCTGCGGGAACAACCACACGACCCCGACGCTGGCGATCGCAAAGCACAGCAGCGACAACAGCACCGATTTGCTGCGACCCAGCCAGTTGTCGTCGGTCTCGGCGATGGCGCTGGCGATGATGCCCAGGAAGATCGCCGGCAGTGCCGCCAACCGATCGCTGCTCCAGCACGCGGCCATCGCCACGCCCAAGGCGATCAGCACGCGTAGGCCGTAGCTGGCCTTCTCATGGGCCCACAGGCGGCCCAGTCGGGATTCGAGGGAGACTTTCGGCACGAGGGACCGGGACGTGGCGGACCCCCGCATTATGGCCGTCGCGACGACAACGCCAAGTGTGCAGCGGACGCTACTGGCGTTTGCCTGACGGGGGCGCCATCAGCGGGCCGGTTCGTGCGCCCGTTCGCGTGCGATGGCGCGCCAGCCGATATCGCGGCGATGGAACTCGTGGGTCCAGTGGATGCCCTCGACGGCCGCATAGGCCCGGCGTTGCGCATCGGCCACGCTGTCGCCCAACGCGGCCACGCACAGCACCCGGCCCCCCGCGCTGAGCACCTGTTGCTGCGCATCGAGCGTGGTGCCGGCATGGAACACCTTGGCATCGGCCGGCACCTGGTCCAGGCCCTGGATGACATCGCCGGTGCGCGGCGTTTCCGGATAGGGGGCGGCGGCCATCACCACGCCCAGCGAGGGACGCGGATCCCACTGCGCCTGGACCTGGTCCAGCCGCGCATCGATGGCGGCTTCGACCAGCTCGACCAGGTCCGACTGCAGGCGCAGCATCACCGGCTGGGTTTCCGGATCGCCGAAGCGCACGTTGAACTCGATCACCTTCGGCGCACCACTGGCGTCGATCATCAGCCCGGCATAGAGAAACCCGGTGAAGGGAAGGCCATCGGCGATCATGCCGCGCACCGTGGGCTCGACGACCTCGCGCATCACTCGCGCGTGGACGTCGGCGGTCACCACCGGTGCGGGCGAATAGGCGCCCATGCCGCCGGTGTTGGGCCCGGTGTCGCCATCGCCTACGCGCTTGTGGTCCTGGCTGGTGGCCATCGGCAGTGCGGTGACGCCATCGACCATGGAGATGAAGCTGGCTTCTTCGCCGTCGAGAAATTCCTCGATGACCACGCGTGCACCGGCATCGCCGAACGCATTGCCCGACAGCATGTCGCGCACCGCCGCTTCGGCTTCCTGCAGGGTCATCGCCACGATCACGCCCTTGCCCGCCGCCAGGCCATCGGCCTTGACCACGATCGGCGCGCCCTTGTCGCGCACATAGGCCAGTGCCTCGTCGACCTCGCTGTGTACGGCGTAGTACGCGGTCGGAATGCCGTGACGGGCCAGGAAGTCCTTGGCGTAGGCCTTGCTGCCCTCCAACTGCGCGGCAGCGGCGGTGGGCCCGAAAATGCGCAGGCCGGCGGCGCGGAAGCGATCCACCACCCCCGCCACCAGCGGCACTTCGGGGCCGACCACGGTCAGCGCCACGCCCTCGTCGCGCACCAGGGCCAGCAGCGCCTCCAGGTCATCGGCCTTGACCGGCACGTTGCGGCAGCGTGCCTCGGTGGCGGTGCCCGCGTTGCCGGGCGCGACCAGTACCTCGCTGACGCGCGAGGACTGGGCGAGCTTCCAGGCCAGCGCGTGTTCGCGACCGCCAGAACCGATGACGAGGACTTTCATTCGAGCAACACTCCTGTGCGTGCGCCGGACGGGCTCACGCGATCGAAAAGGCGGGGTGATAGGTGACATTGGCCTGCGGCACGTCGGCGTCGCCCACGGCCAGGGCCAGGAAATATTGGGCGGGCGCGCCCTCATACCGCAGCGAGGGCACCGCGTCGAAACCGAAACGGCGGTAATAGGCCGGATCGCCCAGCACCACGCAGCCTTGCGCCCCCAATGCCGGCAATTCGGCCAGCGCGGCGCGGACCAGCGCGCTGCCCACGCCATTGCGTTGGTGGGCGGGCGCCACGGCGACCGGTGCCAGGCCGAACCAACCTTCGCTGCCGTCGTCCAGGGTGACCGGTGACAGCGCGACATGGCCGACGATGCGGCCGTCGATGTCGGCCACCCACGACAGCGCCAGTGCACCTTGCTGGCGCAACGCCTCGACGATCTGCGGCTCGCGGCCGGAAGCATGTGGCGCCAGCGCGAACGCGGCCTGGATCACTTCGGCGATCGCTTCATGATCGGCCGGGGTTTCGTCGCGGATCCACATGGCAGGCCTCGCTTGGCAGGAACGGTCAGTGACGGAAGTGGCGCACGCCGGTGAACACCATCGCCAGGCCGTGCTCGTCGGCGGCCGCGATCACTTCGCTGTCGCGCATCGAACCACCGGGCTGGATCACCGCCTTGATGCCGGCCTGGGCGGCGGCATCGATGCCGTCGCGGAACGGGAAGAACGCATCGGAGGCCATCACCGAACCTTCGACTACCAGGTCGGCGTCCTGCGCCTTGATGCCCGCGATGCGGGCCGAATAGACGCGGCTCATCTGTCCGGCGCCCACGCCGATGGTGCGATGGTCCTTGGCGTAGACGATCGCGTTGGACTTGACGTATTTGGCCACGCGCCAGGCAAACAGCAGGTCGCGCAACTCCGCGCCGGTGGGCGCGCGCTGGCTGACCACTTTCAGCTCGTCCAGCGTCATGCCGCGGTTGTCGGCGCTCTGCAGCAGCAGGCCCGAGCCCACGCGCTTGCTGTCGTAATTGTTGCGACCTTCGCCCTGCGGGATCTTCAGCACGCGCACGTTGGCCTTCTTGGTGGCGTATTCCAGCGCGCCCGGCGCGTAGTCCGGCGCGATCAGCACCTCGACGAACTGCCGATCCAGGATGGCCTTGGTCGTGGCCGCATCAAGAGGGCGATTGAAGGCGATGATGCCGCCGAAGGCACTGGTCGGATCGGTGGCGTAGGCCAGCTCGTACGCATCGCCGCAGGCCACGCCGACGGCCACGCCACAGGGGTTGGCGTGCTTGACGATCACGCAGGCGGGCACATCGAACTGCCGCACGCATTCCCAGGCCGAATCGGCATCGGCCAGGTTGTTGTAGCTCAGTTCCTTGCCCTGCAACTGCTGAAAGGTCGCCAGGGTGCCTGGCACCGGCCACAGGTCGCGATAGAACGCGCCGGACTGGTGCGGGTTTTCGCCGTAGCGCAGGTCCATGACCTTGACGAACGTGGAATTCATCTGCGCCGGGAATTCCGCGCGCTGCGGCACCTCGGACGCGCCATCGGCCACGGCCGACAGGTAATTGCTGATGGCCGCGTCGTACTGCGCCACGCGATTGAACGCGGCCACCGACAGCGCGAAACGCGTGGTCGAGGAGAGCTGTCCGTCGTGTTGGTCGAGCTCGTTCAGCAGGCCGGCGTACTGCGAAGGATCGGTGGCCAGGGCGACGCGGGCGAAGTTCTTGGCTGCCGAGCGCAGCATGGCCGGGCCGCCGATGTCGATGTTCTCCACCGCCTCGGCCAGCGTGCAGTCGGCGCGCGCGGTGACCTGCTCGAACGGATACAGGTTGAGCACCAGCAGATCGATCGGCGCGATGCCGTGTTCGGCCATCACCGCATCGTCGGTGCCGGCGCGGCCGAGCAGCCCGCCATGCACCAGCGGATGCAGGGTCTTGACGCGCCCGTCCATCATTTCCGGAAAGCCGGTCACTTCCGACACGTCCTTGACCGCCAGGCCCGCCTCGCGGATCGCCCGGGCGGTGCCGCCGGTGGACAGCAGTTCAACGTTGCGCGCAGCCAGCGCGCGCGCCAGTTCAATCAGGCCGGTCTTGTCGGAAACAGACAGCAGTGCCCGGCGGACGGGCAGGAAATCAGAAGCCATGGGAGCAGAAGGGGGCAGCGTGCGGGGCCGATATTGTAACGGCGCTGGCTGGCAGGGCGGCCGTTGGTTACGGCCGAAACACCGTTATCCCCCGACGGGGGTGGCGCGGGCCCTGGCCGGGTGGCCGGCTCCGGTGGCGGGTGTGCCGCCGCGCGGGCGGCAGGTCGGCCTCAGGAGAGCCCGTAGTCCTTCAGTTTCTTGCGCAACGTGGCCCGATGGATGCCCAACATCGCCGCGGCCCGGCTCTGGTTGCCCTCGCAGTGGTTGAGCACTTCCACGAACAACGGGATCTCCATTTCGCGCAGCACGATCTCGTACATGTCGTCTGCGTCGCTGCCGTCCAGGTCGCGCAGGTAGCGGCGCACGGACTGCGCCACGTGCTCGCGCAGGGGTGACTTGGGGACGCCTCGACTGTGGTCAGGACGGGTGGTGGCTGCGTTCAAAAGGATCCCCGGGATCACGATGCCGGCCCGGCGGGTGCTGGCGGCGAGGGGGAGTGAGTCTAGCGCGTGCGTTGGGCCGCTGCCATCCGGCGCCACCCGACACGCCAGGTCAGCGGAACTCGAAGCTGAAGGCCGCCGTGCCTGCCGCCGGCTCGCGCACGCGGAAGTCGATGCGCGCGCTCTGGCCCGGCGTCAGCAGGTCGGCAGGCGCCGGAACACGGCCCAGATACTCGGTGGGCGCGAACACACGCGTGCCGATCACCCGGCCATCGGCATCGGACAGCGACAGTTGCAACCACGGCCACGATTGCGCCCAACGCGCGTCGTTGCGAAAGCTGGCCTGGATGCGCAATTGCCCGGTCTGGTTGGCGACCGGACGCACTTCGCGGTCGAGCATGGAAAAGGCACTGGGCTCGTGCCAGGGCGGCAGCGTGCAGCCAAGCACGCCGCACAGCGACTCCACCATCGGGCGCCAGCGCGCCTGGCTCGCCAAACGTGCGCGATCGGCGATCAATATCTGCAAGACCAGCACCAGCGCGAGCGACGCCAACGCACACCACTGCCACACCGGTGCGCGAAGCGACGGTGCGCGCGTGCGCGATCGGGCAAACGTCGGTGTCGCCGTGGCGGGTACGACCGGCAACTCGGTGGTGGACCAACGGTGGGTTCCAGGGGGCGCGTCAACGGCGAGCGAGCGGGCCGACGGTTCGATGGCCGAGCCGCCGTTCCCGTCCTCCAGGACGGGCGCCGGCGGATCGACCTCTTCTTCTCCGAGTTCCTTGAGCGCGGCGACATCGTCGGATGGGCTGCCGCCCGCAGTGCCGGTCTCGGTGGAAGCGAGCGAGGTCGTCGCCGACGCCGAAGCCATGTCCGGCGCTGGCGTGGTGAGGGAGGGCGCGGTGGCGGACGTCGGGCTCGGGAGCGTGCCCGGAGTCGGCTCGCTGGCGCTGGTCGAGGGCGGTTGCGCGCTGTCACCCAGGACCGTGGAGGTCCGTGCCGGTGATGGCGCCGGGCGCTCACTCTCGGCGAGGGGAAGGGGGTCAGGCGGAGCGCCTTCCGCTGGCACGGGCGCGTCCACGGCTTTGCGCTCGGGTTCGGGGCGGCGCAGGAAGCTGGCCAGGGGGCGGCGCGGCGGCGTCTCGGTCATCGCGGGGCACGGAGCAAAGGAAAGTCATTCAAGCATGACGCGGGCGCGCGCTGACTGGAATGGGTGTCGATTGACGCTTGCAGGCGGCCGAACAGGGCGCAAGTATGGGTGGCATGAAGCCAATGGCCAGCAATGCTGTCATTCGAGACCCCGGCCATCGCCAAGCGGCGGGGCGGGAGGGTGCGAAGGCTGCGGCGGCAGCCGGCCAGCGGTCAGCGGCGCCGGCGGGACGTGGGCGCGGGCGGTGGGCCGATCAGGTCGAGCAGGCCGCTGCGCTGGCGCCCGGCCAGCCGCTCGAAGGCTTCCAGCAATTGCCGTTGTTGTTCGGTCAACGGGTGGTAACTGGGCTCTTCTTCGGCGATGAGGGTGGGCGGGCCGAAGTGGCGCTCGCCGCGGTTGGTCGCCAGGTACTCGAAGTTCAAGCCGCTGCGACGTGCCAGCGCGATGAGGTTCTCCACCGAGGGCGCGGTGCCTTCGGCCATTTCCCATTGCGCGACCGCACTGCGGGAAATACCCAATTCGGCGGCCAACGCCTCCTGCGTCAGTCCGGTGAGGCTACGGGCCTCGCGAATCCGTTCGTAAAGCGTGCTCACTGCCTATCCGCTGCGCAGGAATACCGGCTGGGACATATATCGCCCGCCTTCCGGTAGCCTGTTCGTGACGATGCTCTTGGCATGGCTGTCAGTGATACTTGCGGCGGTGAGGCGGCTTCGATTCAGGCTTTCGCACCGGCGGCGCTGAGGGACTCAGACAAGTCCAACGGAAGGCGAGTCGCGCGACGGTCACCATGCCGATGCCGTCGTCATGACGGCCCGATCAGGCAGACCGGCGTACGCCGTCGATGCGCATCCAGTCGCCGTCCTGCTCGCAACGCAGGGCTTCGAACCAGGGGGCGTACCGTTCCAGCAACTCGCTTTCCTGGCCTTGCAGGATGCCGGACAGGGCGATCCGCCCACCCGGCTGGACGCGTGAGGCCAGGGTCGGGGCCAGGACGTCCAAGGCCGAGGCCAGGATGTTGGCGACGACGACGGGGTAGGTCGTCACCGGCTCGTCAGGTGGCAAGTAGACCGACAGGCGCTCGGCCACGCCGTTGCGTTCGGCATTGTCGGCCGTGGCCGTGAGGGCCTGCGGGTCGTTGTCCACGCCCACCGCGGCCGACACGCCCAGCTTGAGCGCGGCCAGCGCCAGGATGCCCGAGCCGCAGCCGAAATCGAGCAGGCGCGCGCCGTCGAGCACGCCTTCGGCGGCCAGTCGATCCAGCCAGCGCAGGCACAGCGCGGTGGTGGGGTGCGTGCCCGATCCAAAGGCCAGGCCGGGATCGAGCCGCACCACGGCCGCGTCCGCGCCTTGGGCGGCCTCGGGCAGGTCGTGGTTCCAGGGCACGATGAAAGTGCGATCGCCAAATTGCATGGCGTGGAACTGGTCCAGCCAGACCCGCTCCCAATCCTCGTCGGCAACCTGGCGGAAGTGCACGCCGGCCCACTCCAGCTCAGGATCAAAGGCCTCCAGCGCGGCCAGCACCGCCAGCGCGTCGCTGTCGCCATCGAACAGGGCATTGAGGACCAGCGCATCCCACAGCGGCGTCTGGCCGACCCCGGGCTCCAGGATGGCGCGCTCCTGCGTGGTGTCGGCGTCGGCATCGAGCAGGGTCACCGCCAGGGCACCCACCGCTTCCAGCGCGTTCTCGTAGCGGGCCTGGGCGGATTCGGAGCAACGCAGGGTCAGTTCGAGGAACGGCATGGGCGTGTCTGGCGGAAGG
This sequence comes from Stenotrophomonas sp., assembly GCA_036403795.1. Taxonomy (GTDB): domain Bacteria; phylum Pseudomonadota; class Gammaproteobacteria; order Xanthomonadales; family Xanthomonadaceae; genus Stenotrophomonas_A. The sequence continues at coordinate 43,840 of DASWQJ010000296.1, forward strand.
GGGCAGGCATCGTAGACGACCGCGGCCCGGCCTGCAGGGGCGCGCGTCGGTGCCCGGCTTGGTAGACTGCCGCCCGCGCGCCTTTCGCGACGCTTCGCCGCCTCTGTCCTTGACTCGATTCCGCCTCTCGATGCTGCTGTTGCTGGCGCCCGTCGCGTTGCTCGCGGCCGTGTCCTGGCATCGCGCTGCGCCGCTGTCGGGCCTGGATGGCGGCGGGCATGAGGCCGGCCTGCCCGACGCTAGGGTCAACGCGCAGCCATTGATCGCCGCGCGGCGCCCGGTGGAAACGCGCGCGGCCTCGGCGGTGCGACCCGGTTTGCCGCTTAATCGCCGTGCCGGCTTTGAAGCCGAGGACGACCTGTACGGCTACGCGCAGACGCTCACGGTGGCCGCACGCAATGGCGATGCCGAAGCGAACTGGATGCTCAGCCGGGTCTACGACTACTGCGCGGGCTACGCGATCGATCCCCTCAACTATGACGCGGACAGTCGCGCGCTGGCGGGATTGGCCTCGCCCGGCGTGGCGGCGATGCAGGCGGCGCGTGATCGGGTCTCGCATCGTTGCACCGGCTTTGGTCCGGTGGACGGGTTGACCGGGCGTCGCCTGGTGGGCTTGCGCAGCCAGGCGGCCAAAGACGGCAACCTGGCGGCCGAGGCGGCCCTGCTGTCACTGGGCCAGCCGCTGGATGCATCGGCCGGCTATCGGCGCGAGTTGGTGCAACGCGTGCTTGATTCGCGCGATCCCGAAGCCTATCTGGCGCTGTCCAGCGCCATGGGCGCCGCTGCCAATGGCGACGATGCCTATCGGGGCCTGGTCGCCGGCGATCAGTTCGCCGAGCTGGCCTGGCAAGTGGCCGCGTGCCAGCTGGGCCTGGATTGCAGCCCCGGCAGCGCCTTGATGACGAGTTATTGCGCCAACGGTGGCATCTGCTCGCAGGACGCCTCGCAGGATTTCAGTTCTTTCGTATTGGATGCCGCGGTGCCGCGGCAAGGTGCCAGGAAAATGGATGAGATGGTGAACGCGCTGATCAGCGGCGCAGGAGAGGCCTCATGAAACATCGACGTTGGCTGGCGGGCGCCAAGTTCTGGTTCTGGGTGGCCTTGTTCGTGGCCTATTCGGCGGCGGCGGTTGGCATCGTGATGATCGATACGGCCGAAGACCGGTTCCGACTGCTCTCGCAGGTGCGACTGACCTCGGTGAAATCCGACGAGCAGGTGCGTCGCGTGGGCGCGGCCCAGGTGGCGGCGGTGTATCGCGCCCAGAGCGGGATGCCGTTCTCCACGCTGCCCTCGGGGGCCACGTTCCAGATCGTGTGGCCGGATGGCTCGACCGAGACCGTCACCATCGTGGAGCCCAGCTCCAGCACCGGCAACAAGCTGGTGCCGGGTAGCCAGCAGGACGTGCCGGCAAGTCATCGCTGAGCACTGCCGGGGGCAAGTGCCAGGCAACAAAAAAGGCGGGGGAATTCCCCGCCTTTTCGTGCCCGCGATGTGGTGCCGACTCAGACCAGTGCGATTGACTGGTTCTTGCGCTCGGCCAATCGCTTCTCCAGGTAGTGGATGTTCTGTCCACCGCCCTGGAAGCCCTTGTCACGCATGATCCGCTGTTGCAGCGGGATGTTGGTCTTGATGCCGTCCACGACCATCTCGCTGAGCGCCACGCGCATGCGCGCGATGGCGGTATCGCGGTCCGGGCCATGCACGATCAGCTTGCCGATCATCGAGTCGTAGTTGGGCGGCACTTTGTAACCGCTGTAGATGTGCGTATCCACGCGCACGCCCGGGCCACCGGGCGGATGGAAGGCGGTGATCAGGCCGGGGTGCGGCATGAAGGTTTCCGGATCCTCGGCGTTGATGCGGCATTCGATGGCATGGCCGCGCAGCACGATGTCGCTCTGCTTGATGCTCAGCTTTTGCCCGGCGGCGATGCGTAGCTGTTCGCAGACCAGGTCGATGCCGGTGATGCGCTCGGTCACCGGATGTTCCACCTGGATGCGGGTGTTCATTTCGATGAAGTAGAAGTGCCCGTTCTCGAACAGGAACTCGAACGTGCCGGCACCGCGATAGCCGATGCGCAGGCAGGCCTCGACGCACACTTTGCCGATCTCGTTGCGCAGCGCCTCGGTGATGCCCGGTGCCGGTGCTTCCTCGACGACTTTCTGGTGGCGCCGCTGCATGGAGCAGTCGCGCTCGCCCAGGTGGATCGCATTGCCCTGGCCGTCGGCCAGCACCTGGATTTCGATGTGGCGCGGGTTCTCCAGGAATTTTTCCATGTAGACCTGGTCGTTGCTGAAAGCCGCCTTCGCTTCGGACTTGGTCGTCTCGATGGCGGTTTTCAGGGCGCCTTCGGCGTGCACGACGCGCATGCCGCGACCGCCGCCGCCGCCGGCGGCCTTGATGATCACCGGGAAACCAATCTCGCGCGCGACGCGGGTATTGGCGACGATGTCATCGCCCAGCGGGCCGCCCGAGCCGGGCACGCAGGGCACGCCAGCGGCCTTCATTGCGCGGATCGCTTCGACCTTGTCGCCCATCAGGCGGATGGTGTCGGCCTTGGGCCCGATGAAAATGAAACCGGATTCTTCGACGCGTTCGGCGAAGTTGGCGTTCTCCGACAAAAAGCCGTAGCCCGGATGGATGGCCTGCGCATCGGTCACCTCGGCCGCGGCGATGATCGCCGGGATATTGAGATAACTGTCTGCGGAGGGCGCCGGTCCGATGCAGACCGATTCATCGGCCATCGCCACGTGCTTGAGGTTGCGGTCAACGGTGGAATGCACCGCGACCGTGCGGATGCCCAGGGTGTGGCAGGCGCGCAGGATGCGCAGCGCGATCTCGCCCCGGTTGGCTATGACGACTTTATCGAGCATGGGCGCCGCCTCAGCCGATCACGAACAGCGGCTGGTCGAATTCCACCGGCTGGCCGCTTTCGCCGAGGACGGCGACGATGGTGCCCGACACATCGGCTTCGATCGGGTTGAACATCTTCATCGCTTCGATGATCGCCAGCGTCTCGCCGGCCTTGACGGCCTGGCCGACGGTGACGAAGGCAGGCTTGTCCGGCGAGGGCGAGGTGTAGAACGTGCCGACCATCGGCGCGCGCAGCACGTGGCCGTCGGGCAGTGCGTTGCCGGCCTTGGCGGTGCCACCGGTGGAGGCTTCGGTAGGCGACTGCATCGGCATCGGCGGCGCGGCGGCCGGCGGTGCGGAGACATAGACCGGCGCCGGGGCCATGCCCATGCCGTTGCGGGGCACGCGGGCCAGCCGCACGCTTTCTTCGCCTTCCTTGATCTCGATCTCGGAAAGATTCGATTCTTCAAGCAGGTCGATCAGTTTCTTGATTTTGCGCAGATCCATAGAGGCCTCTTGGGTAGAGCGGGGCGGCGGAAGGCCGTCCGAAGGGAAAGGGTCAGGCTTGGGCGAGGCGGGCGATGGCCGCTTCGAGCGCCAGCCGGTAGCTGTCGGCGCCGAATCCGCAGATCACGCCCACGGCTTTGTCGCTCAGGTAGCTGTGGTGGCGGAACGGTTCGCGGGCGTGCGGGTTGGACAGGTGCAGCTCGATGAAGGGGATGGCCACGCCCAGCAGGGCATCGCGCAGTGCGACCGAGGTGTGGGTGAAGGCCGCCGGGTTGATCAGGATCAGGGCGGTGCCGTCCTGGCGGGCGGCGTGGATGCGGTCGACCAGGGCGTGCTCGGCGTTGGACTGGAAAGCCAGCAGGTCGTGGCCGGCGGCCGCAGCCTGTTGGGCCAGGCGCGCGTCGATCTCGGCCAGGGTGTCGTGGCCATAGACGTCCGGTTCGCGGCTGCCCAGCAGGTTGAGGTTGGGGCCGTGGAGCAGAAGCAGTCGGGCCATGGCGTCGACGTTGACTGGAAAGGGCGCGAGTCTGCGCGAAGCCGGCTTTACTGTCCAGATAGGCGAAGTTGCCGGTGCTTTAAACGATCGTTTGAATTGGGGCGGGAAGCCGCGCCGATATTGGGCGGGCGGTAGATGGACGTGGGCTAACCCGGGGCGGATCGGTGGGCGAGGTCAGCGGGAGGAGCGTGGCGGGCGTCACGATCTGCGCGCTTAGGCGGCACGATGACGGATCTTGCGGGCTGCGGGAGGCGTTTGGTTTGAGGCCGCGCTGGACCCAAGGGAGGCGGCATCGCCCAGCCCGGGCACGACCACGCCGTTCGGCTAAACGTCGCGCCCAGGCTGGGCGATGCCGCTTCCCCTTGGGTCCAGCGCCCCCACTTCTCTGCGGGAGCGCTCGGGAAGGAGAATCAGCGGGCTGCGCGGAGCAGGGCGTCTTCGACGATGGCTTGGGTCAGCACGGTGGGCAGCACGGTGGGCGGGGCGCCAGGGCCGTAGACCACGTAGAGGGGGACGCCGACGGCCTGGTGCTGCTTGAGGAAGTCGCCGATGACCGGGTCGACGTTGGTCCAGTCACCCACCACGTAGACGGCGTCGACCCGGCGCAGGGTGTCGCGGAATTCGCTGCTGCCCAGTACGTGCTGTTCGTTGGCCTTGCAGGTGACGCACCAGTCGGCGGTCATGTTGACGAAGATGACGCGGTTGTCGGCGCGCAGGCGGTCCAGCATCTGCGGCGAGTAGGCGACCTCGCCCGCACTGGCGGCGGCGACCGCGGCCGGGGCCAGGCGGGTCACCCCCCACAGCGGCACCAGTGCCAGCAGCAGCATGGCGGTGGACAGGCTTAGACCGAGGCGGTGGCTGCGCCAGCGGCTGCGCTCGAACCACCACAGGCCCAGGGCCAGCACCGTAGCGCCGACCAGGACCAGCGCCAGGGCATCCACGCCGCGCTGCTTGCCCAGCACCCACAGCAGCCAAATGGCGGTGAGGTACATGGGGAAAGCCAGCACTTGCTTGAGGGTTTCCATCCACGGGCCGGGGGCGGGCAGCCGGCGCGCCAGCGAGGGCACGAAGCCGATCAGCAGGAACGGCAGGGCCAGGCCCAGGCCCAGGGCGATGAAGACCAGCATCGCCGCCAGCGCCGGGGCGGCGAAGGCATAAGCCAGCGCGGTGCCCATGAACGGTGCAATGCAGGGACTGGCCACCACGCAGGCCAGCACGCCGGTGAAGAAGTCGCCGACCGGACCGCTGCGCGAGGCCAGCGACTGGCCCAGTCCGCCGCCGCCGCCCAGGGTGAACAACCCCGACAGGCTCAGGCCGATGGCGAACATCAGGTAGGCCAACGCGGCAACGAACCATGGCTGCTGCAGCTGGAAGCCCCAGCCCGCCGCCTGGCCGGCGGCCCGAAGGCCGATCACCAGGCCGCCGATGGCCGCGAAGGACACCAGCACGCCCAGCGAATACCAAAGCGCATGGCTGCGCGCGCGGGCGCGGCTTTCGCCGCTGTGCGCCAGGCCCAGCACCTTCAACGACAGGATCGGCAGCACGCACGGCATCAGGTTCAAGACCAGGCCGCCGAGCAGGGCCAGCACCAGGATCCACAGCAGATTGGCGGTCTGTGCCGGGGGCGGGCTGCGACCGGCATTGTCGGCCGAGGCATCGGGGAAAGTGGGGGTACTGGCCTGGGCCGCCTTGCGCTCGCCGGCGGCGCGCGCCTGTGCGTCGTTGAGGGGCAGGATCGGCAGCGGCGCGGCGCTGGCCTGGCCCGGTGCGGTGAGTGTGCCGGCCGGCAGGGCGAGCTTCACCCGGCGGGTCATCGGCGGGTAGCAGATGCCGTCGGTCTGGCAGCCCTGGAACGTCGCGACCAGGGTCACCTCGGCCGGCTCGGTCTGCTGGCGCAGCAAGGGCAGCGTGACCTCGGCCTGGTCGAAGTACACCACCACGTCGCCGAAGTGCTCGTCGTGGTGGGGGCGGCCTTCAGGCCAGCGCGGCATGCCGGTGTCGATGCGCTTGTTGCCTTCCAGCGCCAGCGCGGTGCGATCGCGGTAGAGGTAGTAGCCGGGCGCAGGGGTGAAGCGCAGCAGCAGGGTATTGCCATCGCCGACGATGGCTTCGAAACCGAAGGCTTGTTCGGCCGGCAGCGGCAGTGCTTGCAGGTTGGGGCCAGCCAGGCCCGACAGGCCGGGCGAGCCGCCGCCGGGCGCGGCACCGGGCAGGCCGATGGCGGGTTGGCCGACCGCCGGTGCGTGGGCCCCGGCACGGGGCAGGTGGACGGTGAGTTCGCGTTTTTGCGGGGGGTAGCAGACGCCTGCGTCGGCGCAGCCCTGGTAGCGCACTTCCAGGGTGACGGCGTCCTGGCCCGGCAGCGGGCGGCCGGCCAGCACCGCGCGCAGCTGCTGGCGGTAGGTCTCCACGTCGCCGAAGAATTCGTCGTGCTTCTTGTGGCCCTCGGGCAGGGTCAGCGGCCCGGCTTCATAGCCGGCCAGCACCTTGACCGAGGTGCGGTGGCGATAGAGGTAGTAGCCGTCGGCGATCTTCCATTGCAGCTCGATGCTGTCGGGCGAATCGGCGCGCGCCTCGAGCGTGAAGGCCTGGTCCACCGGCAACAGGTCTGCCTCGGTGAAGGCCAGGGCGGGAAGCGAGGGCAGAGACAGCGCGCACAGCGCCAGCACCCAACGGGTTAGCCACATCATCTAGCGGAAATCCTCTTCGGTGGATGCGCGGGTCTGCGCGCGCACCCAGTCCAGGTACTGGGGCAGGCCGTCGCTGGCGGGGATAGCCACCGCCTCGGGCAGATCATAGGGGTGCAGCGCTTGCAGTCGTTCGATCGCCTGGGCCAGCCGGTCGCCGCGGGTCTTGATCAGCAACTGCACTTCTTCGGTCTGTTCGATCTGGCCCTGCCACTCATAGAGAGAGACCGCGCCGGGCAGGCGAGTGACGCAGGCGGCCAGGCGTTCGCCCACCAAGGCACGGGCAATGGCCTCGGCGCTGGCGGCGTCGGGGCAGGTGCTGAGCAGCAGGTGGATGGTGTCGGCGCCGGGCATCCGTCCAGTATAGAACGCCACCCCGAGCGGCCGACTTGCCGCAGGTGGACCGAAAAATTTCGCCCGCGGGGCCTTGAAAGACGGGCTTCCAGCTCCATAACTGCCCGGTCCCGGATCCTTCGGGCATTTTCATGCGTGGTGCTGGCACTCGTCATGCACGAGTGCTAAGATCGCCCGTCTTTTCCAGACCAATCAATCACTTAAGAGGGTCTTTTCCATGAGCATCAAGCCGCTTCACGACCGTATCGTGGTCAAGCCGATCGAAGCCGACGAAATTTCCGCCGGTGGCATCGTGATCCCGGACTCCGCCAAAGAGAAGTCCACCAAGGGTGAGGTCGTTGCCATTGGCACCGGCAAGCCGCTGGACAACGGCACCGTGCGCGCACCGGCCGTCAAGGTGGGCGACAAGATCATCTACGGCCAGTACGCCGGCAGCAGCTACAAGTCCGAGGGCGTTGAGTACAAGGTGCTCCGCGAGGACGACATCCTGGCGATCGTCGGCTGATCGACGCGCGCTGTTTTATTTTCCACGAATCACTTTTGAGGTAACTGCCAATGGCTGCCAAAGATATCCGTTTCGGTGAAGACGCCCGTGCGCGCATGGTGCGCGGTGTAAACGTGCTCGCCAATGCCGTCAAGGCAACGCTCGGCCCGAAGGGCCGCAATGTCGTGCTCGAGAAGAGCTTCGGCGCCCCGACGATCACCAAGGACGGCGTGTCCGTCGCCAAGGAAATCGAACTGGCCGACAAGTTCGAGAACATGGGCGCGCAGATGGTCAAGGAAGTGGCTTCCAAGACCAGCGACAACGCCGGTGACGGCACCACCACGGCCACCGTGCTGGCCCAGGCGTTCATCCGCGAGGGCATGAAGGCGGTCGCCGCCGGCATGAACCCGATGGACCTCAAGCGCGGCATCGACAAGGCGGTCACCGCTGCCGTCGCCGAGCTGAAGAAGCTGTCCAAGCCGACCGTCGACGACAATGCGATTGCGCAGGTCGGCACGATCTCGGCCAACTCGGACGAGTCGATCGGCAACATCATTGCCGAGGCCATGAAGAAGGTCGGCAAGGAAGGCGTGATCACCGTTGAAGAAGGCTCGGGCCTGGACAACGAGTTGGACGTGGTCGAGGGCATGCAGTTCGACCGTGGCTACCTGTCGCCGTACTTCGTCAACAACCAGCAGAGCCAGTCGGCCGATCTGGAAGACCCGTACATCCTGCTGCACGACAAGAAGATCTCCAACGTGCGTGACCTGCTGCCCGTCCTCGAGGGCGTGGCCAAGTCGGGCAAGCCGCTGTTGATCGTGGCCGAGGAAGTCGAGGGCGAAGCTCTGGCGACGCTGGTCGTCAACACGATCCGCGGCATCGTGAAGGTCGTGGCCGTGAAGGCACCGGGCTTCGGCGATCGTCGCAAGGCGATGCTGGAAGACATGGCCGTGCTGACCGGCGGCACCGTGATCTCCGAGGAAGTGGGTCTGTCGCTGGAAAAGGCGACGATCAAGGACCTGGGCCGCGCCAAGAAGGTGCAGGTCACCAAGGAAAACAGCACGGTGATCGACGGCGCCGGCGACGGCGAGGCGATCCAGTCGCGCATCAAGCAGATCAAGGCGCAGATCGAAGAAACTTCTTCCGACTACGATCGCGAGAAGCTGCAGGAGCGCGTGGCCAAGTTGGCCGGTGGCGTGGCGGTGATCAAGGTCGGTGCTGCCACCGAAGTCGAGATGAAGGAAAAGAAGGCGCGCGTTGAAGATGCGTTGCACGCTACGCGTGCGGCGGTCGAGGAAGGCGTGGTCCCGGGCGGCGGTGTTGCGCTGATCCGTGCCAAGTCGGCCATCGAGGGTCTGAAGGGCATCAATGAAGACCAGAACCACGGCATCGAGATCGCACTGCGCGCGATGGAAGCGCCGCTCCGCGAGATCGTGACCAATGCCGGTGAAGAGCCGTCGGTCATCGTGAACAAGGTGAAGGACGGTTCGGGCAACTTCGGTTACAACGCGGCCAATGGCCAGTTCGGCGACATGGTGCAGTTCGGCATCCTGGATCCGACCAAGGTGACGCGTACGGCGCTGCAGAACGCGGCTTCGATCGCGGGTCTGATGATCACCACCGAGGCGATGGTGGCTGAGTCGCCGAAGAAGGATGAGCCGTCGATGCCGGGCGGCGGCATGGGTGGCATGGGCGGTATGGACTTCTAAGTCCTTCCGCGGCAGTCACTGCCGTTGGTGTTATCGAAAACCCCGCTGAAAGGCGGGGTTTTCTTTTGGGTGATTGTTTTGCGATTGCGGATACGAGTAGCTAGGGCGAGGGGGTTGCTAGGGCTTGCGGGGTGCGAGTGCGGCCGGGGCGAGGCGAAGGGCTGGGGTGCGAGGGCGACCGAGGGCAAGGCGAAGCCGGTTGGGGCGCGCGGGCGGCCGGGGCTGGGGCGCGGGCCCATGCCGGGGC